>CAMAWP010000031.1 GCA_945861765.1 Akkermansia muciniphila | reverse complement strand
TGATCAGAAGTTCGACCCACGCCCTTTCCGGCGGCAGCGGTTGCATACTGAAGACCCAATCTTCTCTCTCAACTTTGAGCTTAAGGAGGCAAGGATTTGGTCCAGCCTTGAGGTGGATTGGCGGGGCGCGGGAAACATCGCTGGAACTGCCCGGCGGCACCGGAGTTGTTTCGACCTTGCTGCCATTGAGCCAAAGGATGGATGGACTGGTGGGAGGGCGAAGGTCCGTTTCCATCGCCCGATCCGAACTCAGTTCGCAGTAGGCGTACGCCACCGACCACGGTTGGATGCCAAAGACCTTTTCGAGGTTCACCAGATCGAACTCCGAGCGCAGACGGGTCCAAGTTAGCCGCGTGCCATCGCTTCGGATCACCGTGTCGCCTTCTTTTGGACGAACGTTCGTTTCGCCTCCCACATTGGCGAGGAAGTCGGACTCCATCCCTCTGGACGGAAACGGTCCCAAGACGAGCCAATCGCGCACAAATGACCCATCGACCTTGTGCACCGGCGCATCGCGGTCGGCCGCATGGGCGGAGAGCGTCAGGCCCGCGAGAACGCAAGCCATCACCGGCGTCCAGACTGAAACCTCAACCCTGATCCGCCGGATCAGCATTTCGGCGAGGGCGGCAATACCAAAGCGGAACATCATGACTCAAGTACCTTGTCTCGATTCTGCACGGTTCTTCATCCGAAGCCCGGCGCGCTGCTATGCGGATTCCTGCGCTTACAGAATCAATGCTGGACAGTTGTGCTGAACCGCAGGGTATCCCCCACGGTTGAAGGCATCAAGGTTGCATTCATAAGTATCCGGGGTCGCACTTTTCGCACCCAACGTCGCAGGCCGTCTCTGGAGCGTTTACCCAAGAGACATCGCCATCGGTCAGTTCGATCAAAGCGCAGGAGAGTCCGAAGTTTCCTTCAAGAAACGCTCGATCTCCTTCACCGAATAGAGTGGTCGGCGTGTCGCTCGCGAGGGATGAAGAAGGCCGCGCTTGGCAAGGCGATCTACAGCCATCGGACGTACGCCGAGAGCCTCGGCGGCCTCTACCCGACTGAGAGCCAATTTCGGAACGGAATGGCTGGCATGAACTTCACTTGTCATGCCGGGAGCATTGCCGAAGTTCGAACCCGGGAATAGTTGAGGATAGACGACCTTTTTCTTACAGCGTGCCCCGGCCTGGGCCAGCCGTTGGCAAGGGAATAAAATTCTCCGACGTCACATCATCGAATGTCACCTTCTTGATCATCGAGTTGCTGTGTTCCTGGCGAAGATGTCCGTAAACTTTCATCGCAAGCGCGCCGCCATCCGAATGCCCCAGCCATCGGCTGATGGTCGGGATGTCCACACCCGATTCGATACAGGTCGTCGCAAAGAAGTGACGGAAATCATGATGGGTAAACGACGGATACCTGAGCTTTCGGCAGGTGGTTTGCAGTGCCTTCTTGGCACTCTTGATCACCCCAATTGGATCGGTGGCTTTTGGCTTGTCCTCCGTATGCAGCCTTTCAAGAAAGCATCGCAAGGCGGTGGTCATCGGAACGAGTCGGTCGCTCGTTTCCGATTTCGTGCCGTGGATCCAAATCTGATTCGCCTCGAACTTCACATCGTTCCACCGGACCGCGCGTGCTTCCCCAATCCTGGCCCCAGAGTAGGCGAGAAACTCGACCAGATCAGCCCCTGCCTTGCTTTTCGCTTGGCTGTCCGATCTCCCGTCAGACTGGCGAATTGCCGCGACAAGATTTCGAAACTGATCGCGGGAAGGCACGACGATTTTCGCGAAGGTAATCTTCGGCCGTCTGATGTCAGCCGCTGGGCTGGAAAGAATCAATCCGTGGCGTCGCGCGTAATCGAAAACCGCTCGCATGGTGTCCAGTTCGTGGACGAAAGTTTGCGGTGCCAATTCCGCCCCTCTTTTGACCACCCACTTCTCGCAGTCCGCTGGCGTGACATTACGAATCGGCTTGCTGGCGAAGAATGGAGCGAGGTTCTTGATCCGAATCTCCCGCTGGATGATCGTCGATGCGGCCAGCGTGTGCTTGATGCTTTCCAGCCAGCACTTTCTCGCCACCTCTTCAAACGTGAGCTTGGCGTCTTCACCAACCGCAAGGCCCCCAATCTTCTCCTTGATCTCCTTGAGCCGGCGTTCGGCCAGATTCCGGTCCTTGGTCTTGAGGGAGCGACGAAACTGCTTGCCGCCTTTCTTAACTAAGGCATAGTATCGGCCGCAGGATTCGATCGGATGCAAGTTCTAAGCGACCTTGTCCAAGACCGGCTGTGAAGCCGGTTACTGGGCTGTCTCTTAATCTTGATCGCGAATGCAACGATCATGGGATTGCGAGTCTAGGTTTTCGACTCTTGCATTTTGTTTCAAATCTCTGCAAACGCAGTTGTTGAGCGCGGTTAGCTCAGTGGTAGAGCATTACCTTGACACGGTAGGGGTCACAGGTTCGAACCCTGTATCGCGCACCATCTTATTCCACCACAAGCACTTAGATCGTGTTTAGCTCTCTTAAATACGGAGCTTTAACAACGCAACTCACAACAAATCCGCCCGTGTTCCCAGGTGATTTCCGTGTTTCGCCGTGTCGTTTCGTGAAGTTTGCCCTTCGCAATTAGGAGCCTGTCGGACTTAGAAAACACAACGCTCACAAATGCCCGACAACGCCATTAATGCCGATCTTTACCCCAACCCCAGCTCACGGATCGTTGGCAAGGCTCCCTCAGATTGCTGATGTACTTGTATCAATTCCAAGACTTCACGCTGACGACTGGTTAATTCATCCATAGTGAACATTTGTTCACCGGAGCGGTTTCGTCAATCTGAGACCGGATTCAGGGAAATAACGAACTGACCAGACACCAGATGGTTCGATTCTGTGCGCGGGAAACCTGAAAGACCTCATCTGGTCACTCTCAAGCCTGCTCCAATTGCTCCGGCAAGGGTGGCTTCATTCCTGCTACTCCGAATTCCGCAATACCCCCTCCTTTTGTGTTATTAACCTTTGATAAGGAACTAGGCTCTTTATCCAGTGCCCACCGGACCTTTCGGCTCCAATCGGGCATTGATTCAAAATAACCAAGCCCCGTGTCCATTTCCGGATGCGGGACTTTTCGTTTCACACAACACAAGGAACAACTATATGAGTCCACATGCAGGTGATTTGCTCGTTAATGAAATTGCGCCGCGAATTCGTTCTTCAATCCCCAGGTATGTCCGATTTATCGGTTCGGAGGATGCAGAAGAGGTCTCTCAAGACGCAATCGCAATGGCGGCGGCGATGCTTGAACGGGTTGAAAATCAGCGCAAAAAAGTCACTCCCGGAAATATTGCCTACTACGCCGTCCAAATGCTTCGATCCGGACGTCGCAGCACTGGATCGAGCAATGCCGATGTAATGGGAATCGGGACGCAGTTGAATGGTCGCTCGATTGTTCAATCATTTGATGAGCCTGTGATCTGTGAAGGTGATGATTCCTTCACGTTGGCAGATCTTCTTGCAAGTGATGCCGAAGATCCATCCATAGCTGCGGCTCGAAGATTGGATTGGGGATTGTTCCTGGAGGACGCGGATGAGCGACAGCACTCGGTAATTCGCACGTTGGCCGAAGGAGGACAGTTACGGGAATCGGCCCGGGAGTATGGTGCCAGTCCTTCCTGCTTCAGCTCAGTCAAGCAGGGTTTAGCAAAGCAAGTAGAAGAATTCTGGGGACCATCGGCGATTGCGGAGGCGATGCAGGAACCTGGATGGAAGGATGGCATTCGCGCAGGGAGAGAAAGGCAAGCTTGCCGGTGGGAGCGGAACGCCGTGATGGCTGGGTAGGCGCGGAAAGAAGGGACTGCAAAAATGGCAGCCTTCTTTTAGCTGTCAGGTGGTGGTCGGAGGAACTTGGGCTGACTTATTTTTAGCCACCCGGTGATAACGGCTGGTTTACAGACCGCAGCGTAATTGAAAGTTGAATGACTGGACTTGGATGCAATTCGGATTGTGCGCGCATACGCCAGATCCGTTTGAAGGATTTTTGCCCGGAACCAGCAGCGAGCAGGATTCGCCGTGCGTGACAGTGACAAGACTTATGCGCGCTTATCGCAGAGCTTCATGATGCCAGGCTACGCGCGTTTTCGCACGCCACGGCACCGCCAAGCGACGCGAGCACAGTTGACAAGCATTCAACGTCCTAGCGCGTTTTAAAGCCGGGGCCGCCATCCTGAGAGCAGAAGAGGATCTGTCCAAATCTGATTCTGCCTGCCGTTGTTTGAGATAAATTGAGAAATGGATGCGCGCGCACCCCGGGGATGCCGACAGTTCAATTGTCCGGTGAGATTTGTCCCGCTTTGAGGAAGGCGCTCTTAACTCTCGTCGGCCAAAATAGACAGGTCGTCCGCGCTTCGCGGCGAGAGTAACCCAACCGGAAGCAACCCGTTAGAAGCAGATGGACGACCGGAAAGAGAGTACCGTGGAAGAGTCCGAGTTGTTCAAGTTCAAACCATCAAATCCCCCCATAAGAAACGACCCCAATGGCTATCAAGTGAACGCCCTCCGCGAATGTCCGGTGACCGAACCCATCGTGCCGCAACCGCCGATTCGCACCCTGAAAATTGAAGCGGATGGCGACTTCTGGAAGGGCCTCATCAAACCCAAAATCCGCATCAAAGGACACTGGCTTGAGCGTGCGGGTTCAACCCCGGCAATCGTGTCCAGGTCGCGTGCATTGCTCCTGGAGCGATCGAACTGCGATCGCCAGATCCCTTGTTGACGAATGAGATGAAGCCAAACTGATCAGACGAGCCGACCAATTGATGAAGATCGAAATCCTCGAACTCGTCATCATCAACACTCAGCAGAATTGCCCGCTTCGGGAACTGGGACATTTCTTCTGAGCTCAAACTCACGCCTCGACGGCAATTTCCGTCGAGGTTTTTTATTCTTGGTGGCAGTAAACCTTCCCCTCGGTAATCGGCGCGTCTGTTGTCCCAGCGATTCATTCTCGGAAAGAACATCCTTGGCTAAAGTCGTATTGTTTCTATCAAAACACTGCGAACTTTCTCCAGCGCGACCCGAACTCGCAATTGTCTTGGATTCCAGGCCAGGCAAATCTCGCGCTCGAATGCATGTAGCGCCTTACTTGGGATTTCGATCATTCCAAACTGTCGAATATCTTGAGCTGCAATGCTCGGCAGGATTCCTGCGAGTTTTCCGCCGGCGAGCGCCCGGGCTACTAAGGGAAATGACGAGCACTCAAGTTTCACGTTCAAGCGTATCCTGTTCTTTCGCGTAATCGCGCTCAACTCTTGTCTGAACCCTCCCTCACCTTCGAGGGTTGCTAGCGGCAACGTTTCGATGAATTCGCGGAAGTGATTCCCCTTGAGCCTCTCCTGCATCTCTCTCGGAACGAACAGTGAAAACACCATGCGGCCCAAAAAAGCACTGTTCAACGGCTTGGTCACTTCTCCCTTGCGTACGATCCCAAAATCAATCAACCCGTCTTTGAGTCGGTGGACGATCTCCGCACTTGTCAGGTTGAGGAACTTGTGATGAGCGTTCGGCAGTTTGCTTTCTATCGCAGCCAGTTGTGGCAGGAGCAACCATTGGATTATGCTGTCGCCTGCACCAATGACGATTTCCACCGGGTGGCCTCGGCACTCCGCCTTGAAGTCATTCAAAGCGGCGAACTGCTCGCGCGCAATGTTGTGCAATCGGTGCCCGGCTGGAGTGAGCACGATGCCACGCCCCTTGCGCCGGATCAATTCAACGCCAAAAAACTCCTCCAATTCCTTGATCTGCCGACTGTAAAGACTTTGTTTTGTAGCGTCGCCTTTCGCTGCTCGCGTCACGCCCGTGGCCTCAGCCACTCGACAAAAGCTCTGGAGACGGTCGAGCGACAAACCGGTTTCTGAAAGAAGGTCTGCAACCATGACTCGAAAGTTATCAGGTTCTCAAAAATTCGCCTAGAACAAGTGTCGAATAGGAGCAATACTCAACACTAGGTTATAGATACGAATTGCCAATGACAGGAAACGAATCAGAAGCGGATGCGAGGATAGTAATCGACGAGCTGCTTCGGAAAGCAGGATGGGATCCGTTCGATAAATCGCAGGTGAGGACGGAGGTCACTGCCAAGCGGCTTCCAGACGAACTTCATGATCAGCCCGGGGATGTCGGCACGGACGAGCTTTTGCGCACCGATTACGCCCTCCTCTCCACTCGCGGCCGCAACCTCTCCATCGTCGAAGCCAAACGCAAGGCGATTGATCCTTACACAGCCAAGCATCAGGCGCTACCTGCCGCGAAAGCCCTCGACGCCGATTTCATTTTTCTCTCCAACGGTGAACTCATTTACTTTTGGGATTACCTCAACGAGGACGCCCGTCTGGTTCAGTCGTTTTTCTCCCAGCGCGACCTCGAACGTCTCGTCCTGCGTCGGCGCGATCGGAAGGCGCTCGCCACCATCCCCGTCCCCGAGACGTATTTGCGCTTTGGCGAAGTCCGCGAAGTTCGCGGTTACCAGGGCGATTGCATGCGGGCGATGGATCACGCCTTTGAATTGGGCAAGCGTCGTTTTCTCATCGAGCTGCCCACCGGCACGGGCAAGACCGACTTGATTTGTCTGCAACTCAAGCGCCTACTCAAAGCGCTGCGTGCCGAGCGCATTTTGTTCCTTGTGGACCGCGAGCAACTCGCCAAGCAAGCCATCGGTGCAGTTCAAGACATCCTGAATCACCACAGCAGCTATTGGCTCAAGCCCGGCGTCATCCGGCAGGAAAAGGAAATCACCGTCGCTCTCTTGCAAACGATGATGGGGCGCTACCAGGAATACACCAGCGGCTATTTTGATGTCGTCATCGCCGACGAATGCCACCGCTCAATTTACGGCGCATGGCAGGCGGTGCTGAATCATTTTGACGCCTTGCAAATCGGCCTCACCGCCACACCCGCGGCCTACATTGAGCGCAACACCTACCAGTTTTTCCAATGCGCCGAAGGCAAACCTGATTTCTCGTACCCCATCCGCGAGGCGTTCAAGGCCGGCCATCTTGCCCCCTACAAATTTGCCGAGGGCATCACCGAACTCATCGCCGAAGGGGCGGAAGTGGATGGCCAGACCTACGACCCCGAAGCCTTCGAGCGGAAATGGACCAACGTGGATACCAACCGCAAGATGATGCAGGAGTTCGACCGGCTCGCTTGGTTGAACTACAAAGAATCCGCCCCGCTGCAAAAGCACGGCCCGGGCAAGGCCATCGTGTTTGCCATCACCAAGCGCCACGCCGCGCGGCTGGCGCAATACCTGAACGAGCTGCATCCCGAACACAAGGGCCGTTACGCCGAGGTCATCACTTCCGATGTGCCGGACGCCGACCGGCTCATTCAGGATTTCAAAAAGGAAATCTATCCGATGATCGCGGTCAGCGTGGACATGTTGACCACGGGCTTCGATTGTCCCGAGGTGCTGCACATCGTCATGTGCCGGAAAATTTTCAGTCCGATCCTTTACCAGCAGATTCGCGGGCGCGGCACGCGCACTTGCCCCCGCATCGGCAAGAAGCAGTTCGTCATCTACGATTTCTTCCGCAACCACCAGTATTTCAATGACGACGGCGCGGAAATCACCGGCACAGGCGGCGGCGGCGGTGGCGGTCGCAAACCACCCGGTCCGCCCAAGGAACTCATTGAGCTTGGCCTCAAGGATGAATGGCTCGAAGCCGTCACCTACGTCGAAGTTGGCCCGGACGGCGAACGCGTGGACAAGCGCGAATATCAGACCCGCTGGGAACAGGTCATCCGCCAGCAGCTCGCCGACGATCCGCTCGTGAAAAAAGTGCGCGAGGAAAAACCGCTCACCAGCGAGGAAGAGGATCAACTCGCCCGTCACCTGAACACTCCTGAAAACTATTTCAACGAGGACAACCTCCGCCGCGCCTACCGCCAACCCGGCGGCAACCTGATTGATTTCATTCGCGCCGCGCTCGGCACGCTGAAAATCAAAACGCGCGAGGAACAGATCACCGAGAATTTCCAGGCCTGGCTCGTCAGCAAGAATTTTCGTCCCGAACAGGCCGAATACCTCGTCCTGCTCAAACATCGCGGCGTCATCCGTGGCCGCATCGAAATCAACGACCTGTTTGAGCCGCCCCTGTCCATTCACGATGCCGCCACGCGCGGCGTTGAACTCTTCGGCGAACAAGGACTGCAAAAAGTCATCGCCGACATGAACGAATCTATTTTCACCGTGGCCGCTTAATCACCCGCAATGAATCCCGAACTCCGATCTAAACTCGACCGCATCACGAACGTCCTATTTGCGGGGGGCGTGAACAATCCCGTCACCTACATCGAACAGCTCTCTTTCTTGATTTTCCTCAAACTTCTCGACGAAGAGGAATCCCGTCGTGAGCTGCACGGTCGTCTGGCCGCCGGCAACACGCGCGCCTTGTTCCCCGGCCAGTCGTCGCGTTATCGCTGGAGCGAATGGCGTTTCAAGAGCGGGCTCGACCTCCGCGATTTCATCCGCGACGAAGTCTTTCCCTACATGGCCTCGCTCGTCCGCGAAGAGCCTCAGGTCGCCATTTACTTTCAGGACGCCCGCCTTGAAGTCGAGGACGCCAACGTTCTCAAGGAAGTCGTGGATGAGATTGACAGCATCTCGTTCATGCGTCTCGGCACGGATGTCAAAGGCGACATCTACGAATACCTGCTGCAATATCTCGCCACCCAGGAAGGCGCGTTGCTCGGCCAGTTCCGCACCCCGCGCCAGATTCGTTTGATGATGGTGCAGATGCTCGATCCCGACCTGGGGGACAGCATGTTCGATCCGGCCAGCGGCACGGGCGGCTTCCTGATTGACGCGGTGGAACACATCCTCGCCAAGTATTCCGACAAGCCGCGCGAAGTTCCCATTTACGGCGAGGAATGGCTCGAAAAGCGCGGTCAGACCGTGGCCGAAGCCAAGAAGCAGATTCCAAATCTTCAGACCTACCCGAAAGGCGCGGGCGAAAAAATCCCCGACTGGAAAATTCTGGAACAGGGCATCTACGGTATCGAAGTGTCGCGGCAGATGATGCGGATCTCGATGATGAACCTGGTGCTGCATGGCATCCGCAACGCCAACATCAAACGCGCCAACGCCCTGTCCGAACTGGGCGGCCTGACCGAGGAAGACCTGAAGCGGCGCTACAAGGTCATCCTCTCCAATCCGCCGTTTGCCGGCGTGCTGCCCAAGGAATCCATCCGCAAAGACCTGCCCACCGATTCCAAAAAAAGCGAATTGTTGTTCCTCGGCGTGGTGATGGAAGCCCTCGCCCCGGGCGGTCGCGCGGCGGTGCTCGTGCCGGAAGGTTTGCTATTCGGCTCGACCAGCGCCCACGTCGAACTCCGCCGCAAGCTGGTGGAGAACTATGATTTACAGGCCGTCATCTCGCTGCCCGCTGGCGTATTCAAGCCGTATGCCGGCGTGAAGACTGGTGTGCTCGTGTTCCGCCGTCCGACCGGCGAGAAGAAAGACAAGCAAAGCGGCAAAGTTCTTTTCGCCGAGATTAAGAATGACGGGTTCGATACCGACAAGATTACCGGTGGCGGTCGTCCCGAAACGCCGGAGAAGAATGACATCCCCGAATTGCTGCGCTTGTGGAAACTTTTCCGCGAGTCTGGCTTTCAGAAACCGCCCGGCGTCAAAGCCGGCACGCTACTGCCGCCGGGTAGCGAAGTGCCAACGTGTTGGTGGGCCACGGTGGCTGATGTTGCGGAAAATGATTTTAATCTCGCAGCCGGAGGCTACAAACCTCAGACGACTGAAAAACCTTCAGACGATGACGCCGCTGACATTATCAGCAAGACGCTAAAACTGGAACGCGACATTGCTGGCGGGCTCGAAAGGCTGTTAAAGGCCGTGGAGGCGGAAAAATGAATTGGGCCGAAACAACCCTTGGGCAGGTTGCTGACATCAATCCGCGTTCGCGAGACTGGACTACTCTTGCGCCCGAGACGCCAGTCAGCTTTGTTCCCATGTCTGCGATCTCCCAAAGGACGGCATCAATCACAGAAATGGTTGTGCGTCCACTGGCTGATGTTCGTAAAGGCTTTACGCCATTCCGCGACAACGACGTCTTATTCGCAAAAATCACACCTTGTATGGAGAACGGGAAGGCTGCTCTCGCAACGAACCTTCAGAACGGAATAGGTTTTGGCTCGACAGAGTTTCATGTGCTCCGCGCCCGTGGCGGCAACCTACCACAGTTTATTTACTACTTCGTGCGCCAATCAGAATTTCGGATGGCGGCCAAACAGCGTTTCCGTGGTGCGGCCGGACAACAACGCGTGCCGGAGGATTTTCTCACCAGCTATGCATTTCCTAATGTTGCTCCCACTGAGCAGCGGCGGATTGTGGAGATTCTGGAGCAAACGGACGCATTGCGACAAAAGCGCGCCGAGGCTGACGCCTTGGCTGATCGCATCCTGCCAGCACTTTTCCATAAGCTTTTTGGTGATCCGGCCACTAACCCGAAGGGTTGGCCGCGAGTTCGTCTTGGAACAATAATCGCGGACACCAGAAACGGACTCTACAAACACGCAGACTTCTACGGTCGAGGCACGCAGATTCTGAAGATGTTTAACATCCTCGAAGGCCGTCTCAACTTGTCACGTGTAGATCGAGTCGAACTGGACCAGCAAGAGCTGGCGGCCTATCGCTTGGAAGCTGGTGACATTCTAGTTAATCGGGTCAATACGCCTGAACTGGTTGGCAAATGTGCGGTTATCTCGGCGGAGCTGGGGGAAGCAGTCTTCGAGAGCAAAAACATCCGCTTGCGCCTAAACACAAACGTGGCAGAGCCCACTTACGTTGCACACTTCCTGTCCACGTCCTTCGGCCACGCAACGCTTTGCCAAGGACTCAAACACGCGATTGGAATGGCGACGATTAATAACTCAGACGTTCGCAATTGCCTTCTTCCCCTCCCGCCGATTAAGAACCAGTTGGAGTGGGCTAAGCATGTTGCCTCAGTCCGCGCGACCACTTCAAAGACCGAGGCAGCCAGCACGAATTTGGAGCACCTCTTTCGAGCATTACTGCACCGCGCCTACACGGGCGAGTTGACCGCCAAGTGGCGCGAGGCACACTTGAAGGAACTGCTCGCCGAGATGGAGCAGCAAGCCCGCTTGCTCCGTTCATCCCCCAACGGAAGGAACTGACCCATGCTCACCTCCATCAAACTCGGCAACTTCAAAGCCTTCGGCCCAACGCAGACAATTCCGATCAAGCCCATCACCTTGATCTTCGGCCCAAACAGCGCCGGCAAATCCAGCATCATTCACAGCCTCCTCCTCGCCCATCAAGCCGCCGTCGTGGATGGCAACTTGGATGTGCGTTGCCCCAAGATCGCCGGCAATTCCGTGGACCTCGGCGGGTTCGAGGATTACGTGCATCGCCATGCGCTCACGGAGTCGGTTCGCTGGCAGGCCGAATTTCTCACCGAAAAAATGCAGGGGCGTTTGGCGGAATTTCTCAAGGCGAGTTTCAAGACGCTTGAGGTAGCGCTGGAGTTCGGGGTTCGCACGGTGGAGACGAAAGAGATGAAACGCCGCCTCAATCCAAAGACAGGCGAGGAGGAGCGCGTGCCCATTCCCACCGGCGTTTACGTCCGGGAAGGAAAGCCATTCGTAAAGCGCTACGAGATCCGCCTGGATGGCCAAGCGCTCATTGGCTTGGAGGCCCGGCAGCCGGGCGTGTTGGCCATCACACTCTTTGATGTCCGCAATCCCGTCGTCAACCGCAATCTCCGCGAATCGTTCACAGGCGACAGCGCCGTGCCCGGCCTGGAAAAAGTCACCGACGAAGAGTTGGAGCAAGCTGCCCGCGAGATGCTCGATACGATGTCGGCGCGTGCCGACCAGCTAGTTCCCGAGTGTGTCGGCAAGCGTGGCATGGAGCAGATGGAGGCACACGTGTATCACGCCCCGGCGGAAGTGTTGTTCTATGGCAGTGCCTACACCAATCCGCGTTTGGTGCGGTCCTCGTGCGTCCAGTTCTTGGAACTGGTGAACGGTTTGCTGGAGGCGTCCTACACCGCAGTCAACGGGGCGCTGGCTGGAATGCACTATCTCGGTCCGCTCCGCACCGTGCCCCCGCGCAATTTCAACCACTATGAGGCACACGACCCGAATTGGTTCTCCGGTGGCGCGTATGCGTGGCAGGTGGCTCGCGAAAACCCGGACGTCCGCAAGAAGGTGAACGAGTGGTTGCGCGGCAAGGGCCGCCTCACGCCCGGCTACACGCTGGAATTGCTCCGCTACTTCGCGCCGCAGTCCTTGCGTGAACCGCTGACGGATGCCGCGGATGACCTGACATTCTGGGTGCGCCAGCAAGTGCGCCGCGCCACCAAGGATTTGCTAGCGCAGTCCACGTTGCCCAAGGAAGAGCAGGAAGAATTGCTCCGCCAAATGCGGGTCAATCCCGAAGCCGAGCCGGAATCGTTGAACAATAATCCCGACGGCCAGGCCCTGCATGGCGAGTGGGAGGAGAAAGAGCCTTCCAAGCAACGCGTCGAGGATCTCCTCGAACGCCTCGATGCCACCGGAGGGGACATGAGTTCGCTCGCTTTGGTGGACCAGAGCAACCAGACCGTGGTGAGCCACCGCGACGTCGGCACAGGCATCAGTCAGGTTTTCCCCGTGCTCGTCTCCGCGTTCGAGGGCAAGGAACGTCTGGTGGTCATCGAGCAACCCGAGATTCACATTCACCCGAAGTTGCAGGCCGACCTCGGGGATGTCTTCATCGAAGCCGCGCTCGCCGAGAATGGTCCTCACCACCGATTCCTGATCGAGACGCACAGCGAGCATCTCATCTTGCGCCTACTGCGCCGGGTGCGCGAGACGTGCTCCGGCGAGCACTTCGACACCGTGCTGGAAAAAGGCAAAGAAGAAGATTTGCAGAACCGCATTGAAGTCCGCCCCGAGGATGTTTGCGTCCTTTACGTCAGCCCCAAGGAAACCGGTGCGGAAGTGATCGAACTGTCCATCACCGAGGATGGAGACTTTGCCCAGCGCTGGCCGGGTGGATTCTTTTCCGAACGTTTCGAGGATTTACCCTGACACCATGATCAAGGAATTCGCAATTCAACCCGAAGTGCTAGGAACATGGGCGCACTTTTATTCGCTGCGGGCTGACTTTGAAGTCGGGCTGGGCCGGTTGATTTGTCGATACCCGAAGAGCTGGACGAGAGAAGTTTGCGCTTACGTGGACCGCCAAATTGCGGAACAAAAAATGGGCGATGTTCACGGCAACTCAATCAAGACCTTTGTTTCCGGAGAGCGTGAGCGGCATCGCTTTATTCCTGCGCGCGGTCGCAATTACGAACCCGTCCGCACTTGGCTTGAGAACAGCGAGGGGTGCACTTTGCCAGACCCATTTCATGCTATCATCGCCCAGGAAAATCCGCGCAGTGCCGAACGGGTCATAGTTGCTGGCGAATTCGATCGGTCGCAACCGCCATTTGCCGTCGAGTTCCAGGGGGAAGTGCTCCGCAATGCTGATGAGATGGCGGACTGCTGCGAGACCCTCCTCGATGTTTGCGAGGAATTGATCTTGGTTGATTACTACTTCTCACCAGCCGCCTCCAGACACGGTGACACCTTCCGGGCAATGCTGAGCCACGCAAAGCGTCGGCCTCGGAATATTCGACGGATCGAGATTCACACAACTCAACCTGCCGCAAAAGAGGTTTACGAGAAGGCCTTCGCTGGTGAGTTGCCTGCCAACACGGTGTTGAAAGTTTTTTTGTGGAATGAGCCGCCCGAAGGTCTCCATGCGCGCTATCTCCTGACGGATCTTGGTGGAATCAAGTTCGACTGGGGATTTGACAAGGGACAACTGCACACGCAGCAGAATGAGGTCATCCTGATGCAACACCAACGATGGGTCGAAATCTATGGACGCTATAGCTCGCCACCGGCCGGTTGCGTCCCCACGACCATCAAAAGCAAATTCTAATTTATGAGCGAATCACCCTTACACAAACTGCTCGATTGGTATCGCAAGCATGTGAAGCCGTTCCTACTCGACCACGGGTTGGACAAGCTTGAGGAATACGATGCTGAGGCCAAACGGTTGGAGAGAATTCAGACAGCGCTCCAAACCAAGATGCCCGTCTGCTTCTTGGGCAATGCCGGCATTGGCAAAAGCACGCTGATCAACGGTGTCGTCTTTGGCAAAGAAATCTACATTCCATCCGGTGGCGTTGGACCATTGACCGCGCAGGCCCTGACAGTTTGCCACGGTGAGCACGCCTCGTTTGAAGTCCTTTACCACACCTCCGAGCGCTACAACCAGGTTGTCTTTGGCTTGCACCATAGTTATCTCGCCAAGCTGAAACGCGAGGTCGGCAAGGAAAACCTCGTTACCTCTCCCGAAGAACTTGGTTTGGAGCTTAACGGTGAAGATGAGGCCAATGACTTGCAGGCCATGAGCAAATCTGAAGGCGAGGACACTAACCGGCAGGCCGAGGATTTAAAGAAACAGGCTCTCCTCATGATTGCGGGCCGGCAGGACGCTCAACGCGATGTGCCTTACCTCCTCGATGCCCTGTTGGCGGCAAACAATAAGCCCGCCCGCTTCGGCACAACCATTAGAGAGGAAGACCAGTTGCGAATCGAACGTCTGCGTGCGGCGCTCCAACACGGCAAATTGCGGCAGGCGCAAGTTCACCGCGAAGGCGACACGTCCGAAGCGCGCCGCGCCTTCTTGAACCTGCTTCACGATCATGCCACGGGGTTCCTGGCACCCCTCATCAAGGATTTGACCGTTCGCTGGAATGCAGATCTGTTGCGCGAGGGGTTAACTTTGGTTGACCTGCCCGGCGTCGGAATTGCCGGTGACGTCAAAGCAGGCATCACGGAAAAATACATCCGCGAGAAAGCCAAAGCGGTCATCTTGGTCGTTTCGTCCCGTGGTATTCAACAAGCCGAGGCGGAACTGCTTCGTAACAGCGGGTTTTTGAATCGCTTGCTGCATGCTTCCGACGACCCTTCAGCCGATCCAGTCTCACTCATGGTCGTGGTTACCCGTATCGACGACATTGCCGAAGAGCATTTCGCCCAGGACCGGACTAAGAGGAAGCTGGAGCATTTCGCCGAGGCTTGCGCTCAAGTTCACCAGATGATCAAACAACAGCTTCGGAGCGAGTTGGAAAAGGTCTGGCGCACCGTCGCGGGTCTTAGCGAGGAAAAGCAGGGGGTCATTGATGAGATTCTCAAAAGTCTCCAAGTGCATCCGGTCTCGGCGCTCCAATACCGTCGCTTTCTGGCACAAGACCCGGACGATCCGTGGTTCATCCGTGATGTTAATCAAAGCAACATGCCGCAATTGATTGAATCGCTTCGAAACCTTGCCCACGACCGATCCCGAAAACAGAGAGACCATGCGGATGGGGAACACGATCGCTTTTTTCGACGCTTACGCAGCCGTCTTAAGATAATCCGCACTCAATGGGAAAATGAACTTCACGCAGCCGATGAAGCAGACGCCCTGCGTACCATCTTGGAGGAGTTTATTGTAGAAAAAAAATTACGAGCTCGCTTTAGCAATCGACAGGGTGCCTATCGCGAGTTTCTCAAGAGCACCCTGCCAACCCAGATTTCGCAACTTGTGACCGAAGCTGGCGTCAAAGCGCAGCAAGAAGTCTATGCATACCTAGAAGACTTGCAATTCGCGCATTGGGCTACCCTAAAGGCGGCGGTGGTCCGAGGTGGCACGTTCTATGGATCGCGTCATATCGATCTCGCACATGATTTTGCACTTCGCTTTGAGGAGCCCATCGCAGAAGTTTGGGGCAAGACATTGTTAAAGGAAATTCGAAAACGTACCAAGGATTATGCTGAGGATACACTAGCTTTGGTTGAAGAGATACGCACATGGGCTGGGGAACAAGGTGCCAAGGTAAACACGAAACTATTGGACGCGGAACTTGATTTAATCCGAGAGGATGCTAGTTTGCTGAACACGGTAGGGCGCGAAGCCATTAACGAACTTCGGCTAGAGGTTCAGACAAATCTGATTCAGAAAATTGTCGGCCCCATAAGGACTGAGTGCGAGAGATTCGTTACAGAAGGCGAGCATGTTGGAGCTGGAGTGAAACACCGCATCTTACATCTGTTTCGACGACTGGCGAACGACACCATCAAAGCTGCCAAAGATCCGGCAATTGATCTTCTGACCGGGGAGTTTCGGAAAGTTGAACTGGAAATCCTTGGGGTGTTTGAGGCGCACAAAGAACATGACAACCCCATCGAAGCAGCAGTCGATGCGATCGTGACTTCTCATGAGAGGCGACTGAAGCGAGTGGATCGTAAGAAGAAGGAGGCTGTCTTGAGTGGTCTTGAGGTAATCGTAACAGGATCACCAGTGCCGTGGGAGGATCCACTCGAAACGAATCCTAAGTGAGCAGTGAGTAACTTTTCTCCTATTGTTATTCGTGAGAATACTCCCTGCGCCGTATTGCGCGAGCAGGAGGAGTGGGGGATTCGCACCTTCGACTTGGCCTTTCCGCCGCGCCGCTTCTGGGCGGATCAGGAAAGTATGCCGCCCGCGATTGAACCCGGCGTGGATGCTGCCCGTGTTCGCCCACTCCCCACACCTGCCGAGTTGGTTGGCGTGTTGCCGGAAGGTGACACCTGGTCGGCTCAGTCCAAACGCAGCCTCGCCCGACTGTTTGCCCACTATTTGATTTGCGAAGACCCGCAGCGCCGCCTTGACGCCCGCGAAGTCATCACGCTTTCCCATCAGGTCAGTCTGGTGCGCCACATTCTCGACCACGAACATTTGCGGCGCGTGATGATTGCCGACGAAGTGGGTTTGGGTAAGACCGTCGAGGCCGGTTTGCTCATTCAGGAGTTGCTCGCCACCAACGCCGGCCTCCGGGTGCTTTATCTTGCCCCGGCTCGCCTCGTCAACAATGTGGGCAAGGAATTCGACCGACTGGCCCTTAACTTCCGCTTGTGGAAAGCCGGCGAGGCCGATGCGCGTTTGAGTGACCCGCGCATCATCGCCAGCATCCATCGCGCGGTGCATGGCGACAATTTCAAGAAGATCATCAACACCGGGCCGTGGGATGTCATCGTGGTGGACGAGTGCCATCACTTGTCCGACTGGGCGGCCGGCGGTGGCGATCCCGTTTTGAAATTCCGGTTGATTCGCGACCTCGTGGCGCGGCAATCCCCCGAGAGCCGCCTGCTCTTGATGAGCGGCACACCGCATCAAGGCCACATGCACCGGTTTGACAACTTGCTGCGTTTGCTGCGTCGCGATGCTGAAGCCGAAAGCGCGCTCGCCGGACGCGTGATTTACCGCACCAAGGAGGACGTGCGGGATTGGAACGGCAACCCGTTATTCCCAAACCGCCAGATCAATAACCCTCTCGTGCTCGACTTGGGTTCTGAATACAAGGCGTGGTTGCAGCACATTCACGACTTTTACAAACCCCCGAATGACTCCAGCGGCCAGCGTAAGGCGAAACAAAGAGCCGCTGGATGGCGCTGCGCACAAGCCTTGCAGTGGGCGGCTTCGAGTCCCGAGGCGGGGCTGGGCTACTTGGTCCGTCAGGCCGTTCGCGCCTCATGGCAGATCAAGGATGGCGTCCTGTCCGATGCTCTCGCAGCGCTACGGCCTTATCGCGACGGCACGGCGGATGAACCGCTCGATAACCTGCTGGCCCGCATCCGGCGGGAGGTTCGTCGGCAGGCGGACGACCAGGACATCGAAGATCTCGAAGACGATGATGAGACATCCGCTTCGCTGGACGCGGAACAGCGGGAGTGCCTCAACGACCTGATGACCGAGGGCCTCAGGGTGTTGAAAGCGTTCGCAAACCGGAAATGGGATTTTCTCAACACGAACGTGTTGGCGAAGGCCGACGGTGAGAAGGTCGTCCTGTTCGCCCAGCCCATCGAGACGGTGTGCGCGCTGGCTCGTTACCTTGAACAGGAACTGGGTGAGAAGCCCGCAATCATTATTGGCGGCCAGTCAGATTGGGAGCGCCAGCAACAGCAGGATTTGTTTTGGAGTAAAGACGGCCCGCGCTTTCTCGTTTCATCACGCGCCGGCGGCGAAGGTATCAATCTCCAAGTAGCCCGCCGACTCGTCCATATTGATGTGCCCTGGAATCCGATGGAGCTGGAGCAACGTGTTGGACGCGTTCACCGGTTCGGTTCAAAACGCACGATCATCGTTGATACTATAGTAGTGAAGGATAGCCGCGAAGCGGATGCTTACCGGGTCGCCCGCGAAAAACTTCGCCTGGTGGCTTCCACCATCGTCGCCCCCGAACGCTTCGACAGCATTTTCTCGCGAGTCATGTGCTTGATCTCGCCGGAGGAACTTCAAGACGTTTTGATCGATGGCAGCGCCACACCGTTGCGACCGGATGAGCAGAATAAAATTGCAGAAATGGTCGAATCGGGTTTCCGCGCCTGGCGGGAATTTCACGACCGATACGCCGGACGTCAGGCCGAAATCCGCGCCCAAGATCCCGGTCTTGCCACTTGGGAAGACATGAGGCTATTCCTCCAGGAGCACGGTGCGGCGGAGATACAGGAAGGATTCACCGCCAGTCGCTTCCGCATCGTTGAGGGTTTGGTAACGACCCATGACGATCCTGTGGAAGTGCTTCGCCTGCGTGACGGCTCGTCCTACATGCTCGGGGATGGCGACGGGGCACCCGTCGCTGGTCCGAACGGCGAGAAAGTCAACCGCCTCGGCCTTAACGTTCCGATCGTTACCGAGTTATTGCGCAAGTTTGCTTTGCCCGAAATACCGACCGGAGCGGCGCACTTGCGCTGGCCAGCGGGAGTTTCGGCGGCAGGCCTTTTCACTGGGAAGTCCGTTGCCGTGTTTGCGCTGCTTCGCCAAACCTTCAAAACCGACCAGCGCACCGGCTGGACCGAACAAGGCAGCACCCTTTCTTGTTACATCGCCGGCGCCGAGGGCGAGGCTCGGCTGATTGAAGGGGAGCAGAAGCAGATATTGCTGCGTGCTCTGACCGCCGGGGTGATTCGTATCAAACCGGACGATGACAGTGCTTTGTCCGGCCGCCTTAAAGACACTGAAATCCAGCTTTGCAACAGCCTGCGCCGCCCCACGGAAAGCGAACTTCGCGAAGGCATCCGCCATTCCGTTGCCCCCATTTTTAACGGATTGGTGACACCATGAAGCGATATCGAAATAGAGTATGAAAAAGCAACGATGAAAGGGAGGAGATAAATCACGAAAGCTGCGAATGCCCACCAGAGAAGCAAGTGGGTGGCACGACCCGATTGCTTGTCATCTGCCCCCGATTTGTTATTCGTAGGTTCCATGATGCCTAACATTAGTATTATGACCACAGGCAGCATGATGCGCGCAGAATAGCATATCTCCGGGAAGCTCCGTATGCGCGCATATCGATTCTGATAGATACGAAGAGTGTCACCCAGCGACACAAGGATCGTAAAATTCGTGGTCGCTTAGCCTATCGGTTGAGTTTCCGTTCAGCGATATGCTGGCAGAACGCGCCGGGGTGATGTTGCCTGATGCCGATGATATGATCCTTGGATGCGCGCATCGCAGCTCCATGGCTGACCCGGCATACGTTCATGCGGAGAAGCATCTGCTGAATAATGTATTCGCGGATATTCAAGCAAGCCCATCTGACTTGTGCAGATTGGATCTGGAAGTGTCCGTTGCATTCGCCATCAATGCCCGGATACGTTCCGAGGCTATGCGCGCCACATGAAAGTCATTGGCTGGGAGATCATGCGCTGATTCCGAACTCGACCGCGATCACGCCAGCACATGGATGTTTGCTGTCATGCCTTGGCCAGGAGGTCCAATCTCAAGCTTGCCAGGGCCTTCATCGGTCTTTGAGCACAGCTTCGACCATTTCACGCAGTTCATAGTCCTCAAATGGCTGTTTTGCCCTGGGGATTGGTCGCTCGAACCACCAGTTGCCGCAGCTCCGGGTGCTCCGCCCACGGGCGGTCCACATACTCGAATTGATACAGGCGCACATCCTCCACGCGGTTCCGGCAGCGTTCCAACGCGAAGGAGCCGCTGATCTGCTTGGGATCCCAAGGCTCAGCCTTATACCCTTTTTGCCACGTGATCAAATGCAGCGCCGGATCGGCCAGCACTCGCTCGAACACTTCGATCCCGGAAATGCCTCGATCTATCACCAGGGTCAGCACCAGGTCCGCGCTCCATTGCAGACTGGTTCGCATCCGGCGCACCAAAGGCTCGAAACGGGCGCGCAAATCCTCAAAGTTATCCACGCACTCAAAGTAAATCGGCTGGCCCCGCGCCGTATGCACAAAGTCACTATGCATCGCCTTGTCGGCGCAACCAATGGACGCGCACCATCCTTTGAGCACGTTTTGCTCCCCGGTGTAGTGCTTGGTATGCGGGTCCAGATACAAATCCGATCCTACCACGCCCAGATGGGCCAGATTCCACCGGAGCACCGCGTCCACCGTCTCCGGCGCGGACAACCGTTTAAGCTCCTCCCGTTGCGGGGTCGGAAAGCGCACCACTGAACCCAGTAACAGGCTCAGATCATCCAAGTTCAGATATTTGGTCTGCTCCAGATTCATTGCTCCCAGCAAGACACTGCCCAGCCACTGGGCCAGCACCGGCTCGGGAGGATGGAGCGCTGCGGCCAGCGCTCCCAACTCCGCCGCAAACCAGAGCAATCCGGCATGGTCGCACCAGCAGGTTTGCCCTGGTTGTGGAGACCAAATTGGAGGAGAGCACTTGCTGGCTGGCTCCGCCGGGCCTCCCGCCACGCTCTCCAACGAGCAACCCTTCTCCTCCAAAACTGCGGCCTCGACGACCCCTGCGGGCGGCTCTCCGGGACTTTCGCTGGCTTGGCGGCAAAGAACCGGGCCTTATTTAGTTTTCGCTGGCGACTGATACACCCAATATAGTCCCAACGGGAATGATGACAGCCGGACAGAATTGTGATTTTCACCCTTGTAAACCGTTAATCGATATTCCAGATTTGCTGGCTTGATCTCGGAAAGCAATTCGTAGAACTTTCTGGTTTGTGGTGCAATGCTGGTGGCGTCCCCGACTTCCTCGTCCCCAGCCGAGAGATCGAGCCGCACTGGTGACTTTATGTTCTTCAGTTTTTCCGCCGAAAAAAGTTCGTCACTAAATGATCCAAACGCCGGACTAGCCGCGACAATCCTTTGAAAAAGTGACGGCCGCTCCTCCAAAGCATAAATCGCAAAGACGCCGCTGGCAGAATGGCCGAGCAATCCGCGATCTGTAATGTCGGTGCGATATGTGCGGTCAATGAACGGGATTAGCTCGTTCTCGAAAAAATTCAGAAACGCTGCGCCGCCGCCCGATCCCGGCCTTTCCTTGACCGCCCTCGGCCTGAAATCTCGGTTGCGCAGCGGCTCCACTTTCGTAAATTCCATGTCACCGTGACTGACGTTGACGACTATTACGGGCGGCATCCGTTTTGAAAAGACGCTGTTATTCTGGATAAAAGACACAAGCGGAAAATGCCACCCATCGAGTACATAAAGAACAGGATATTTTTTGCCGGATGTCGCATAATCAGCCGGCAATGAAACGAGCAACTCGTATGTTTGACCGATCTTTTTCGATGTGATCTCGCGTTTCTCTGTGTTTTCGAGAACCACCGGCGGATTTTTTTGCGCGACGACCGCAGCACAGCCAACAAAAAGCATTAACACGCCCGTCATTGAAAATCGATTGCTGAGCAATTTCATAATTTAGTTGCTATCGTTTTTGCGTTTGTATAATATTCTCGATTACGCCGGGATCAAAACGGTGTCGAGATACGCCCGGACAAGCGGCACGTTCGATCTCTCAAATCCGTCCGCGTCCTCAAGCAATTGCGAGATGTGCCACGGAGACAGTTCTGCGTCTATCTTGACCAGTAGTTCTTCGGAGACCGGAGTAAGCAAATTGACGCGGTCGGGATCAAACCGAACCAACTCTTGCCAAATCTCCGTGTCGATTGTTCCATCCTTCCCCAACAGCGCAACAACACTCCGACGGCCACCCCAAAAGTCATTGCCCCATCGCACCAAGCCATCACAAACCGCGTCGGACCCCACCATCTCATTTAACAAGAAGGCGGTTCTGATCGGCCGGGCTCTGGCGAATATCGTGAACGGCATGACTAGATTCTAATTGCAACCACAGCTTCTCCGCAACCCTCGCACTCGTTTGTCTCGAGCTATTGCCACGGCCCTCTTTTGCGCACTACGACGAATTCGGCCACCTGTTCCGCACTGCCCGTGACAATCCGCTGGCCGTCCGGCGAAAAGGGTGCAGCAGCTTCGACGTGTCGGCCGAACGACGCTTGGCCGTGGTCGTGAGTTGATCGGCACCGAGGGTCGCGAAGCGCGTGCTGGGTCGCTGCGGTTCCTTCTCGCGGATCGTCTTGCGCATCGCGTCGATGCCCGAGGCCATCAGTTCCTTCGCATCGAACGGCGTGCTGCCGCGCAACTTTCCGAAGAGGATCATGGGAGCCTCTTATCCAGCCTTCTTTCTTGCTCCAATCCATCCCCAAGACCTATTCTGGAAAGGTTGCGAAAGAAAATTCCTATCAATAAACTCGGGTCGCCAGCTTTTCCCCTATGACCAACCTTCGCTGGATCGGAACAATTTCTCTGCAGTTGCTTTCGGTCAGCCTCTTTGGCGCCAGCGAAGCCGACTACGACACCATTGTGAGAGGCGCGCAAGTGATCGACGGGACCGGTGCCCCACCACAGCGCGCTGACATCGGGATCAAGGGCGACCGGATCGTAGCGTTTGGGGATCTTGGCAGCGCCAGAGCCAGAACCGAAATCGACGCACACAGGCTCATTGTCGCGCCCGGGTTCATCGACCTGCATTCCCATCTCGGCGATCATGAACTCCTGCGGCCGGACCTGGCGGGATGCGAACCGATGCTCGCACAGGGCGTGACAACCGCGTTCATCAACGCCGATGGCTGGGGCGTCGTCGACCTGGCGAGCCAACGCGATCTGATGGAGAAAGCAGGTCCCGGTTTGAACGCCGCCCCGATGATCGGCCATAGGGCCGTGCGCATTGCCGTGCTCAAGTTCGTAGATCGTGCACCCGACGCAACCCAACTCGACCGAATGCGGGAGCTTGTTCGAACGGCGTTTGCTCGCGACGGTGCCTTTGGCCTGTCCACCGGACTAACCTACCCGCCGGCCAACTTTGCTCAAACCGACGAATTGATCGAGCTGGCCAAAGTTGCCTCGGAATACGGTGGTTTCTATCACAGCCACATCCGTGACGAGAGCGATGCGACGACCGGATGGATCCCGGCGGTCGACGAACTTATCCGAATTGCGCGCGAAGCTAAACTCACGGGAGTCGTCACCCATATTAAAGCCACCGGCCCTAAGACTTGGGGTCGCTCACGCGAGGCGATCGCCCACATCGAAGCTGCGCGCGCTGCGGGCGTCTCGGTTTGGGCGGACCAGTATCCTTACGAAGCCAGCGCGACATTGCTCTCGGCCATGCTTCTGCCCGGGTGGGCGCAAGCCGGCGGCCCGGAGCAAATGCGTGCCCGGTTGGGCGAGCCGCAGACGCGGCAGAAAATCCGCACTGAAATGGTCGCCAAGATCGAGAGTCGCTCAGGTCCTGCGTCCTTCGTCATCGCGCGTTTTCCACCCGACCGGTCGCTGGAAGGCCGACACCTTGATGAAATCGCACGCCAACGAGGCATGGAACCGGCCGATCTCGCCATCGAACTGCTCCGTGCCGCCGATCCTTTCGCCATTTCATTCAGCATGCGCGATGAAGACGTGGTGAGTTTCATGCGCCAGCCCTGGACCATGACCGGGTCGGATGGATTTGGGCTAGCGGAAGCCCACCCCCGAAGCTATGGAGCATTCGCCCGCAAATTGCGTGTTTTCGCTCTCGACCGAAAGATCATTTCGCTTGAACGCGCAATCGAATCGATGAGCGGTCAACCGGCCAAAGTGCTGCATCTGCGCGACCGCGGCGTTATTCGAGTAGGCGCGTTTGCCGACCTCGTCGTGTTCGATGCAGCGAAGCTGCGCGACACCGCTACCTATGAAAAGCCCCACGCTCTCGCCGAAGGCATGGTGCATGTGTTCGTCAACGGTCGGGCGGCAATATCAAATGGCGAGTTTACGGGAATTCGGGCTGGTCGGGTTTTGTCGCGAGCTTCGAATTAAGGCCCCTTGTGTGAACCGCGCAGCGTCCAGAAAGCAAATTCTTATCAGTATCAGTTCGCCCTCGACGTGGATAAATCCGCCCGGCAATTCCTGGCGAAAGAAGGTTACGATCCAGAATTCGGCGCGCGGCCTCTAAAGCGCGCGATCCAGGAGCATTTGCTTGATCCGCTCGCGATGAAATTACTGGAGGGCGAATTCAAACCCGGCGACCGCGTGAAGGTCAGTGCCGATGGCGAGGGATTGGAGTTCAAGAAAAAGTAGCGGCGCTCTAGTTGGATGCTCGGCCCGCCTGATAATCCCAGTGGCGCGCGGCCCCTTCGACAATTGCGGCCATGTCCTGCCGCAGCAGATATCCCTGCTCAATCAGTTCCAACGCCGCCGTCGCGACCAATCCGAGATATGCCTCGCGGCTGGCGTAGCGCTCTTCGATGGAACGCCGTGGATCACCAGCCGTGCTGCGTTCGGCTGGAATGCGCTCGTTTGGTGTGCGGGGAAAAGGAATGTAAGAACCCACCATGCTGGAAATCTCATTGGCCGGACCGGATTTTGTGTTGAACAAATTCCAGCCCGTATAAGTCGCCAGGGGAACTGCGACCTCCGGCATTTTGATCCCGGCAAGCTCATTCCCGTCGCGATCGACCGCGGGAACCATCATCGGAAATGCACTGCCAACTTTCGGCGGTTCGAGCGTGACGATTCCTTTCGTCCGGAACTCAGGGCCGTAATCCACGTGGTAAGCTTTGTGAAGACGAACGGTGAAGTTGACGTTTGGGATTTTGGGGAAGCTGAGTTGCGTCGGCGAAACTAGCGTGCCGTCGTTGAGGCGCGGGTAGCGGCTCGGCGGCGGTTCCGTTCCAGTCGTCAGCCAGTTGTTCATGGCAGTGAGCAGCGCGCGCATCGACCAGCGAAAGTCCGTGGGGTTGCTCAACTGCTGGCCGATGGAGCGAGTCGGGGGAAATCCGGCCGGCCCGTGTTGCGATCCAGCGAACAAATAGACGCGCGCGTTCGCCGGCACCGGCGCGTCGATCTTGCCATCGACCGAGGTGTGGATCAGCGAGGCGGCGCGGCCCCAGTATTCGTAGGATGAGTTCGAGTAAAAAATCTTCGGCAGAAACTCAGCCCCTTGATGACTGAGCAAACCGTCGGTCAAACCAGTTTCAGGATCGGTTTGCTCAACATCGGTGAACGGAAAAATGTCGGTGGGATAGAGGAAATTCATGAACGGATGCGCGTCGCGCGACGCTTGAGCGAACCGATGATTGAAACTGCCGCGCCCGCCGCCCGCCACGTGAATTAGCATCCCATCGAAAGCTTTCCGCTGCTGCTCGTCGCGGTTGAAGCCATAGTAAAGGAAGGTGCGAAGGAACCGCCCGCTCTGCGAAATGCCGAAGCCAATTGCCCGCGAGATCGCTCCACGCGACATGCCGAGCGTTTCGGCCCCTTCATACTTCAAACCCGATATCGTGTCGCGAACCGCGGCTGGCCCCAACCCGACGAGCGGCGGGTTTTCCGACACATACACGACTTCGTAAATACGTCCGGGCTGAAAGCCGCTTTGCAAATAGACGTGGCCTGCATCGGGCACCACGACGCCATTTTCCAGTCGGCCAAATTGCCATTGCGCGCGCGCGATCAGTTCGCGCGGCGCGTCGACCGCATCGCGCACGGTCAATTGCGTCCCCGGCGCGTCGGGCACCGCGGCTGGATAAGGAATGTGATCGCGATCCGCCAGCGAGTGGAAGAACTCCGGCGCGGCCACCACGAAATCGCTGCGCACCAGGCCACGGATCGGCCCGTTGCTGCCCGTAGCGATTGGCGGATAAAGCCGCATCAGCCCCTCTCGCCGAGGCGGATCAAATTGCCAGCCGCCCCACAGCAGGCAATAGCCCTCGCGCAGTAGAAACCCATCCCCAAACTGCGCCTCAGTTTCCGGACTGAGACTTACCGTGGCCATGTTGAAAAAACTGAGCATCCGTTTTCCGCCGCGATTGCTGACCTCGTAAAGCACCGTGCCATTGCCGCGCGTCACGTCCTTGGGTTTGATCAGGAAAAAATCCGCTGCGAATTCAACTTCACCGCGGGCGTTACGCGGCGCGAGGTTGATGTCCGTAATAATGAGGTTGGCTGAGTTCGTGGGATCGAGCGCGAAATGGATTTTGCCGGAAATTTTTTCGAAGCCGCCCGCCAGACCGAAAGCGCGTCCACCAAGAATTTCCTGGCGCGACGAAACCTCAAAACGAACGACGCGAGCCTCAGAGTTCGGCGACGCGCCAAAGAGCACCAAGGCAAGTGCGGGCAGAATCGCCAAACGGGAATGGAACATGTCACGATTAAAGAGGTGCAAAACGGAAGGCGTCAAGCGGCATCCGACGTGTGGCCCATGGCCAATTCATGAAGCGGCATAACTCGTTGATGTTAAGAACGAGATCGTCGTCAAATAAAAGGCACGATCAGGATATTGCTCAACCCGGCATCAATAGAAAGACCGTGGTTCAAAATCGTTTTCCGACATCAGATTGGATGAATGCGTTATCCATTTATCATTCAATAGGTTGAGCTTGCCCAAGAATTTCCCGTGCGTGTGGCCCAATCTGAATTGAAATGGGCATTGCAGAAAGGGGTCGGTTCCGACTATTGACAACTCCTCGTTTCACGCCCGTTGCTCGCAAAAATTGAGTTGCCGCCTGCGCACCGGCGGCTTGCCTTCAACGCTCCACCCGCTGGAAATGTCCCCGCCTGCGGCCGGACTTTTGGTGACCATGCACAAGCGCAAAAAGCCACCCATCACCAACCACTTCCCGGACCTGAGCGTCGCCGACCTCGACCAGCTTCCGCGCGGCCGTGCGGGCTACGCGCGACTGAAGAAGCTGGAAGAGAGACTTCTCGAAGCCCGCCGCGAGCTCGACGCCAGGCTGGAGGTCATCAACCGCGCCAAACCCACCTTCGAAAACTGGATGTAGCTCAAACTCTCCGCCCGCCAATGCTCTGGAAGCATTTAGCCACAGAAATTCAGTGACAGGGTTTATGATTCGAGATGTATTGCGGCAGAAAATCACCGAACCACCATCAAACGATTTGTCAGCGGTTGGCCGCCTTCTTCTCGCGCAGCCGCGTTTGCGAGGCCTTGAAGGCTCTGGCCGTGATCTCAGCGCGATACGCCGCGAGCTTCTTTCCGATTTCGATGGTGCGGTTCATGGGCGTCAGACTGACGCCGTGGAGCTCGAGCAGCCCCGCTTTTGCCCGCTCGTCGGCGCGGATGAGCTTCGGATCGATGACCGCGACCTGCGCCTCGTAATAGATGTCGTCGTGCATCCCGTTGCGAGTGGCAGTCGGCGCGTCGGGTCGCGCGCCCGGTGTCTTGTCGATTTGGGTGATGCCGAGCGATTTGAGGTAAGTGTAACTCCACTTATCCTCCTCATAGTATTCCGGCAGGAAGTGGACGCGAGCCGGCTCGCCGGATTTGGTCCACTTCGCGTTCAGCGCGTTGGCGACATTGCTCATGCCGGCCTGATTCCCTCCACTGTCGCCAAGCAAGATGATGTCGATGAAACCATGCGCCTTGTAGCTTCGGCAAATATCGGTGAGCAACGCCTCGAACGTGGACGGCGCGACGCTGATGGTTCCCCAGTAGAGCATGTGGCCGTCGGGGGTCGGTTCGATCCGGCCCTCGGGGACGAACTTCACGATCGGCGCAATGAGTGATTTGGGAATCGCGCGGGCGATATCGGGAAGCACGGCTTGCAGCACGAAGTTGTGTTTCCCGGTGGCGACATAAGGTCCGTTCTGCTCGACACCGCCGGTGCCGATAATGATGGTGGTGGTGCCGGCGCGCACGAGGTCGCGAATCTCCATCCAGGTGAGTTCCTCGGCCCAAAGGCTGGTTCCGGCCTCGATGGGCCGCGGTGCTTCGAGCGGAGATTGAGTCTGAGCAAGCGCCGAGGATGCCGCGAGGGACAGAGCCGCAACGGCGATCGCGGTGAGTGGTGGGAACGTAAAGAAGAGCAAGGGTCGCATGGTGAGTGTTTGTTATCAGAGTGTTTGCGAAAAAGCAATGAGCGCCATCCGCTCATCCTCCCGCAAATCCAGCTCGAATTCGTGCCCCTTCACTGCGCGGGTCTTGGTGCCCGCCTCCGCTGGGCTACGGCGCGGCAAGCGGGCCTTTCCATCCGGCCTGCCCCGCCATAGCCTGAAACGGGTCGGTTCTTGATAATGGATATAGCCAAGTTCCGCCAACACCGACTACCTCATCACGGGTTTCCTTGAACCCCGCTCGCTCCCGGTGACGCCGCCAGGTGTTTCACTTCCTCCTCGTTCGTGCGCCCTTCCGGCAGCACCTCACCGCGTCGGAACAGGTCGAGCATGGTCTCGCGGCTGATGGCGCCCGCCTCCCACGCCGCCACGATGGATTGAATCTCCTGCGAGGAGAGTCCCTTCGTGGAGAAGTCGGTGTTCAGCTCGATGCTGACTTCTTCCTTCGTCACGTCGTCCGGAGATTCCTCCGTCGAGTTCCACCAGTACGCCCAGCGCAGCACCCGCCGCGCTCATGTGCATCAGGCGGGGACGGGCGGCGAGATGTCGTCACCGGGCGGCAACGGGCAAAACGATTTTGCAGAGAAGATTTGACGGGGTTCAGGCCGGCTCAGGTTGGAGGTAAGCTCGCGGAACCTCATGGAAGAGGTGGCAATTAACTCGACTGTGACCAATATCAAGAACCGACCCGTTTCCGACCCGTTTCCGCCTCCCTGGGACCGCCGGCGAGTTGAATTGAAAATGAACAACGCAAACGTAACCGCAAAATGCCGGCGAGACGCCGGCGCTCCCAGGAACAATTGCCAACGGCGACCTGGGGCGAAATTCTCTGGATCAAATCAGCCACCTCGCCAAACTCCGGCACGCACCAACGCCATGAACACACGAATACTCAAACGATCAGCATCACGACCAAGCGAACCTCTTTGCCGCCTTCGGCTTCTCCGTCGCACCACCTTCAGCGCGTCATGGCTCCTGCTCGTCGTGTCCATGTTGTTTTCCGACCGCCTGGTGGCGGCAGAAGCGGCCACGGTCAAAGCTGCTGTGTCAGATCATCCTGAAGTGGCCGGCAACATCAAACTGCTCGACGCTTGGATTCAATCCCAGATGGCTTATCGGGGATTGCCCGCAATGTCCGTCGGGGTGGTTTACGGTCAGGATTTGATCTGGGCCAAAGGATTTGGTTTCGCCGATGTGGAGAAGAAGATTCCCGCCACTCCGGCGACGATCTACCGGATGGCTTCCGTGACCAAGACCTTCACGGCCACGGCAATCATGCAGCTTCGCGACGCCGGGAAGCTGAGTCTGGAGGATCCGGTCGTCAAACACCTGCCCTGGTTCAAGATCAAAAGTCCGTTCGCGGATGCACCCGCCATCACGATCCGCCATCTCTTGACGCACACGTCCGGACTTCCCCCTGAGGGAGAACAGGGCGACGTCATGTATGTCTTGATGGAGGGCGAACTTGAAGTGCAAGTGCATAACAAAGTTGTAGGAGCTTTTGGACCGGTGGAGGTTTTCGGCGAGATGGCTGTTATCGATACTCAACCAAGGAGTGCGACTGTTGTTGCCAAAACCGACTGCATGCTCGCGCCGATCAATCAAAAGCGTTTCTTATTTCTGATCCAGCAGAAACCGGAGTTTGCCATCTACATCATGAAGATACTTGTTGAGCGCATACGGTGGATGGACGAGATGGCGAAAGGTCTTGCAACGGTGGCCGAAAGTAATCCTTGAGCCTCTCGCCTTTCTGCCAAAGGCGCTAAATCCATTGATGCTTTGTTAGGTCAGGCGCATTTGGGCAACCAGTCGAAATTACGTCTGGTGCTTGGCTTTCGCTTTTCCACCGCCGGAATCGACGATGATGCGGGCGTTGTTGTAGTCCTCGACAAACTTCGCGTTCGCGGCGGCGAACTGCGGCACGTTGAAGCGACGGTGAATCCTGCCGAAGTGCGCATCGAAGCCGTTGAAATGAATAGCGCGCTTTGACAGGGGTGGTTCAAAATGCTAAAACATAACCGTGAAGCTGAATTTCAATCATGAAAGTTTAGGCCGGTTCTGCCGTGAGCGTGGTATTGCCCGGCTGGAATTGTTCGGCTCGGCTTTGGGCGATGACTTTCGAGATGAAAGCGATGTGGACTTGTTGGCGACATTGAGGACGGACGCGCATCCGACCTTGCTTGATTGGGCGGATATGCAAGAGAAGCTGGCTGAAATGTTTGGCCGGTCGGTGGACTTGGTGAGCCGCCGCGCCATCGAGAGCAGCCGCAACCGCTATCGCAAACATTCCATCCTCACCACCGCGACCCAAATTTATGCGGAAGGATAACGCTTACTTGGAGGACATTCTTGAAGCGGCCAAGGCCATCCAGCGTTTCACCGGCGGGGTTGCTTTGGAGGCTTTCAAGGCCAACGAGGAAAAATACGAGGCGGTGAACCGCAAGTTCGAGATTATTGGCGAAGCTGCCCGCCGGCTATCTCCCGAAGGCCGCAACCTTTTTCCAGAGATTCCGTGGCGGCTGCTCACGGCGATGCGAAACATTCTCATCCACGACTATGACGACGTGGATTTGAACGTGGTTTGGGACACAATCGAGCGCGACCTTCCGCCGTTGATTGTCCATTTGGAGACTTATCTGGCCGCAAACCCGCCGCCAAGTTCTTAATTGGCCGCCTACGATTACGTCGTGAACGGCAAGCCCGCCATCGAGTGGATCATGGACCGCTACCAATTCAGCAAGGACAAGGACAGCCAGATCGTGAACGACCCGAACGATTGGGCGCGCGAACACAACGACCCGAAATACATCCTGAATCTTTTGAAGAGCATCATCACCGTGAGCGTGGAGACGATGAAGGTGGTGAATGGATTGCCGCCGTTGAAGGAGAGGAAGGATTAAAAAAAGCGCTTCGTCAGCACAATCTGTGGGTGCTTTTTTTGCACAAACCGCATAGCGAACCTGTGATATCAGGGCTTTCCAACCTGTTTGCGACTGCCAACGTGTGGTCACCAGTCCCGCCGGAGGCGGCCAAGCTTCCCAGCAGCAGGCGGGCG
>CAMAWP010000030.1 GCA_945861765.1 Akkermansia muciniphila | reverse complement strand
AAGGGCGCAATGCGCGCACAAAGTTCGGGGTGTTCTCATTTTGGCCCAGGGCACCTTCCGTTCGCCGTATGTAGTCCCGGCTTTAGCCGGTTTTCACGGGGCGACCGGCTAAAGCCGGGACTACATACCTCCCAAACTGAGAATTGCTGAGGCTCTGCGCTTCGGACCACGCGAGTCCTTTATTTGGTCGCTCGTCGAAACTGAAGAACTTCTTGCGCCTTCTTATCACCGTTGCTGGCCTGCTCGTCCAAAGCCTTGTTGACGGCCAACATGGAGCGTGATGCCAGATCGCTTTGCGGAGGAGTCAAATCAGAACGTGCCAACAGACTTTGCAGAGTAAACAGGGCTTTGGCGTAATCCTTCGAATTAAGAGCCGCCACGGATTCGTCCATCAGCCTTTTGACCTCGGGATCCACTTGTTTGCCTTTGTTCTCCTTAAAGGCTTCCTCCAATTTGGCGGGGGCCTGTTCCACAGCAATAGGCGGCGGCGGCGCGGCGTCTTTGCTGCAGCCGACGAGGGCCAGAGCCATGCACAGAATGGAATTCGCTTTGCCAAACAACGTGAATGTCATACGAAACTATGCTGCGGTGGGTGACTTGATTTGGTTAGAACTTGGGTTGTTCGAGCGGTTCATCGCCGGTGTACCAACGATAGTCAACGCCCTTGTAATTGTTGAACTTGATCCCGGATACGTTGCCGGGCACCCAAAGCGTGTTACAAACCCGGTTGTGGCGGTACCATTCCCATTCGAATTTAAAACGATTGTAAAGTGAGACGCCGAGACCGCCGCTACCAGGGGGATTGCCGATCCACTGCTCAAGGACTTGCTTTTTCCCAGGGAATAAACCGATGCTATCATCCGGTCCTTCCATTTTTTGCTCGGCGGCGTCCTGGCAGAAAATCGTCGTCTGGGGACTCTTGTAACCGGTGACTTTGAGGGTGCCGCCAGATCCGCCGCTGTATGGGCTGATCAGGTTGTTCGGCATGCCGTAAGTCGAATTCTTCCAGAAATCTTTTGGGTAATACCGATTATCGTCGTGCCATTCATCCACCGTCTTGGCGCTTGGGCAGCCGAATACTTCCTTAGCCCCGCCATAGTAGGCCCAATAGCCGATCGCCCAATAAGCATACTGGTGGCCTGGGGGCAGGATCACCGTGGACTTTGGATTGAGCGTCCATTGGCCGTCGTTCGGAATGGACCCATTGACGTGAAAAAACGAGTTGTTGTTATCCTCGGCGTACATCGTCGCCGCCAGACCAATCTGCTTGAGGTTGTTGATGCACTTCGCGCGTTTGCCCTGCTCCTTGGCTTTGCTCAGCGCTGGCAACAGCATCCCCGCAAGAATGGCTATAATGGCAATAACCACTAACAGTTCGATCAACGTGAAACCACGGACGAAGCAGCGTGGCTTCTGCTGTCCTGGTAAATTGAGCAGGGCGATCTGACCGAGTTTTGCTGGCAGCTTCATTTGAATCCTAGCTTTTGATTGTGGCTCATCTCTTACTGCAAAACTGAGAAGCAACGCCAGTTAATAATCTGTTTCATTTGTTACAAAATTGTATGGTTTACTACGGTTCTAGCCTCATTGTTACGATTCTGCCATGGTGTCGGCATTGAAGAATTTCTCGAATGCACCTCGGATCACAAGAGTCAAAGGGTCCTGATAGGGCGGTCGGTTTGTCGCAGAATTGAGACGCGTGACGTCTTAATAGAACGGTTTTTATTCCAAGTCGCTAATTTCGGTGAAGATCGGCAGGTCGCCTTTCTTCGGCTCGGGTTCTGCTTTGCTGAAGTTTGCGACTGAAGGTGTATGTTCATCACGAAGTTATTGCTTGAGAGAGGATTGCTGGTGCCTGCGCAATTGGAGGAAGCTCTGGCGCTGCAGCAGTCGGAGGGGCTGCGCCTCGATCGCGCCATCGTACAGTTGGGCTTCCTTACTGAGCGGCAGTTGCTTGAGATCATGGCCAAGGAGTTGCACTTGCCCTTGGTCAGCTTGGCGGAAGTGACCATTGACGCGGAATCTTTGCGCGCCCTGCCAGCCAGAATAGTCTATCGCAAGCGGCTCGTGCCGATTTCTCGACAAAACGGAACATTGAACGTTGCAACGAGCGATGCCTTCGATCTCTACGCCTTCGATGAGCTTCGCTTGTTGACCGGTTTGACCATCCAACCTGTGCTGGCACCGAGGGAGGAGATCGAGAAGCTCATCAAGACGCACTACGGCCTCGGTGGCGATACATTGGATGAAATGGTGGGAGCCGATGACCTGGAACTGGTCAGTGGCGGCGGCGATGCCAGCGAAGATCTGCTCGAGATGGCCCAGGAAGCCAGCGTCATCAAGCTGGTTAACGAGATCATCCTCGAGGCGGTCAATGAGCGGGCCAGTGACATCCATATAGAGCCTTACGAGCACCAGTTATCCATTCGTTACCGGGTCGATGGCGTGCTGCAGGAAGCTTCCATTCCAGCGCGAATGCACCGGTATCAAGCGGCTATCATCAGCCGCATCAAAATCCTGGCGAACCTGAACATTGCCGAAAGGCGCGTTCCCCAAGATGGCCGCATTAAATTCCAGGTCGGCGGACGGCAGATCGATGTGCGCGTCAGCGTCATTCCGATGCTCTTTGGTGAAGGCATCGTCATGCGTTTGCTCGATAAGGCGAATGTCCTATTCACCCTGCAAGAGCTGGGTATGGATCTTGAGACCTTCGAGCGATTCAAGTCGCTGATTGATCAGCCGCACGGAATTCTATTAGTCACCGGACCCACCGGTAGCGGCAAGACGACAACTCTGTATGCGGCGCTGAATGCCATCGTCGGGGCCGATATCAAAGTTCTGACGATCGAAGATCCGGTCGAGTATCACCTGCAAGGCGTCAACCAAATTCCCGTTGACTCGCATGTCGGAATGACATTCGAACGCGGGCTGCGCGCGATTTTGCGTCATGACCCAGACGTCGTGATGATCGGGGAGATACGAGACTTGGAAACCGCTCGGGCCGCCATCCAGGCTTCACTGACCGGCCACCTGGTTCTATCCACATTGCACACGAACGATTCAGCCTCGGCGCCCATGCGGTTGATCGATATGGGAGTCGAACCGTATCTGGTCAGCAGCACGCTCATTGGCTCGATGGCTCAACGGCTTGTCCGGAAGAATTGTCCGAAATGCAAGGTCGAGTATCGGCCGGAGCCGAAGGAAGTGCCGCCGGATCTTGGCTTGCTGCCCGGAGAGGTTTTGTATCGAGGGGCCGGCTGCGAGTATTGTCGGAAAAAGGGCTTCCGTGGCCGAAGCGGGCTTTACGAATTGATGGTGATGGATGAATCCATTTCAGACAAGATCATGGAGCGCGCTCCTTCGCCGGAGATTGTCGCGGCGGCTCGGAAGGTGGGGTTGCGGTTGCTTCGGGAGGACGGGTGGGCAAAAGTTCGCCAAGGCATTACGACCGTCGATGAAGTGGTGAAATGCACGGCGATCTAAACCGTAACCATGTTGGAGTTTCAATACACAGCCAGGACGGAATCCGGACAAAAGGTTGTCGGCGTGCTCCAAGCTGAAAGTGAAGCCGCTTTCTTAAGATTGCTGGAGGACCGGAAGCTCTTTCCTGTTTCGGTGAAGGGAGGGAAGGGGATCACGGGTGAACAACAAAAGCCTGCCCGACGACGCGTGCGGACGCGTTACATCGGAATCATGTACGGACAACTCGCCGACTTGATCGGTTCGGGCGTGCCGCTGTTGCGCGCGCTGGATTCGCTGATTAAATCGACCGTCAACCCGAACTTGCGTGAGCTTTTGAAGGAAGTTCGAGCCTCGGTTGCGGACGGCAAATCGTTCACTGAAGCGCTGCGGCAGTTCCCCGATGTCTTCCCCCAATTGCACACCGCCATGGTTCAAGCCGGTGAACGCGCTGCGTTTCTCGAACAAGTGCTTCGAAGTCTTTCCGACTTTCTTGAGCGGCTCGATGAACTGCGCGGGAAGGTCCTCGGAGCGATGATTTATCCCACGCTCCTGACCGTCCTCGGAACCGGTGTCATGATTGCGGCATTGATTTTTTTCGTGCCGAAGTTCGAGCCTCTTCTGGGCGCGACGCAGAAGCCTTTGCCCACCGAGATCCTTTTTGCCCTGAGCAGAGCGGTTCGGGGTTACTGGTACTTGATCGCCTTGGGGATGGCGGCAATCCCCGCGCTCTTCTGGTCCAGCTTGAGCAGCGTGAAGAGCCGACGTTTCATGGAGAGCTGCCGGATGAAGATTCCGGTGGTCGGAACGGCATTCAAGATGCTTGCCATCACCCGATTTTGTCGGATTCTCGGGACGATGCTGGCGAACGGTGTCCCGCTCTTGCAAGCGCTGAAGATAAGCGAGAACGCCACCGGCTCCACTTTGCTGGCGGAACGTATCGCCCAAGCCACCGAAAGTGTGCGTGAAGGCGAATCCTTGTCCGCGCCCTTGGGAACCGGCGGCTTGGTCCCTGAACAAGTCCTCGCAATGATCGCCGTGGCCGAGGAATCCAACAAACTGGATAAGGTGCTTTTGCAAATCGCGGACACCGTTGAGCGGCGGACGAACCGTCAAGTGGATCAAGCGGTCCGCCTGATCGAGCCCGTCATCTTGTGCGCCGTGGCGGCAGGCATCGGCTTCTTGGCGCTGGGCCTCTTGTTGCCGATCTTTACGATGGCCAGTTCGCTGGGAAAACATTGAAGGCTTTCATTGGGCTGCCGAACGCGCGATCTGGCTGCAGCGTGGATAGTTTATCCCACGGGTAAAAGTTGCCTTGCCCAGGGCTCTCGATTACGCTGTATTATGAGCTTTTCGGCCGAACTCGACCTGAGTTGTCCGCGGTTGGCTGAAAAGAGCATAGAAATTCGCAGGCTCTCCTTTGAATTTTGGAGAGACATGTGGCGTCTATCAGAACATGACTTGCTCATTAGAATAGATTTATGACGATTCGCAAACATCCGTTGGTCAGGCGGGGACATCCCCGAAACGCTGGCTTCACGTTGATTGAGATTCTCTTGGTCATCGTGATTATCTTGTTGCTGGCTTCCGCTCTGGTTGTGTTTGTCTTGCCGCAGCAGGAAGGCGCCGAGAAGAACACCACAAGACTATTGCTGAGTCAGATGGGAACTGCTCTCGATACCTACCGGCTCAACCTGGGACGTTATCCCACTGAGCAGGAGGGCGGCCTCAACGCGCTGGTCACCAAGCCAAGCTTTGAGAATCCGCGCCTCGGGGAAAAATGGCAGGGACCTTACATCAAGCCCGGTACCAGGTTGGAAGACCCATGGGGCCATAAAATCCGGTACGAAATCGTGGACCGATCAGCCGAGGAGAATAAGGCCGGATCGCCTTACAAGCTCTATTCTGTCGGCCCTGATGGCCAGGCGGACACTGAAGACGATATCCGGTTAATCCCCGAAGGCGACAAAGCCGAAGATGCGACTACAACCACCGATCAATAAATTGAGGCTGACCTCAATTGCCAAGCTAGCTCGGCCCAATGCGAAACGGGCCAGGCAAGCTTTTACGTTGGTTGAGATGCTTCTGACCACCTCTCTGGTCCTTTTGCTCGCGAGCGTATTAGTCTTTAGCTTTTCAACCCTTCTGCGCAGCACCCAATTGGAGGAAGGTGCCGGTCGGTTGGAATCCGTGATTCGGTTCGCCCGCGCTCAGGCTGCCAATAGCGGACGAAAGGTGCAGATCGTTTTCGAGCAGGAAACACCGAGCGCATCCGACTCGACGGGCGGCAACATCCGGCTCAATTGGGAACCGGATCCTCTCGACCAACCGGGGCGTTACGAGGAACTGGTGGACGGCACCGGGCAGGTCCAGGGGTTCAGCGACCTGGTGCAAGTGAAGGACGTACAGTTGCTCGAGGCGACGGGAGCCAAGACATGCCCCTATAAATCGAGCGATGAAATGATGGATTCAGAGAATCTGGAAGCATCGCTGAGCGAGCCTTTTTCCTCCATCACGTTCTATCCCGACGGATCCAGCGACTCAGCGGAGATCATCCTAGCCTCGCGTGCTCTGGACGATGATCATCAGATGGCGGTGCGTCTGGTGGGACTTACAGGATCCATTTCTCATCATCCAATGCCTCTGGCCGATAGCGAAAGTCCCGTGGAGAGTGAGGATTTGGATGAAGTCGATGGTGCGCCGCAGCCCAAGTAATAGGCAGTTCCCAGCGCACCCCAGACCCGTTCGGAGAACATGCGTTTAGCCCCCCAACATTTGGTGAACGGAGCGCGGATTTTCAATCTGCCAACTCGCCGGGTTGCATGCTGCGCCGTCTCGGATGGCGCGGGCGCGGTGAATCCGAGGATGCCCTGTCGGCTGAACGTCGGCGAGGCGGCAGACCGCAAGTTGTCGCTGCCATCCGGGCTGACCCCGCCGAGTAGCTACAGTGGCTGCCCTGACAAGCGCGGCACCGTATTGTTGGAAGTATTAGTTGCCCTTGCCCTGTTCGTCAGCGCGGCTGCGATCATCACTGCGGGATTAAACGCCTCGCTCAACAGTGTCGAGCGTCTGCGACTCAATACGCACGCCGCCAATCTCGCGGTTTCCGTTCTCTCGGAAGTGCAGATCGGGATCAAGAGACTCGATCTTGAGGGGCCTCAGCAGTTCGAGATGCCTTTTGAAGAATGGACATGGGAGGTTCTCACGACTGAACTCGACACCGAATCGTCTGAAGCAAGCCCGATTAAAAAAGTTGAAGTCACGATCCGGCACGACGACTCGGCGCTCGTTTTTCGACTCAGCCAAGTCATTCGGATCGACGACTCCAAAGTGCCTATCATGAGCGCGTCGTTTTAGTTTCCGCCCGCGAGCATTAACAATGGACTGCGTCATCGACATGGCCGTTTCGATAAGGAGCCGGACTCGTCTTCGATCGGCGGGCTTTACTTTGATAGAAGTGGTGCTGGCCATCTTGATTGCCATTGGGCTTTTAGTGGTCGCGCTGGTCTTCTATCAGCAGGCAGCAACTCTGCGGGCTCAACTGATCGAGGAGACCGAGCGTATTTCCACGGTGCGCTTGTTAATGGACAGGATTACGGCTGAGCTGAGAACAGCCTCTCGGGTCGCGTTGTTACAGAAGCCACTCACCGGCGGGTCGAACTTCATTCAGTTCGTCAAAACAGATATCCCCTCGCAGTCGGCGTGGAGCGGTGGAGCCTTCGGGAGAGCCGTCTCGGCCGAGACAGATTTGAAGCGGGTGAGCTATCGTTTGAACTCATCGACCGGAACGAACATCACCGGCCTGATCCGGTCGGAGGAGCCGCTCGTCGAACCCCAGCGAGTCATCGGCACAAAGGGTTCCATCGATGTCGAGGAAGACTCCAAACCCGCTTCGCCAGTCGGGAACGAAGGGGTTCAGTTTGAAGGCATTCGATTCGCGCGGTTTCGATTTTGGGATGGGAGCACCTGGCAGGAGACATGGAATCTGCCTGCGTTGCCCACAGGAGTTGAGGTAAGTCTCGGAGCCGAAGCCGCGTCGGAAGAGCCCGAGCCGTCGGAATATCCCACCGGAATGTTTCGTCGGATAATTTATTTGCCAGCCGGTGGGTTGGACGAAAGCGGCGCTTTGTCTTCGGATCTTTCAGCAAAAGGGTCTTCTACCACTGAGGTAGCTCCATGACCAAAAATGGCTCTGACAGCAGGTCCAGTTACGCCGCTCCGGCATCCAGGAGTGCTCGCGCGCCTCGCCACGGCTTCGTTCTCGTTGCTGTTCTAGTTGTGATTATGCTGGCGTCCATGGTGGTCCTCAGCCTCATGTTTCATGTGCGAGCCGAAGAGACTGCCACCGCGGCCGGGACTGGTTCCGAGCAAGCCTGGGCCGCGGCCATGAGCGGGATCTATGAAGCGATGCGGGTTGCGGGACAAACGGTTCCTGGAGGACTCGACTGGAAAGATAACTCGGAAGCGTTTCGAGGCCGCCTCGTGGTCGATGACGGCTCTGACCAGTGGTACTATTCGGTCTATGCCATGGGCGAACCAGATCAAGAGGAGATGCAGTTCGGGCTCACCGATGAGTCAAGCAAGCTCAACCTCAATACAGCGACCGAGACGAATTTTACCAAGCTGCCTAAAATGACGCCCTACCTCGTCCAGGGGTTGCTCGATTTCCTGGATGCTGACAGCACGCCCCGCCCCGAAGGCGCTGAGCAGGAGTATTACGACACGCTGTCCCGTCCTTATGGAGTTCTCAATAGATCGCTATCGACGCTTGATGAATTGCTCCTTGTGCGGGGGTTTACTCCATCTCTGCTTTACGGCGAGGATTCAAATCTCAACTTCCGGCTCGACCCGGGTGAAAATGATGGAGACGAGCGATTTCCTCCTGATAACAAAGATGGAAAGCTAGACTTCGGGCTTCGCCAGTATCTCACAATTTCGTCGTACGATTTGAACGAAGACATCAACCGCGTTGCTCGAATTCAACTGGTTGACCCAAAGGCCACGCTTCCCGACTCCGGCTTTCCACCCGCGCTAGTCCAATACATCGCAGCGCTCCGACGTAACAAAACCGCTGTCGCTCATCCTGCTGATCTGCTCGAAGCAAAAGGAAAGTTCAAGGACGAAAACGGCGCGGAAGTTGAGCTGGCATCTGGAGTTGGGAAAACAGAACTCCCCGACGTGCTGGATCGATTGACGACAACGGCGGAACGCCGATTGCCCGGACTCATCAACATCAACACCGCCTCCGCGCGCGTGCTCCAGACGATCCCCGAGATCGATGAAGCTCTTGCTGAATCCATCGTAGCGGCGAGAGGTGGCTTGAGCCCGGAACAGCGACGGACGCCTGCGTGGCTGTATCAAGAAGCTTTGGTGAACGCCGACCTCTTCAAAAAGGTTGCGCCGCATCTCACCGCGCGCAGCTTTCAATTTCATCTCCAGGTGATTGGCTATGGGATTCCTTCCGGACGCTTTCGAGTGCTGGAGGCGATTATTGATCTAGCCGCGCCCAAGCCGACGATTGCGTATCTTCGGGATATAACGCGGCTGGGCTTGCCCTTAAAGATTGACTCCGTTGCCGATGACAGAACGATCGCTTCTCTGGAGCCGACTGCGCGAACTGCAAGGCTTCGAAGCAGGAGTCATTTACCTGGAATCCGGGAGCGCACCAGACTTGTAAGCCTGGACTACGCCAGCGCTGCTGCTCACAATAACTGACCTATGGTTGACAGTCCGCAAACAAAGCTTTTTCCCTGGAAGGATCTCCGCCTGTTGATCCGCAAAAAGCTTCGTCTCGGCAACCAAGGGGCTATCACGGGGATTGATGTGGACGGGCAGGTCTTGCGCGTGGTCCAAACCGCGCCGCGCGGAAACCGTGGCGCCGTCACGCGTCTCGCCACGGAGCGCCTGGATTTTCCGAACGGAACCGATTGCTCGGATCCGGCAGCGCTAGGAAAGGCAATCGCGGATGCTTTGGACCGATTGGGCATCCAACCCGCCGGGATCGTCATGGGTGTGCCGCGTGCGTCGGTCGTGATCCGGACCTTATCCGTGCCCGCGACCGAGGACATCAGCGAGCTCGCCTCGATGGTTCATTTCCAGATTGGAAAGGATCTTCCCATTCGCTTGGAGGATGCCGTCATTGACTTCAAAGTCCGCCGCCAGGTCAGCACGCCTCCGCGGCTGGAACCTAACGACCCAACCTACGCGCAATCCGCTGAGAACAAGGCCGACCCTGCCGCAGCGCTCCCAAAACTCGAGGTGCTGGCCGCGGCAGTGAGGCGCGACGTCGTGCGTTCGTTCCAGCAAACCGCGGATGCCGCGGGACTGAACTTAGTGGCGTTAGGCTGGCCGTCCGACGCGCACGCCCGCTGCGTGGAAGCTTGCCGCGTGGCCCCTGGTGACGAGGCGGTGGCTCTGGTTTCGCTGAGGCTCGATGAGGTGGGCATCGATGTCATAGCAAAGCAGACTTTGCTCTTCAGCCGCGGCGTGTCGGTCAAGCTGATGGCCGAGCCTGAACAGCCCGTTCCCACGTCTCCCGCGCCACCACTGCCGGACGCGGGGAGGATGAATCCTCCACCAACTGAAGCACCCGCCATGGTCGGGCCCGCCTCCTTCGTTGAAACGATCACCATCGAAGTCGTCCGCAGCCTGCACAGTTACGGGGGGATTGAACCTCACCTTCCAGTGTCGAAGCTGTTCGTGGCTGGGGCTACTGGGCAAGAGCTTGCCGTTGTCGAGGCGCTCAAGAATCGGCTGAACATTCCATGCAACCTTTTGGATCCAACGAGCGCGCTCGGTCTTCCGGAGGTTTCGCGCGGAGATGCGTCGGGCTCGATCTCGGCGCTTGGTCTGGCCCTGGGAGTAAGTGATCCGCAAGGTCTTTCCTTCGATTTTCTGAACCCGAAGCGCCCGGCAGTGCAGAGAAACATGCGGCGTATCCGGATCATCGCCGCTGCTGCCGCGGTTGCCGTAATGTTGTTCGGTGTGCTCGGCGTGCGCTCGCGACTCATGAACCAGCGCGTCCAGATCAACCGCCAAGTTCAAGCGGATTTGACCGCGGCCGAGAAGAAACGGCCTATCTTCCGCCAGATGCGGCTGCAGGCCACAACTCTCCAGGAATGGGTAAAAGCCGGCAGCAACACGCTCGATCATTACGCTTATCTAAGCGCCATTCTTCCCGGCAGCGAAGAGATCTATGTCTCCTCGCTTGCCATCAGCGGCCAAGGGGTGATTCGCTTCGCCGTCCAGGCGCGCAGCGGTGAGGTGTTGGCGAAGCTCGACAAACAACTCCGTGCGGCGGGATACGATGTCAAGCCGTTGGCCATAGTTCCAGGCAACGACAAATTTAGTTATGACTTTCGTTCCACCGTTGAGCTGGCCGCTCCGGAAAAAATGAAGATCGACCTCGCGGGAGTTCATCCTCCTGTCCGGCCGGCTGACGATGCCTCCTCGGACCCGCCCGGCAAAGGCAACCGGAAAGGAGCCCGGCCATGAACAAGCGCGAAAAGACAATGGCCCTCGTAGTCGGCGGTGTGATTATGCTTTTTGCACTGGTTTTTGGCGCAAGAGCAGTGGTGATTAAACCGTTGCGGGAACTCGACAAGAAGACCGCTGCTTTGCGCGAGAAGCTGGAAAAGATTAAAGCCGAACGGCGCGCCTATTTCACCGCCGAGGATCTGGTTAAACGCTTCGCGCAACGCGCCGTTTCCGATCAGGTGGATCAAGCGAGCGCAAAATCCGGCGAAATGCTGACCCAACAGATCCTCCACAGTGGTCTCCACGAATCGGATTTCAGCCGCATGCCGAATGGTCCGCGAAAGCTCCGTGGCGCGATCGAAATCGGATGGACCGTGAATGGCGAAGGCAAGCTCACCAATGTCCTTAATCTGCTTTTCCTGGTCCAAAACTCTCCCTACCTGCATCGGATGGAGAACCTCACCCTCTCTTCGAGCGACGTCCCTTCCCAGGTGAACGTGAGATTTCGTTATCTGACCTTGGTCATCGATCCGATGCCGATGGTCGATCTCACCAACGCTCAGCCCAAGTTCGCGCTCGACGGTCCCGAGCGGAGAAGTTTCGATGCGATTGCGGCGCGCGATATTTTACGGCCTTACATCAAACGAGCTTCGGATGCGTCGGGTGGCGAAGCGAACACATCCGATCCGCCCGCCGGACCGGTCAGCCTGCGCATTGTCTCGCTCTCCGAATGGATGGGGCAGCCGGAAGTCCACATCCGAGATCTGACCAGTCAGAAAACCTTCCGTTACAAACCGGGCGACACGCTTGCCGGAGGCACTATTGTGATGGTGGATTACCGTCCGTTCCCGATGCCTGGCAATGAGGCGTTGAAGTCGTTCAGCCGTGTGATTGTGAAAATTGAAGCCGAGTACTGGGCCGTCGAGCGTGGTGGGACTTTGGCGGATATCTACAAACTTTCGCGCGATAAATTGCCAGAACAACTCGCCGCGCTCTCGAACTGATTTTTGAATTTATATCCATGCGTCATCACTCCCAAGCTGTGAAACCAAACTATGACACGATTTAGCATCACTCTCATTGGATTGACCTGCGCCCTCGTCTCGGAAGCCTCCGTCCTCGCGCAGGACCTCAAGACGCAAGCGGCGTCGGAGACCCGCACCGTCGCATCGTCCGCGGCTGATCTCAAGCGGGTGACCAACGCCATCCCATCCGCCGCGAGCGCCACCGAAACGGCTACGAATGCTCCGCAACGCAATATCCGCTTTCAGTTCGACGGCATTCCTTACGCGGATGTCTTGGAGCGTTTTGCTCAAATGGCGAACAAGCCGCTGGTCACCGACACCAATCTCCAAGGCACGCTCACGTTCAATGATCCCAAGCCTTACAGCTATCCGGAGGCCCTGGATACGCTGAACCTCATGCTGTCGATGAAAGGAATGACTCTGATGGAGGATGGCCATTACCTGCGGTTGGTGCCGTTTAAGACATTGCCCCAAATGCCGCTGAGAATCCTGCGTGGACTCGATAACACCGGTGATGTTCGGCCCGGCGAGATCGTCACGATCGTTTTGGAAGTTAAAAATCTGGACACAAAAGAAGTGGGCGAAGCGGTCGTCTCGATGCTCTCCACCGCCGGATCGATCGCGCCGCTTTCACGAGGCCGAGGTTTGATCATTACCGATCGGCTGATGAACATTCAGCGGATTCGCTCGCTGCTCACCGCGATTGATACCGAGGCCGTGGCGGAGCGCCAAATGAAAGCCCACACGCTTGTTCATGCTTCCGGCGCTGTGGTGGCCGATCTAATCAACCGCACTTTCGGGGCCGCCACGGCGACGAAGAAGACGCAGTTTAATCCTCAGACGAAACAGCTTGAAGCTCTCGCGGCCGACCCGAACGATTACGTGACCGCGGTGTATGACGACGCGTCGCGCACCCTTGTCTTATTCGGGCCGCGTGATCGACTGGGGCTGGCCGAAGAATTGGTTGCGAAATTCGAAGATAAAGAAGGTGGCGCCGGCGAAGTGCGGATTTACTATCCGCAGATCACCAAGGCCGAGGAATTGGTGCAGATGATCCGCCAAGCCATCCCTGGCGTGGCTGGCCCCAAGGAAACTGCGGCTGCCGCGGCCACCAAAGCCAGGGTCATCGCGGACCCCGAGCAAAACCGCTTGATTGTCGCCGCGCCGATCGCCGGCCAACTCGATCAAATCGAGCTGCTGATCAACAAACTCGACAGGCCTGTTCACGGGAATGGCGGGAACTTGCAGCCCACTCGTTCGCAAACGATTCAAGTCACCAAAGTTTTTCGCCCCCGTGCTCTCGACGCCACCAGCGTGGCCAAGATCGTTTCCGATGCTTTGTCGAAGCGATTGCCGAACGGCTCGACGATCTCCGCGGTCAACGTCACGCTCGAGCCGACCAGCCAGAGCGTCGTGGTGACAGGTTCGCCCGGCGATGTGCAGACCGCTGTCGATATTATTGCGCAACTCGAGATCGGTTCCACGACTTCAATGCCGCAGCAAACGAAGTTCCTCGACGTTGGGACTGTATCCGAAGCGAAACGGATTCTTCCCCTGGTCGAGCAAATCTACCGCAGCCAGGTGACCAACAGTTTCGGCGGCCAAGCGGCTTACGCGAAAATGATGGTTGATGTTGAAAGCGGGCGGCTGATCGTCACCGCAAGCCAGGACCACTTGAAACGGATCGAGGAAATTGTGACACAACTGAAGGCCGAGAAGGGCAAACCGCAGTTGCGCCGCCTCCAGATTATTGCGTTGAAAGAGCTCCGGATCGATGCCGCGCTCACGAGCATCAACAGCCTGGTCGCGGAGCGAATGAGCGACCGGCGGTTTGAAGCTCTCGCCAAGCCGCTGCTGTTGCCCGACGCTGCGAACAACCGACTTCTCGTCACCGCCACCGAGGAGCAGTTCACGGAAGTTCAGGACGTGGTGAACACGCTTGATATCGCGCCGGACAAGACCAAACGCGAGATGAGCGTGATCCCGATTCGGTCGAAGTCCGCCTCTGAGTTGATTGCCCTCACGACTCAGCTCATGACGCAACTGGGCGAGGATCAGACCAACCCTCAGCTCGCTCCCAAACTTATTCCCGACTCGTCTGGCAAACAGATCATCGTTCTGGCCACCGCCAAAGATTTTCAGCGGATTACGAATTTGGTTCAGCAACTCGACGGCGCCTCCTACTCCGCCGTCAGCCGCCAGTCCAAAGGAATTGAATTGTTTGGCCGCAATACGGCCGAGCTGACCGCTCTCGTCCAGCAGCTCTATCAGGAGCAATTGAAGGGAGTCTCCGAGCCCGCCGGCGGTGCCGCCACGCTCCTGGCCGACACGAAGAACAATCGTATTATGGTGAGCGGCTCGGAAAAGGAGATTGCTCGTGTGGAGACGGTCGTCCGTCAGCTTGACCCCGAAGGACGGAAAGGCACGAAGGAAGAAACGCGCGTCATTCGGCTCAAAGCCGGCTTGGCTCAGGATCTGGCGAGTCTGGTGGAGAAAAGCCTCACGACGCAGTCCAGGCAGATCAAAGTTCTGGTCGATGCCCGGAGCAACAGCCTGGTTCTGACTGGTGAATCTGGCGCTGTCGAGGCCGCCTCGCAGGTCATCCAGCAGCTTGACACAAGGTCGGACGTTCAGCCTCGCGAGCTCCGCATCATCGAGCTCAAGCAGGGCGACGCCAATACTGTGGCGCCCATGGTCAGCGCCCTCGTCACGGAAATCTCGAAGGATCAACGCGGGCCGGAATACGTTTCCCAGATCAAGATTCTCCCCGACGCCGCCGCGAACCGCCTGATTGTCACGGGTCCGAAGGATGAGCTGAAGACCGTGGCTGGCGTGGTGGAGCAGTTGGATCAAGCCCCGGAAGGTGCTGGCGGAGCACGGGTTTTCAAACTGACCCTCGCAGACCCCGTCGCTGTGGCGATGGTCGTGTCGAACGCGATGCTCCGCTTTGACGCCCGCAACCAGCCGATCCGCCGCGTCTCGGTGTCGCCGGACAAAGAATCCAACAGCGTTACTGTCTCCGGTTCGCGCGCCGACCTGCAAGACGCTCAAACGATCATTGAGAAGTTGGACCGCGAAGGGGTCGAAAAAGGGCGCAGCTTGAAAGTGATTGATGTGCGGACCGACGACCCAGACACGCTCGCGGCGCTGGCGATGAAAGTTTTCGCGGCGCAAAGCAACGGTCGCAGCATCACCAACATCGTCAGCATCACGCCAGAGCCCTCGGGCAAGCGGCTGATCGTGCTGGCGCCACCCTCGCTGATTCCGCAGGTGGAGACCGTCATCTCGACCCTCGACACCAAGTCTGATCCTGGAGCGCGCGAACTCCAGACCGTGGAATTGAAGAATGCCAACGCCCAGGAGTTGCTCACGACCGTGAACCGGATTTACACCGAGCAGTCCAGAGGGAAACCGACCAAGCCAGCCACGATTTATCCGCACGCTTCCGGCTCGAGGCTCATGGTGTACGGCGCCCCAGACCAGGTGACGGCGATTCGACAAATCATCGAGACGTTGGAGACCGAGAAGCGTCCGGCGCGCCGAACCCGGGCGTTTGAGGTGGGCAATGCCAGCGACGTCCAACGCCTGCTGCCATTGGTCAGACAGCTTTACCAGGATCAATGGAAAGACAAGGGCGAAGCTGACCCAGCCGACGCGCAGATCGTCGGGGATCCGCGCACTGGTCGGCTGATTGTCACAGGCAAGGCTGAGCACCTCGATCAGATCGAAGCCATTCTCAATCAGTTGAGCACGGGCAAGCCGACGAGCGACACGCGCGATACGAAGGTTTACGATTTGACGAATGCCATCGCCATCGATCTTGCCAATACGGTGCGCACTCTTTACCAAGACCAAGCCAAGAGCCGGCTGGGAACGCTTCCCCCCGATACACTGATATTGGCTGATGCGTCGGCGAACCGGTTGATTGTCTCGGGCGAAACGAACGAGCTTCAGGTCGTTGAAGGAATTATCAAGCAGTTGGACAGCGTTAGCCCGCAGAGCGCCTCGACCCGTGTGTTCAAACTCAAGATGGCTGAAGCAGAGCAAGTCGCGTTGGTGCTCTCCACTGCATTGTCTCGGATTACTCCGTCTGGCCGGAATATCCCGCGAGTCAGTGTCGGCACCGACAAACAGAACAACGTCTTGATCGTCTCGGGCGAGGCGAAGGACCTGCAAGCCGCGGCAGTGATCGTGGAGCAGATGGATGCGATCCTGGCCAAGGAACCGCGCCAGATGCATCTGATCCAGCTCAAGAACGGGGTCGCTTCTGAAGTGGCGGCGAAAGTGAAGAGCCTTTATCAGGACCAGATGAAAGGCCGACCGCAAGGCGGCCTTGCCGACGCGCTGATTATGGGAGACGAGTTGAGCAACCGGCTCATCATCACGGCGGGCGAATCCCACATGAAAACGATCGAGGAAATCGTCAATCAGCTCCAGCAGACTGCCGAGGGCAGCTTACGGCAACTGCGAGTGATCGTGCTCCAGCGCAACTCCGCCGCATCCATTGCCACGATGATCTCCCAATTATTTGGCCGACAGACCTCCACCCAGGACCCGAACGAACGACTGGTCGTCACGCCTGCCTCCGACGATCGCACTCTCGTGCTGGATGCCACGACGCCGACCCTTGAAAAGGTCGAGCAACTGATCAAGACGTTGGATGGCGAGGAAGCGCTCGGAAAAGCGGAAGTCCGCACCTATCAAGTTCCCGATGGCCACGCCGCGGAGCTGGCGCCGACGCTGGCGCGGTTGTTCGCCGAAAAAGGAGGGCGCGCTTCGGCGGGTTTGGCTCCGCGGTTCGAGGCAGACGCGAGCGCCAACGTTCTCATGGCGATTGGCACCAAAGACCAATTCCTGAAGATAGATAAGCTGATTGAGGACCTGAAGAAAACCGCGCAAGTCACCAGTGAAATCCGCACGTTCAAACTTCAGAACAGTGATCCGACCCAAATCGCGGATGTCCTTCAATCGATGCTGACAGATAACGAGCCGCTTCAGCCCGGCCAGTCGCGCCCGCGTCGAACACAGTGGCGGCCAGGGGTCGGGATGCAGGCTCTATCGGATGCGAAGGGCATTCGCGTCGCTCCTGCCGTTGCGCTGAACGCGGTGATTGTGCAAGGCCCGCCCGAGAAACTGACGCTGGCGGAAAGACTGATTCAGACCCTCGACAAGGAGGAGCCGGATGGCAAGAGCGTCATTCAAACGGTGCATCTGAAAAAAGCGCACGCGGAGAATCTGGCGGAGGCGGTCAATAAGACGATTGCCAGCCGGGGACCTCAAACGCGACTGCAGCGCGTGACTGTCACGCCGGTGGTGGGTCCGAACAGCCTTCTGCTGAATGGTCCCGCTGACGCCGTCCAGGAGGTGATGAACGTTATCCGTGAACTTGATCAGGAGAGCGTGGACGACGAAATCAACGTGCATATCTACAAACTGGAGAATGGAAAGGCCAGGGAGGTTTCGGCGGTGATTCAGCAACTCCTGCAAAGCGCGACCCGAGGGCAAGGGCGCGTGCGAGGGACGACGTCCACCCTCGGCACCCGAGCCGCTCAAGCGAACGTGGCCGTTGATGAACGGTCCAACAGCCTCGTTATCTCGGGGACGACATCGCAATTCAAGATGGTGGAGCAACTGCTGAAGGCACTCGACAAAGCGCCAGATCGAGCCGAGCGGGACGTTCATTTTGTTTGGCTGAATAGCGCAAAAGCTTTCGACGTCGCCTTCAAACTGGATGCCGTATTTGCCAGTCGGCCTAAAGAGGATCGACCAGTGATCGACTCCGATAGCTTCAATAATTCCATCACGATCATTGGGAAGACAGCGGACATTGTGCAAATCCAGGATTTGATCGCGCGTTTGGATGGATCGAGCCCCGACACGAGCCTCCAGGTTCGCTTTCGTCCCGTGTCGCGTGTTCCGGTGGATCAGATGGCGCGTATGCTCCAAAACATCTACCCGCAAATGTCCAAAGGCCAAATCCGCATGGTGGAAAAAATCCAACCGGCCTCAAAGCCGAATAAACCAGCGGGACCCACATCGCCCTCGCAGACGAAGCAGCCGCCCGCCTCCGACGTTTCTCCTTCTGCCGTCTCCGATGAGAAGTCACCGCCACAGCCTGATCCCGAAGTGGTGATTGCCATCGATAAGAATGCCAATGCGCTCATTCTCTCCGGCCCCACCCACGAGCTGGACCAGATCGATCGCATCATTTCCGACTTGTCCTTTTCGTACATCAGCAGCGACGCCGAGTTTCGCATCTTTCCATTGAAGGAAGCCGACCCGGTGATGGTCGCCCGGACTTTGAGCGACCTGTTCAAGCCTGACCCGCTCACTCCGCAACAGCAGCAGCAGCTCCAACAGCAGCAGCAGCAACAGCAACAACAAAAGCCCGGCGAGGTCCGTCCCGTCGCGCCGGTGCCAAAGATCACGGTCGTTGCCGAGCCACGCACCCGCAGCGTGATCGTCCGAGCCAAACAAACTGATTTCACTCTGATGGAGCTATTGATCAAACAGATCGATGTCGCCGGGGTGAGTTCCCAGCTCGAATATAGGCTCGTGGCTCTCACCAACGCCCTGCCGGAAAAGATCATTCCTCTGGTTCAACAAATGGTGACGCAACTGAATATTATTCGCCCAGGCGAGCCGCTCACGGTCATCGTTGACACGCGCACCCGCGGCTTGCTCGTCATCGCGCGCGACACCGCCCTCAACCAGATCGCCAGCATGATCCATTCGCTGGATACACCCTCTCCGTTCGCGGAAGCCGAGGTATTGGTCGTGTCGCTTAAGAAGGCAACCGCTCCCCAGCTTGCGAACGTGCTCCAGAATATGCTCCGACCGGGAGTCGCCGGTCAGCTCACCCCGGACGCCCGCGAACTGCAGGAGCAGATCCGGCGGCTCAAAATCCAGAACGACGAGGGCAAAACTGTTTTGCTCGACCTGACGAAGCCGATCAAAGTGATGGCCGATACGGTGTTGGGCGGGCAGGGCGGCGCCAACCGCCTGATCCTTTCTTCCACCTCGGACAATCTTAAGGCGTTGGCCGCGGTGGTGGAAATGATGGACACAGTGCCCGTAACAGAAGGAGTCAACGTCCGGCTGGTTCACCTGCAACATGCGGACGCCACAACCGTCGTCCAAACCTTGACCACGATCTTCACGCAAGGCCAGCGGCTCGCCACCGGGCCAGGCGGCCGCGGAGAACCTGAAGGCACCGCCGGCAAGGCGCTCGTTAATCCTTTGAACGTCGCAGTGGACCCGCGCTCCAACACACTCATTCTTAGCGGGCAAGTCGAATCGCTGGATCTCGCCCAAAAAATCATCAGCGACCTCGATCGCAAGCTCGATCGGTTTGTGACGGAGGTAAAGCTCTTCCGGCTCAAACATGCCTCGGCCACTCGACTGGCTCCGCTCTTGCAATCGGTGTTCGCAGAAGGGCCAGCCGTGCCGGGAACCGAGGGGTTGAACACGCAGGTCACCCGCCTTCGCGCTGGCTTGCCGGATGAAAGACCCCAGGTGGCCGAACAACCAAAGGCCCGGGCGGCGCTGACAGTTCAACCGGACAGCACCTCCAATTTCCTCATCGTCGCCGCTCGCACCGACATGTTGCCGCTGATCGAAACGGTCATCAACCAATTGGACATTCCCTCAGCTTCAGGCTTGGACAGTATCCGCGTCTATGCCCTTAATCACGCCGACCCGGTCACTGTCCAGAAAGTGATCAATGATATTTTCACCGGGCCGCGCGCGGCGCAGTTGCGAACAGAAGACAAGCCAAACGTAACGGTCGATGAACGGACCCGAGCATTAATCGTGGCGGGGAACGGGAAAGGGTTTGCCATCATCGACAGCCTGCTTGCCCAGCTCGACAGGCAATTGCCGTTCGATCTTCGCGACATTCGCATTGTGGCATTGGAGAATTCGGATGCTACGGTCGTGGCCGCGACGCTGCAACGATTGCTCGATGCTCGAGTGGCCCAGAAAGGCGCGCTCAGCAAGCAGGAGGCGGATTCCATGCGCGTGCTCATCATCGACGAACCGCGGAGCAACAGCCTTCTGGTCACCGGATCCAAAGACAGCTTCGACCTGGTGGAATCGCTTGTTAAAGAATTGGATCGGGCTCCGACGGCTTTGGGCGGTCGAATTCGACTCGTCCCTCTGAAGTTCGCGGATGCCCGCGCCGTCACGACGTCGTTGATTAATCTTTTTAATCAACGATACCAAGCCGCGAGATCGCCGGATGTCCAGCGCAACAAGCCGATCATCATCTCCGATCCAAGGAGCAACAGCCTGCTCGTGGCCGCGGGTGTCGATGACAATCAGATGATTGACGACCTGTTGAAAAAGCTCGACCAAAAGCTGGATGACCCGTCGATGGCGCTCACGGTGCTGTCACTTCGGCATAATGACGCCGCCAGAGTGGCGACGACACTTGACGGTATCTTTGCCGCTCGGTTAAAAACCCGAACAGGAGTTGGCCAGCCATCATCCCCTCGAGATCAAGTGACGATTGAGACCGACAGCTTGAACAACGCTCTCATCATCTCCTCCAGCCTGGAGAACCTGGAGATCATGAAGGGATTACTCGAGAAAATTGATGTTGAACCGACCGCGGCGGACGGTCTCGTGCAGACCTTCACGCTTGAGTTTGCCGATGCGCAACGCATCGCCAACATGCTGCGATCACTCGTGCAACAGGGGCTCTACCGTCCAGGAGCCTCCGGGGCTTCTTCTGGAGGTCCACGGTCCCAATCGCAGCGCGAAGCCATGGCGGTGACAGTCGATCCGCGCAGCAATACGTTGATCGTGTCAGCCAGCCCGGCAAACCTTCTCGTCATCAAGGAAGTGATCAAGCAAGTCGATACCAGAGGTTTTGCCGAGATGGGAAACGTCCGGCTCTATCAATTGAAACACGCCAAAGCCAGCAGCCTCGCCACGGTGTTGGAGCAGTTCTTTCGGGCGAGACGCACCGGCGAGGGTGGGGGAGGAGGCGGCGGGGGCGGCAACGCGACCGAACGCTCCATTCCCGTGGTCGTCATTCCCGATGATCGGGTTAATATTTTGCTGGTCACCGGGGGCAAAGAAAGCTTCGACGTCACCGACCGGATTATCCAGCAATTGGACGCCGAGGACACCGTCGCTCGGATGAATTTCAAAGTGTTCCCTCTCAAACAAACAACAGCGAGCAAGCTTCAGAACACGTTGCAAAGACTCTTCGTCAACCGTCCGGCTCGGACTAAGGGTGAGCCTCTGGAGCCAATCACAGTGGTCGCGGACGCGTGGGCCAATGCGTTGATTGTCGGTGCGTCGGTCGAGGATATGGCCATGGTCTCCTCACTCATCGAGCGGCTCGATAGCGACCAAGGCCAGCAGGGTTTAACTGTGCAGGTGCTGCCCCTGGCCAAGGCGGACGCCCGGCAAGTCGCGCTCACAGTGCAAGGGCTTTATCGCTCAGGTCCGCCGGGGACGGGAGCTGCGTCGCCAGTGGTTGTGACGGCTGACGAGCGCTTGAACGCGATCGTGCTTTCGGCCGGGGAAGGCGACATCAAACGCATCACGGAGCTGGTGAAGAAGCTCGACACAGACCAAGTCGGGCGCGTTTCCGAGATCCGGATTGTTCCGCTGCGTTTTGCCAGAGCTGAATCGCTTTCCACGATTTTGAACACGGCTCTGAACACGAAGCCGACGGGATTGCCCGATCAACATCCCAACAGCGCTTCACTTTTGCAATTCATCACGCGGACGGAAGACGGCAAGGACGTGGTCGCGTCCGCCTTGAAAGAAGGAGTCCTGATTACACCGGACGCACGGATGAATGCGCTGGTCATCTCGGCACCGGCGGACTATGTCGGGCTCCTGGAGCAGATCATTGCGCGCATGGACTCGAGCTCGCCGCGACAAGCTAAGATCAAGGTGTTCCAGTTGATAAATGCGGATGCCCGGCAGATGGCGGAATTGTTGTCAGGCCTGTTCCGGCTCCAGCCAGCGGGCCAGCCAGCCGGCAGCCAAAGATCGATTCAATACACACTGATTAAGCCGAACTCCCATGCGCCTGACGGGCCGGAAGAGACGACGGCTGAAGACGGGGTCGAAGGGGCTTCGGCAGTGCTTGGCAGCGATGAGCAGAACGCCCTGCATGTGACGGTCGATCCGCGGACGAACAGTTTGTTGGTGGGCGGCACGGAGCATTACGTGGCGCTTGTCTCCGACATCATCCAGACGTTGGACTCGAGCGCGGCGCAGGAACGGAAATCAGAAGTGTACCGTTTGAAGAACGCGCAAGCCGGGGAGATCCAAACGGCTGTTCGCGCGTTCCTTGATCAAGAACGGACCCGAGTCACCCAGGTGCTCGGCCAGGACGCGGTTGGCACCGCTCAGCGCATGCTGGAGCACGAGGTGGCCATCGTCGCTGAGCAAGTCAGCAACACGTTGCTCCTCTCGGCTGACCGCCGCTATTTCGCCCAGGTCAAGGACTTGATCGAGAAGCTGGACAAGCCGCAGCCTCAAGTGCTCATACAGGTATTATTAGCTGAAGTGACTCTCGATTCCACCCGCGACCTGGGTATCGAATGGAATGTCACCAAGACTGTGGAGGATGCCAGACTCGCGACCGGAACGAGCCTGGGCGCACTCAGCGACTTGAAAACCTTTGGAGGATTCTCGGCCGCCGTTACGGGCAGCAACTATGATTTTCTTCTCCGCGCCCTCGAAAACGAGGGACGCCTGGAAGTGTTGAGCCGCCCGCAAATCCTGACCTCGGATAACAAGCCCGCCACGATCAACGTGGGCCAGCGCGTGCCGCTCATCACCGACAGCCGGGTAACGCAGTTCGGAGATACGATCAACTCCTTCCGATATGAAAATGTGGGTGTAAACCTCGCCGTGACTCCCCGCATTGGCGCGGACGGCGCCGTGAAGATGGAGATCAGCACGACCAATAGCGCCTTGAGCAGCGCCACTGTCGATGTCGGATCAAGCGCCAAAGGAGGAACTGTTCGCGTGCCGATCATCAACGAACGCCGAGCCACGACTTCAGTGAGTGTGCAAAGTGGCCAGACGATTATCATCGGCGGCTTGATCAGCATCTCCGATGACACTCGGATCAAGAAGGTGCCTTTCTTCGGCGACATTCCCTATCTCGGCGTGCTCTTTCGAAGTAAATCGAAGGTGTCTGATCGTAAGGAACTGCTGATCCTCCTGACTCCTCAAGTCCTGGTGAACGCCGTCGAAGATTCCACGATCATGGATCCCAAGAAGGTAACTCAAGATCAGTTGGAACACTCTTCCATCAAAGACAAAGATCAAATCCAACGCGACGGCTTTCGCAATCAACTCCTCGACCCTCTCTTTCCCAATAGAAAACTTGAAACGCCGGACGCAAAACAAAGGAACAATTCTCCTCCTGTGGAACCAGAGAAGCAGAAGAAAAAGGGCGACTCAACCTAACTGTGATCGATGTTCTCGAACGAACCACTCATCCGGGCCTTCTCCTTTGGGGAAGGGGAGGGGACCTGAGACTTCGAATGCGAATTCTCACGCTATCACTGCTCCCGTTCTTCTTGCTCGGCTGCATGTCGGGGCAAAAGAAAAAGGTCCAGTCAACGACAGCCCATGAACCGGCCGGAACGGTCATTACCGAGCTCAATCTTCTGGCGATGCCGGTCGTCGTGAATTTCGATGGAGTTCCTGGTCCAGATGGATTTGTGGTCAAGATTTACGCTGGAAATCGCAAGCACCCCAAGCCGATTCCGATAGTCACCGGAACGCTCGACTTTCTCATGTACGATGGGCTATTGCCACGGAGCGATGAAGCATCTGCCAAGCCCCGCCACACTTGGAGCTTGAAGGCCGAGGACCTGAAACGGTACGAGATGACGACGTCCATCGGGACGGGCTATCAGATCGATCTCAGGTGGGGCGAGGGTAATCCGACCGGAGACAAGATCACTGCTGTTGCCCGCTACACCTCGGTTGGTGGAGTGATGGTTTACTCGGCACCGAGCGTGATAGCTGTGATGATGAAGTAGGAGAGTGTTCCTCGTGTGCCAGATCCCGGGGAGTTCGCGCTTTCTCGCTGATTCCTACTCGTAATCGTACTCTTACTCACCAAGAAACTTACACCCAAGAGATTGCGATTAGGATCACGGTTCCCCGCTGTTTTCAATGGAATAAGTCCACAGCGGAGGAAGATATTTTTTCATCCCGCCAGGCTGACGGGAGTTTGGACCTATTGGCTGCCTTCGTCTCCCGGAGGGAGATTCGAGAATAGCCCGGCAGTTCACTGCCGGGTTCGCATTGGCGATTGCATAAGTTCCGCAGGGACGGCCGAATCCCCCAATGTCCTACGCCAGCTCCTACTGGCTGTTCAGGACAAAGGATCGCCCGAGAATAGTTCAACCGTCCCTTCGGGACTTTGGCTATTTACTTCCTAATCCCACCCTTGAAAGGGTGGGCTATTCTGAAATCTCCCATCCGGGAGATGTGAGTCGCAAACCTCATCGGCTACAACAGCACGCGGCCGGAAAATGTCCAAACTCCAGGCAGCTCTTTAAAGTGAGTCTTCCAGCCCGGACACGGAAATGGTTCCACTGAAAACAGCGGGGAACCAGGATCACGAGTATGAAAACGACGCTCCGAAATCGGGGCTTAATTCAATGCCAGTGGGGCAATGCTGTCCACTTGGGCGCACTTTCAACTACAGCGTATGTCCTGCCGCCGCGCCCAAGCTGCACGTCACGGACGCGCCGACAACTCCATAAGTGTAAGTCCCGTCGCCTTGGCAGGTCGGCGTGTTGCCGCCTCGGATAAAAGCATTGATACCGGCTTCGGACCCCCGTCGTCGCCGCGCCTTCAGTCTTCTTGCTTTCCAAAGCCCATTGCTCTTTGGCGCCCTCGATCTGTCGCATGTTGGCGATGCAGGCGTTCTTCTGGGCGGAAGTGCGCGCTTTAACGAAGTTAGGAATGGCGATTGCGGCCAACAGTCCAATGATGGCAACCACGATCATGATTTCCACCAGGGTGAAGCCGGATTTACGGTTGTTTTTGATTTTCCTAGGAAGCCTTTTTTGTGCGCGGTGTGAACGAAGCAAGAGGCAACTTGGAATTAGTATGAATCAGAGCGTTCACCAATTGCCAAGTGCTAGCCGCGTTGTATGATCGAACATCTTTTACGCCATGCCCAATTATATGAATCGTGCCGCAAGCAAGTCACAATGAATAAGCCCCATCCCAACAATTGGAAAACACCCACGATACTACTTGGTATCTGTATTTGTGCCATCGGGCTCTATGTCCAACGGCCTCGTGAACACGAGTATCAAGGAAAGCGATTGACAGAATGGCTCGATGACTTGGATAGCACGGGCCCAAAGGAAGCCGCCGACCGCGCCAAGGAGGCCCTGCGCCAGATGGGAACCAACGCAGTGCCGCCTCTCTTGGAGATACTCACTGCCACATCCTACGTTTCCCAACGAGAAGGCACCGGACAGGCCAGTCAAACCGAGCAATACCAACACCTGGCGCTCCGGGCTTTTCAGGCTTTGGGGCCAGTGGCCATTCCAGTATTGACCAACTTTCTCAAAGGGGAAACAGCGACGCCGACAGCGCGGGCTTTGTCGCAGATCCGACCGGAAGGTTCGCGGTTGTTGATCCAGGCGCTCACAAATTCAGACCCCGTGCTGCGTCAAAAGATAGAATTAGGAATTGAATCCAAAGGGCCCGACGGCTTGCCGTTTGTGCCCCACCTTATCACGAACCTGAAAGATAAAGATGATTTGGTGCGCGCTTACGCTGCCCGAGCGCTCGGTAAGATAGGCGTCGAGCCGGAGGTTGTGGTGCCAGCGCTCATCCAGAGTCTCCAGGATGCCCACGCCGAAGTTCGTCTCCTCACTGCCCAGGCGCTCGGCGAGTTCGGTCCTCAAGCGCAGGGCGCGATCCTACCGCTGCTGGAAACGACGAAAGATAAGCAGGGAGCCGTTTCTCGATCCGCCTACACCGCATTGAAGCAGATCGCACCCGATGCGGCCGCGAAAGCCGGTGTGAAGCCCTGACACCGGTTCTGTGAATCTAGGCAAACAGCTTCGACACAGCCTTCGCTTTCACCAACTCGCGCGGTTGGTTGAGATGGTTATACACGATAGTTTCGGGATCGATTCCAAACGCGTGATATAGCGTGGCCAAGACTTCCATCGGATGGACCGGTTCTTCGAGCGGGCTCGATCCGGTTTTGTCGGATTTCCCATGGACATAGCCGCGCTTGATTCCGGCACCACCCATCACAGCGGTGTAGCAATAAGGCCAGTGATCACGGCCGTCGGGGCTGTTGCTGTTGCCTGAGGTGCTTAAGCCTTTCTCTGGGCTGCGGCCGAATTCGCCAATCGCCACCACGAGTGTTTCGCTGAGCATCCCACGCTGGTCGAGGTCTTCAAAGAGCGCCGAGAGACCCTGATCGAGCATCGGGCCGGATTGGTTTTTCATCCGTTGCGCGAGGCCGACGTGGACATCCCACGAGTGATTGTCTGAGTTGGCGACTTTCGGCCAAACCACTTCCACCACCCGTGTGCCGGCTTCGACGAGACGTCGTGCGAGCAGACAGCTTTGGCCAAACGTATTTCGACCATAGCGGTCCCGCATCACGTCTGGTTCTTGGGCTAGATCGAATGCTTTACGGGCGCGGCCAGACACGATGAGGTTTAGAGCCCGTTGGTAGTATTCATCAAGATTGTAGTTTTCGACTGCTTTCTCGATCTCAGGCATTGCCTTATTCAGCGTGTCGCGGAGGTGGGCGCGGCGTTGGAGGCGCATGGCAAACACTTCAGGAGGCAGCTTGAGGTCGTCGGTCCGGACCGTGTCCATCTTGGACATATCCATATCGTCGCCGTCTGGATAGAGGTAATAGGGATCGAATGCCTTGCCTAGAAAACCGGCCGTTCCGCCTTTCCCAACGACGTTGCTCTCTTGCAGCGGTCGGGGGAGCATGACGAAAGGGAGCATTGGCTCCGTGACCGGTTTGATCCGGATGACGTTCGATCCGAAGTTCGGGAAGTCCTTCGGGCTCGGGGGCTCGAGCTGGCCGGACGGGCTCACCTTGTCTGTCGTGTAGCCGGTCATGATCTGATAAATCGCCGCCGTGTGATTGAACAATCCGTTCGGCGTATAACTCATCGACCGGATCATTGTGAATTTGTCATTCACCTTCGCGAGCTGAGGGAGGATCTCGGTGAAATGGACGCCCGGGATCTTGGTGGGAATCGAACTGAATGGGCTCTTGATTTTATCCGACACATTCTCCTTGGGATCCCAGAGATCAAGATGGCTCGGCCCGCCTTGGAGATAGACCATGATCACGCTCTTGGCCCGGCCCCAACCAGGGCCGCCTTTGATGCCCGCATCACTGGCGCGAGCGCCGAGTTGAAACAAGGAGCCGAGCGAAAGTCCGAGGATGCTAGAGCCACCGACGCGAAGCAGATCGCGGCGGGTCATCTTCAGATTCGCGTCACAGAGGTCCGTGCAGAATTCACCAGGTATGCGGAGCATAAGTTATTTTTGGTTGAGGGTTAACAGGGAGAGCATGAGCATTCGAGCGATTAAGTCCATCACCGATTAAATAAGAATGCTGGCGTGTTGATCAGCGCCCAGGCCAAGTCCTGGACGCCCGTGAGGCGCCGATTGGCCAGTTGCTTGGTGCTAAGCTCCGCGTCTTGGCGAAGCTGAATCAGGGCTGCATCGGTTTGGATTGGCTTGGAAGCTCGCGCCAGACTCATTTCCAGCTCTTTGACTTTGGGGTCTTCAGGCAGTGCCTTGCGCGCGAGCGCGAGGGCTTGCTCAAGCTTACGGAGTTCAGGGTTAAGCTCCCGGTAATGATCCAGCAGCTTCGCGTGCTGTTGGGGAGTTCTTAACGGAGCCGCGGTTTTGAGTGCTTCCGCGACGTCGGCAGGAAAACCGTCGGCAGCCGGCAGCGAACTGGCAGTGACCCAGAGGCGGAATCGCCCTATCTCATAAGGCGCTTGAAAGCGGTGTTGCAACGTGACTCGAAGCGCAAGCCCGTCCTTCGCTTCGATCGCCTTGTCGAATGCGAACGCGGCCCAGTGAGGCTTGCCCACTTCTTTCCCGATAGTCCAGCCTTCAGCGCGGCCTTGCTCGCCGCGTCCGTTGAACAGGTCCTTCAAATCGTAGCCAGTCTCAATGAAATCAGCGTGAGCCTCCTTGATCTTTGTCTTCGCCAGGTTCGCCGCGTTTGTCTTGGATGCGGCCTCGATGACGATTTCGCTTAGGAAGAAGTTGCCGTCTTTGAAGCCGGGTCCAAAGGAAGGGAGGTTCTCGTCAGGCAGAACTTCCAGTTTCACGCCAGTGATTTTCTTCAACGGAGTCTCCGCGCTCACCACGTAATCCGGCAGCTCACCTTTGCTTCCCGACGATCGAATCGAGCCATCGGGCAATTTTTCGAGTTTGACGGAACCGCTACCCTTCAATTCCTTTATATCGAGTGGAATCCAAGTTGTGGCAAACTGGTTTTCGGTCAGATGGCTTTCCCAGTCAGTGAGCTTCGCGGGCACGATTGGATCAAATTCCTGAACGGCTTGCTCGGCAGCGGCCACTTTCTCGTGCCGCGCCCGCTGCATGGCTGCGATCTTGGGCGCTCGCTCGGTCAGATAAGCGACCAGAGCCGTTTCTGCCGTCGTCATCGCTTCTCGTCGCTCTTTTTCTCTTTGTGCTTTGACGGTTGACCAGGCGGCTTCTGCTTTCGCGAGGTTGGCGGCAAGGCTCGCATGTTCGCTCTCCAAGCCGCCCATCTCGGAAATCACGGAATCAACTTCCTTGTCCGTGGCCGAGCGGCTGAGGACTCGCAGAAAAACTTGCTGAACCATCCTTCGATCGTCTGGCTCATGCTTCACGAGGGCCGCAAGCTCGCTGCGCGGATCGTTCACCGCTCCCGATACGGCTGGACCACTCAGCAACGCCATCACGGAGCCGAGCCGGATATCATTGTTTCGCTCGCATTCGCACGCGCTCTCGCGGGGTGGCCGTCCGAGGTTTGCCAGAAAACCGCTCGGCAGATCGACTCCGGAGTCGAGGAGTTGTCCGGCGCGCGTTCCTGGTTTCACCCCGGGGAAATTAGGGGCGGAGCCGGTCACGCGAAAAACAGCATCGAGCAACACCTCGGCGGGGAGACGCCGCGCGGTTGCATGCGAGTAGTTGATCTTGTCGTCCACATTCCATTTGTGCGTGGCGAGGGAAAGCTGATAGGCCCGCGATTGGCAGATCAGGCGTAGAACATGACGCGTGTTAAACCCGCTTTGCGCAAACTCGCGCGCAAGATATTCAAGCAACTCGGGGTTGCTGGGCGGGTTGCCGGCACGGATGTCATCCAATGGTTCGATCAAGCCGACCCCCATCAAGTAACCCCACAGGCGATTCACGTAGCTGAGGGCGAAGTACCGGTTGTCTGGCGAGGTGATCCAGGCCGCCAATTTTGCCCGGCGCGTTTCATTCGTGCTCGCCGGTGTGTATTTCGCCGGATAGGGAAAGTCCGGCCCTGTGACCTTGCCGGTGCGATCGTGTTTTACGTCGCCCTCGCTCTTGTCTGACACGACTTCGTACAATGGCTTGGCTCCCTCGACAGCGGAACCGCCGATCATTTTATTTCCACCCGCCGGATCCTTCTTGAGGTCCACCTGCGCGAAAAACGCGGCCATGTGGTAGTATTGATCCTGCGTCCAGCGCTCAAACGGATGGTCATGACATTTGTTGCAATTGAAGCGCGTGCCCAAAAATAGGTGGGTGGTGTTCTCCATCGTGTCCGTCGGACCGCGCAGCACTTTGAAGTAGGAGGCGGCAGGGTTTTCCTTATTCGAGCCAGATGCCGTCAAAATCTTTCTGACGAACTCGTCATACGGCGTGTTGTCCTCGATCTCTTTGTGAATCCAGTCGCGGAAGAGTTGGGTTCCTTCTTCTCCCAAGAACTTACGGTTGACTTGCAGCAGATCGCCCCACTTGCTCGCCCAGTGATCAACAAACTCCGGGCTGGACATGAGCCGCTCGGTTAGCGCGTCTCGCTTGATTTGCTTCGCGCGGTTGTCAGTCACGAACTGTTGTACCTCACCGGCGGTCGGAGGCAGGCCAGTCAGATCGAGGAAGACTCGCCGGATAAATTCCGCATCGGTGCAAAGATCACTTGGCACGATCTTCATCCGCTTCCACTTGGCCGCGACGAATTGATCGATCCGATTGTTGGCTGGCTGATCTTTCCAAACGAAGCCAGCTCGGTCGCCCATCACGGTAACTGTGGTCGCCGCGTAAGCTCCCTCGTATCGAGCCAAGACGGGAGCCTCGCCGCGCCGCAACGTCGTGACCAAACCCGCCGCATCCGTCGCCACGATGTCGCCGTTGCCGCTGTCGATGAAGGTTTCCGATGTCACATCGCGGGTGCGGCCATCGGTGTACGCCGCCACGACTCGCATTTGCTGTCGGGCGCCGATCTCTTGGACAACGGGGTTTTTTGGGAATATTTCGATTCTGCTGACGCGCGTCGAGTCAGGGTTCAGTTTGGCTCCCTCGGTGATCCACTGACGGAGAATGGTGTATTGTTCGGATTCCATTGTCGTCCGTTGTCCTCCTTCGTGAGGCACCGCTCCTGTTAATTTGAGAAGCATCAAGCTGTCATCTGGCGAAGCGAGATTGACACGTCGAGACGCGTGATCGTCAGCGAAAGCGCGAACATCAAAAATAGGGTCGTAGCCACGCAGCGACAGTTTGAATCCGTTCTTCCCTTCACGGGAACCATGGCACGTGCCGGCGTTGCATCCGAGCTTCGCCAACAGCGGGTTGACATCACGCACAAAATCCGCGGTAAAAGCGGACTTCATCTCCGCCAGCTCGACTGGAACTGTCGCTGTCTTTCCCGCAAACGTCACCGTGACAGAACCCGAGCCGCCTTTCTTCGCCGTGAACCGCCCGCGCTCCGAGACGTCACCGAGATCCGAGCTGACAGAAAACGACGCCATCCGTGTCACATCCGCCTCATCGCCCGAGGCCAGCTTGGCGCTCACGATCAACTGAGCGTGTTCGTTGCGGCTCGCGAGCCGGATTTGTGACGGCTGGACGGCAATACTGGTGACCTCGGCGCCTTTCGGAAGCGATTCCAGGAAGTTTTCCGGAGGCTTGGCGTTTCCCGCCGCGACTTCCATCAGCGCGGGCTCGGGGGCCGTTCCAGTCAAAGGCGCGGCCGCGAACTGTTTCACGATGCTGCCGGACGAGGCGTCAATCAACCGCACTTGGCCATCGCTGCCAGCAGCAGCCACGCGTGTGCCATCGGGGCTAAAGCCGACGGCATAGACTGTCACGTTGGAAAACGTCACCGAAGCGATTAGCTTCACGTCCGATGTGATATATTTTTCAATCGCCGCCTTTTGTTCCGGGGTTTGCCCCGAGACCTCTTTTTCCAGGGCGGCGACGAGATTCGTCGGGAAAGTCGAATCAAACTCCGCGCTGTAAATGTTCAGGGTGCCATGGGTGTCCAACGCAGCGCCAGCCGCGACGCGCTTTCCGTCCGCGCTGTAATCCACGCTGAAGAGTCGGCCTTCCATCGCCGGAAATCGCCGGATCAAGGCGGCATTGTCACCGATCTTTCGCGCCGTCTGTCGGAAGACCCGGTAGATTTGAGGAATCCCATCGGAACCGCCAACGAGGATTTCGTCCTTCGTGGGATGGCGGGCCACGGTCTGAATACCTCCCCGCAAGGCGCCAGGCGTTATCGAGGTGATGTTGTCAACGAAGCGTTGAGTGGCTGTCTCGGTGAGTTTGACCGACATATCCCGACCCACTGAGATGATGTGCGAGCCGTCCTTCGAGAACACGGTGTCGAGCACCCAGTCGTTGTGCGAGCCTTGCTGAAGGACTTGCTGGCCTGTTGCGGCATCGATCGCTCGAACGGTTTTGTCAGGGCATCCGAACGAGACGAGTTTGCCATCGGGAGACCAATTAACGCCATACGTGGTGTCGTACCCGACTGGAACTGAAACCAGGAGTTTCCGCTTCTCCACATCCCATACCTGGATTTCGCCGACTCGTGACGGCTGGCCACCGGCCACGGCGAGACGTTTGCCATCGGGCGAAAACCGAACCGACTGCACGCGGTCCGACAGACCAATCAACCGTCCAGCCACGCCAGATCCATCGGCCCGATGCAACAACACTTCGTGGAAACCAGCCACGGCGATGAGGCTGCCATCGGGAGAATAGTCCAGCGAGGTGATCACGGGCAGTCGCGTATAGACCGGCGGATGCTCGGCATCGTAGCGCTGGCGCGCATTCGGCGGCGTGTCGTCCGTGGCCCCTTCAGCCACCCAACGGCGCACGAGTTCGATTTCGTGTTCGGCGAGCGGCGGTTTGCCTTTCGGCATTTCGGCTTCGCCTTTGACCGGAGTGATCTGTTTGACGAGAAAGCTGGCCTCGGGTTTCCCGGCGACGACCGGCTTTTCCCCGCTTTCGCCGGGTACAAGCATCCTTTCGAACTCGGTCATGACATAGCTGCCTTTGGGTTTCGCGGGCTGATGGCACCCTTGGCAGTTCGCCTGAAGAACCGGGCGGACTTGCTTGTAGAAGCTGATCGGCGGGCTCGCGTCGGCGCCCGGTTTCTCCGGAGCTGCGACGAGTTGAAGTTGAGCTATGACCGGTAGAATAACTGCGATGTAACCTAGGCGTTTCATGAGAGAGATCACGTTGCTAAAAAACCAAAACGGCTGATTCGCAGACTCTACTCCGTTAAAGACGCTTCTGCCAACAGAGAATTTCGAAAAATCGCGAAGCGCGCTACTGGCCTCGAACAAACAATCTCACCCTTGAACGAGTGGGCTATTCTCAAGTCTCCCATCCGGGCGACGGAAGTCCGAAGCCTCCCTGGATTAGAAATCACACCGAAGAGATTAGGATTAGGATTAGGAAAACGGCCCCCGAAACCGGAGCTTCATTCAATGGCAATCGTCTCCCGGAGGGAGATCCGATAATAGTCCAGCAGTTCACTGCTGGGTTGGGTTGGTGATAGCAAAAGTCCCGCAGGGACGGCTGAATCCCCCCTTCGTGTCGGTTCCCCGCTGTTTTCAGTGGAATCATTTCCGTGTCCGGGCTGGAAGCCTCACTCCGGAGGGGTGCCTGGCGTTTGGACATTTTCCGGCCGCGTGCTGTTGTAACCGATGAAGCTTCCGACTGACATCTCCCGGAGAGGAGATTCGAGAATAGCCCACCCTTTCAAGGGTGGGATTAGGGAGTAAATAGCCAAAGTCCCGAAGGGACGGTTGAACTATTCTCGGGCGATCCTTTGTCCTGAACAGACAGCGAGAATAGGATCTGACGTAGGACAGGGGGATTCGGCCGTCCCTCCGGGACTTATGCAATCGCTAGTGCGAGCCCGGCAGTCAACTGCCGGGCTATTCTCGAATCTCCCTCCGGGAGACGAAGGTAGCTAATAGGTCCAAACTCCAGTCAGCCCGGTGGGATGAAAAAAAGGTCTTCATCCGCTGTTGACCTATTCCATTGAAAACAGCGGGGAACCACATCGAGGCCGATGCGCGGGATTTGTCGGAGCGATTCAATCGTCCCTTCGGGACTTGGGCTCTCTACTACACAATCCCACCCTTGAAAGAGTGGTCTATTCTCAAATCTCCCATCCGGGAGACGGAAGTCGGAAGCCTTCCTCGGTTCAAGCAGGACGCGCAAGGGTCCACGCTCCAGCGCCGCTATCCTGGCCGCAGCGGCTTGGGCTTCGCAATGGCGTCGGACCGCTGCCGAGCTTCATGACAAGTCATAGTGACAAATGTCGCGTTAACCCCAGCAATTCTCATTTTGGCACGCATGTAGTCCCGGCTTCAG
>CAMAWP010000029.1 GCA_945861765.1 Akkermansia muciniphila | reverse complement strand
CGCATTCAGAACAGAGGATTGTTCGCGCTTGGGCAGGCAAAAGAGTGCTGACATCCCGTGAGTAAAACAAAGTCAGCGGAAAATGTCCAAAAAAATCGCTCTTTCTTTATAGCCTGGTTGACCTAATTGCATTTCTTGAAACCGCCCTGCCTCTCGATGAGTCGCTCTCATGGAATCAGCCGGCCAGGTCTTACACACGCTCGCGGACGCCAGGAGCGACCGGCGATAGCACCCACACTGAGAACCCTCCAATGCCGGAGGGTCGATACGGTCATTGGACTAACAGTGTCTGAATGAGGATCTCGCGGACAGCGTCCGGACCTAAAACCTGGTTGCAAAGGGCTACGAGCTCTGCGCGGAGAATGTTTCGACCGCCGGGTTTCATAAGCTGATTGGCTGTTTTATTGCTAAGGAGATTGGTGAAACCCTCAAAGAGTTTAGGTTGATTCAAATTCGCTTTGGCAATTAGCTCGTCCGTATCCTCGGCGATCATGAAGATTTCCATCATCGCATATCTCGGTTTGTTGATGTCGGCGAGCTTGAGGGCAATATCAAACGTACGGACGTTAGGCGCGTTGGTCATTACCAACCGGTTCTGACCAGGTTGCTTGGCAACGTCGGCGTGAAATCCCAGGCGGCCGTTGACCAGAGGGACCGGCATGTTGGGTTGAGCTCGCCCCTTCTTCTTTTTGGTCGGGCTTGCAGCCATTCCGCTTGGCTGGTTTGTTCCTGCACTGGCGAACCCGGATCGCGCTTTCTGTATGCCCGGCATGTATTTGAACGTCAAGTAAGCAACCCCGGGCATGAGGATGAGCGCAAGGAAGAGCGGCATAAAAGAAGAACCACCGCCTTGCCCTGATGTTTGGTCTGAATTTGGCGCAGCCATAAGCTCAGGCTTAGCTTCCGATCAACAAGCTTTAGTTGGGAACATGGAACTCCGGGATGACGACGTCCGCTTTTACGGGTGGCACAAAACGAACTGTTCCGTCCGCGCCTTGCTTTGACGAGGGTGCTTTCTCAAAAAACCTGACGAGCATTTTCGCGCTGATGCTTTCCGGAGAAGTCCAAATGTTCGATGACGCTCCTGGCATTCGTGGTTTCTCCTCAAGCAATTCGTTATGAGGCGATTCGGCAACTGTGTAGCCCCGTGTCGCTGAAGGAATTTTAGAGCTCAGTTCGCCTTTATCAGCGGTCGCACTAGCCGCCTGTGGATGGGGGGCTCGCAGCCCGACCGGTCCAGACACAGGCAAATGGCCGCTGGAAGCGATTGTTTCTTTGTTGGGCTGAGCCTGGGCACTAGAGCCAAGAACCGAAAGCAGAATGAGCAGCCGCACGAACCGGGTGCGGCTCGCCTCTGGAAACCCGGCTGCTAGATTAAGGAGTGTCACATTAACTCTGGCTTCCGAGCTTTAGGCGACGGTTCAATGATGTCAATCGGAATAAGTGGCGCATCGTCACACTCGCACAAAAAGCCGACAGCGCTGACTCCCGGAGGAGCTCGGTGAATATTTTTGGAATTCCCAGACATTTTATCGAACCTAAACTCGACAGAAAAGATCGTGCAAACGACATGGGATAGGCGACAGGGCGGTGCCGAGTGGGCCGGTGTTTTGCTTCTGGTTTCAAGCCTAGAGCCGCGCTTGGGAAACGACGCATTTCTTGTCTTGAGCTATTAGGTCTTGACCTTGAAGGTTTCGCCTCCGTAATCTGTCCCCAGTGTTTAGGCACATTTCATGTTAGCGCAACTTAGAGGCTTGTTTTCCAACGACATTGGGATTGATTTGGGAACGGCAAATTCGCTCGTTTACGTTCGTGACCGAGGCATCGTTTTGCGTGAGCCTTCCGTCGTCGCAATCCAAGCAGGCACAACGAACGTTTTAGCCGTTGGCGAAGAAGCCAAACGGATGCTTGGACGCACGCCCGGCAACATTGTTGCCATTCGTCCGATGAAGGACGGCGTGATCGCTGACTTCGAGATCACCGAAGCGATGCTGCGGCATTTTATTCAAAAGGTTCACAACCGAAAACTGATTGCACCTCGCGTCGTTGTGGCTGTCCCATCCGGAATCACCGAAGTAGAAAAACGGGCGGTCAAAGATTCGGCGACCCATGCTGGCGCGCGCGAAGTTTATTTAATAGAGCAACCGATGGCGTCGGCCATCGGCTGTGGTTTGCCGGTCCACGAGCCAGCCGGCAACATGATTGTTGACATCGGCGGCGGCACCTGTGAAATCGCGATTATTTCGCTAGCTGGAATCGTATTTAGCCGCAGTCTTCGCGTTGGCGGGGATGAATTCGATGAGACGATCATCGCCCACATGAAACGTGCTTACAATTTGATGATCGGCGAACGCACCGCGGAAGAAATTAAAATCCGCATTGGTTCAGCATTTCCTCTGGAGCAAGAACTTTCAATGGAAGTCAAAGGCCGCGATCTTAGTGCCGGCCTCCCTAAGACATTGACCGTCCGCTCCGAAGAAATCCGAGAAGCCTTGAAAGAGCCTCTGACCAGTATTTTGGAATCTGTTCGCATTACCTTGGAGCGGTGTCCACCGGAGTTATCCGCAGATTTGGTGGACCGTGGCATTGTCATAGCGGGGGGTGGCGCTTTGCTGCGCGGCATTGATCGATTGGTGGCTGAGGAAACCGGCCTGCCGGTCCATATTGCCGACGATCCCCTCACCGCGGTGGCAGAGGGCACTGGCCGGGTATTGCAAGAACTCCAATTCCTTAAACGAGTCGCTTCTTCGAGCAGGACCTGACCTGGACTTGTGTTCGCCCGAGAATTTGATCGGGTGGAAGAATGTTAAAAAGGCCGCACTATATAGCCTTAAGCATCGTTTTGTTTTTGGTGCTGGTTATCCTGAGCTTGCCCAGCCAGACAACGACTCAACTCAAGCTGGCTTTGGGCAGTCTTTTTCTGCCTTTGTTCGGTCTCGCCGGTTCTTACCAAACGCTCACCGAGCAGGCTGGCAACGCGGTTGTACCGCGTCGGACTTTGCTCAACCAAATCGAGCAGCTCAAACGCGAGAACCAGGACCTGCGTTTCCAAGTCATGCAGAGCACCCAAGTATGGAGTGAAAATAGTCATCTGAGCAAGGCTCTCGGATGGCAACAGCAAACTCCCTGGAAGCCAAAACTAGCCCGGGTCGTTTTGCGCGATCCCGCCAACTGGTGGCGCACGCTTCACATTAACCTAGGCCAGCGCGATGGCGTCCGCACGAACATGCCAGTCCTCGCCAGCGAGGGTTTGGTCGGAAAAATCAGCCAAGTCGGTTACAACACTTCTCAAGTGGTTCTAATCGGCGATCCCAATTGCGGAGTCGCGGCTTTGGTCGAGCAGAGCCGTGACAAGGGGATCGATGGAATCATCTCTTCGGGCTCATCGAGTATCTTGGATCCTACCGTGGTTGACCTTACTTTTGTCGAAAGCCAGTCGGCTATCCGACCGGGACTTCGAGTGGTCACCAGCGGATTGAGCACCGTGTTTCCCAAGGGAATCCCGATCGGCCACGTCATCGATGCGAGCACCGTCGGTTTTGGGCTCTTTGCTGAAGCGCGAGTCAAGCTGGCGGCTGACCTAAGCCACCTGGAGGAAGTCTGGGTGTTGTTTCCATGAATTACGTAACTACCACTGCGCTCGTGTTCCTGGCTTACCTGGTCGTCTTTTTCCAATCGTGCCAGCACGGTGTCCGCGAACTTTGCGGAGCACAGATCGATCTGCTTCCCTCGTTGATGGTCTATTGCGGCTTGAGCACCAGCTGGCCAGTTCTGAGCATTGTCGCGGTGTTGGGAGGACTCTGTTACGACGCGCTGTCGGCCAATCCGCTCGGCATCACGATCCTGCCTTTGTTTCTGGTCGGTTTTGTTGTCCATTGGAATCGCGAGCTGATTTTGCGCGAGCAGCGTTACGCCCAGTTCGTCCTGGGATGCCTAGCCAGTGCCATGGCGCCCCTTCTGACGGTCTTGCTGCTGTTCGGCGGGGGATACAAACCTTCGATCGGCTGGGGTTCGTTGTGGCAGTGGTTAGTCATGGCTTGGGTCGGCGGAGCATTTAGCCCAGTTTTTTTCTGGCTCTTTGATCGGCTCAACCGTGCTTTCGCGTACCAGCGGCTGCCCGAATCTAGCTTCCGACTCGACAGGGAGATTAAGCGTGGACGCTTCTAGAAGATGTTAATTTTCGACCAACTCAGGAAAAACGACCGCCAACTGCAACTGATCGCCATAATGGTGTTGGTTGGGATGGGCATCCTCATGGGGGGATTGTGGTATCTCCAGGTCATCTCCGCGAAGCGATACCAGGCGGACCTTGAAGGCCAATCGTTCCGCACAGTTCGGGTTCCAGCGATACGCGGAAAAGTTTTAGACCGCAACCGTCAGCCGCTTGCCGACAATCGCCCGTGCTACAACGTCAACTTGTATTTGGAGGAACTCCGCCGCAACTTTCGGCACCAATACACGAACTCAGTTAAAAGGGAATTCGAGCGGGCCCATCCAAAAACGAGACTAACTCGAGCTATAACCGATGAGTTGGAACGTCAAGCCCGCTATCAAGTTGTCAGCAATTTAGTGGTCCAGACAAGTTCTGTGATTCAAGCACCCCGATTCCTTTTGGAGAAGGAATTCCTCAAACATTACGACTCCTCTCGCTCGCTGCCATTGCCGCTTTTGAAAGATCTTTCATTCCAGCAAGTGGCGATGTTTGCAGAGAAATCACCGAACCTGTCCAGCCTCGCCCTGGAACCTCAGCCGCTTCGGGTTTATCGCAACCACACCGCTGCCGCCCATATCCTCGGCCACTTGAAGAGGGACGACAACCCCTCCGAAGATGAGGAGAGAGATTTCCAGTTCCGGCTGCCCGACTACCGCGGAGTTAAAGGCATCGAAGTAGCCTTCGACACCCAATTACGCGGAAAGCCCGGCGTCAAGCTAGTCAAAGTCAATAGCATGCAATACCGCCAATCGGAGGAAATGTTGACGCCTCCAGAACCTGGCCAGAATGTCATTCTAACGATTGATCTTACCATCCAACAGGCTGCGGAACGAGCTCTGCTTTTGGCCGGTGAAGAAACACGGGGCGCGGCAATCGTCATGAATTCCGAGAATGGCGATATTTTGGCGATGGCCTCAGCTCCCAGCTTTGATCCGAATGAGTTTATGTCTCCCATATTAACCGAGCGTTGGGAGACTTTTTTTCAGCACGAAAAACTTCTTCCCATGCTGAACCGAGCTGTTTACGGCGAATATCCCCCAGGTTCCGTCTTCAAAATCATTACGGGACTGGCCTGTCTCGAGGCGGGACTCGATCCCGACGAGGTCTATCGCAGCGCGGGCTTTTACCGGCTGTCGCTTCGAGGTCGGCCAATCGGCGACACGGCTGGAGCGGGCGATTTCACGTTCCGAACGGCATTCTGCTTTTCGAGCAATCCTTACTTCCAAAACTTCGGATTAAAAGCTGGCCCTCAAAAGCTTGTCGAAATGGGCCTTCGCTTTGGGTTGGGCGAACGCACCGGCATCTCCAATGGCATGGAGGCAAAAGGATATTTTCCGAAGCTCGACGATATCCGGAAAAGCTCTGGAAACCGATGGATGGATGGGGACACGGCCAACCTCTGCATCGGGCAAGGCGAGATTAAAGTCACGCCGTTGCAAATGGCGGTCGCGACGGCGGGCATCGCTAGCGGCGGGAAGATTTGGCAGCCGCGCCTCGTCTCCCGAATCGAACCGCAGGAATCCCAGTCTGAAATCGCTGCCATTGATTTTCCGGCTGCACAAGTTCGACGTGATTTGATGCTGAACCCACAACACCTCGCTCTTCTCCGGCAAGCCATGTTGGACGATGTGGAATTTCGCGATCCGGTCACAGGTAGATGGGGGACCGGTCGCTCAGCCGCAGTAAAAGGAATGCGAGTGTGTGGCAAAACCGGAACAGCCCAAGTGGTCGCCAAATACGATAAACACATCACCTGGTTCGTCTCCTTTGCTCCTTTTGAAGCTCCTCGCTACGTGGTTGTCGTGATGGTCGAGGGTGGGGCATCGGGCGGAGGCACCTGCGCTCCTATCGCCAAAATCATTTATGAAGCGCTCCTGAAGCGTGAGCAGCAACTTTCGACCATGCCACAAACTTTCGCCACCCCATCAAGGCCGCCCATGACCACCGCCAGCAATCAACGCTGAATCTCCATGGGAACAAGACGCAACTATGTTTGAGCGGCATTTCAACGAACGCGAATCTCGGGTAGATTGGTCGATGTGGCTCGCCATCCTCGGACTTATTTTGATCGGGACGGCCTTTATCTACAGCGCGACTTCCGTTAACGAGACGATGAGCCTTTGGCAACGCTACCGAGACTCGAGTTTACGAAACTTTCTGGGCTGGCTCTTGCGACAATCCTATACCAAGCAGGTGCTGGCCTACATGCTGGGATTGGTCGCTGCGGGCGTGTTTTGTCTGTTTGATTACCATCGAGTCGCGCGCTGGTCTTTGGTCGTCTATTGGATTACGATAGTATTACTAATCGTCGTACTCATTGAAGGAATGGGCGGCACGAAAAAGGTTTACGGAGCACAACGATGGATCGATCTCGGATTCTTTCAATTTCAACCCTCCGAATTTGCCAAGCTCTCTTTTCTGCTCGTTCACGCGAATTTTCTAAGCCGACCGGTCGAGGAACTCCGCTTGCCCAGCGTGTTCTTTAAAGCCCTCGGCATGACTATTCTTCCGTTCCTGCTCATTCTCAAGGAACCCGATCTCGGTTCTGCCCTGATTCTCCTGCCCATCAGCTTGGTCATGATGTTTGTCGCTGGTGTCCCGCTCTCCTATTTGAAACGACTGCTGGGCGGGGGCGGGCTTTTCCTGGGATTGTTGGTGGTGGATCTTCTTTTTGCTCCGAGCAATTGGCGAATACCTCTGGAAGAATACCAGCGAGAACGATTGCTGGTCTATTTCGGACGGGACTTTGCTTCGCCTAATGCTACTGCGGCAGAACGTCAGCGCGCGCGCCATAGACAGCGAGACAAATCGCAGAACAGTGAACAAGCGCTGATCTCAGTCGGTTCGGGTGGCCTGACGGGCAAAGGCTGGCGTCAAGGGACGCAAAACGCCCTCGGTTACCTGCCTCGTTCCGTGGCCCATAATGATTTCATTTTCTCTGTCATTGCCGAGGAGAAAGGATTTCTGGGCAGCGTGGTCGTTCTCACGCTCTACACTGTGATCCTCTTCACTGGGATCAAAATCGCCGGCCAGGCGCGCGATCGCCTGGGACGACTCTTGGCGGTAGGCGTGGTGACCATGCTCTTCGGCCACGTCTTCATTAATATCGGCATGAACATTCGCATAATGCCCGTGACGGGTATTCCACTGCCGCTGCTCAGTTACGGCGGAACTTCAGTACTCTGCTCGTTGATCGCCGCAGGCATTCTGCAAAACATCTATATCTATCGAAAGTCCTATTAACTTATGAGTGAAAGAAATTTTTCGAACCGCCGCCGAGGCGGCATGCGGTTCCGTCCGAGCGGCGGTATGTCATCAACAGACGGCTCACGCAATGATCGTGCCGCCACAGAAGCTCGAGCTGACGCTTTGGGCGACAAGACTTCTCCAGACAGCATTTTTGACCGATCGCACCACAAGCAGGAAATCGAGCGAGCCGAGAATGTTGCCGCGGGCTTGCCTCCCGATGCCGCTCCACAGGCCGAAGGAGGGACCGAAACGGAAGACCAAAAGAAACATCACTTTCGCGAGCCGAATCTGGCGACCCCAGCTCAAGTGCAGGAGGAAACCGGATTCACTCCTGTCCCAGTCAAGGACCCTGCTCCCCAAGGCATCGTCGAGACCATCAAGGCTGCGGCGAACAAAGTGATCAAAAAAGTTCAACGATTGATGAACCCCGTTAAGACCATCCATAAAGAGGTCATCATCAATGCAGAATCGCTCGAAATACGCGTCGCCGTCATGGAGGAAGGCAAGCTCGAAGAGTTTACGATCGAGCGCACCAGCGACGAACGATTGGTCGGAAGCATCTTCAAAGGGAAAGTCCGAAACCTCGAAGACGGCCTCAAGGCGGCATTTGTCGATATCGGTTTCGAGAAGAACGCCTTTCTTCACTACTGGGATATCGTGCCCGCAAACTTTGATAGCGCCGTTGAAGTGGTCGAACGGGAAACAAAGAAAAAGGAGAAGCCTCGTATCACACAGCGGGACATTCCTCGACTCTACCCGCCTGGCACCGACATCATCGTCCAAGTCACCAAAGGCCCGATAGGCACGAAAGGGCCGCGCGTCACCACCAACCTAGCCTTGCCAGGACGCTATCTCGTCCTTTTGCCCAACTCGGATCAGAGCGGCATCTCTCGAAAAATTGAGAATGTTGAAGAACGTCAGCGCCTCAAAAAAATCCTGCGCAGCCTGAATATTCCCGACGGCATGGGAGTGATCATCCGCACAATCGGTGAAGGGCAGCAAGCTCGGTACTTTGTGCGTGACCTGGCTTTGCTGCTCGATGAATGGAAACGGATCCAGGAAAACATCACCAAGCAACCGACCGCGACCTGCGTGTTCCTGGAACCCGACCTGATCGAGCGTACCGTCCGCGATTTTCTGACCGAGGATGTCGAGCGAATTATCGTGGACAGCCAACAGCAATACGAACGCATCCGCGAAATGATCAGCCGAATTTCTCGGCGTTCAACTTCCAAGGTTAAGCCCTATAACGATTCACAGCCGATCTTCGATCGCTTCAATGTCACACGCCAATTGGAAAGCGCGTTCTCGCGCCAGGCGCACCTGAAGAGCGGCGGCCACATCGTCATCGATGAGACAGAGGCTCTGGTGGCTATCGACGTCAATACTGGCCGACACAAGAGCGGCAAGGATCAGGACTCGACCATCGTGAAAGTTAATCTCGAAGCCGCCGATGAAATCTGCCGGCAACTTCGACTCCGCAACATGGGCGGCCTCATCGTCCTCGACTTCATCGACATGAAGTCCCGGCGCGATCAGCACACCGTTTATCAGCGCATCAAAGAAGGACTTCGCCGAGACAAGGCCAAAACTCATGTCTTGCCCATCTCGCAGCTCGGCCTCGTCGAAATGACCCGTCAGCGCCATTCGGAAAGCGTCCGAGCGGCCGTCTATGACGATTGCCCATACTGCAAAGGCCGCGGAAAAGTGAAGAGCACTTTGACCATGAGCGTGGAAATTCAACGCAAACTGAGTGAAATTCTGAAGAAACGGACCCGTGACGAATCCGATTTCCAACTCCGGATTGTCGTGAACTCCACCGTTCTGGAACGGCTCCGAACCGAGGACGAGAAACTGCTGATTGAATTGGAGAAGCGTTATTTCGGCAAACTCTCTTTCCGCGCTGACCCCGGCTTCCACGCCGAACAGTTCAAGATCGTCAACGTCACGACCAACGAAGAACTGGCGAGCGTGGGTTCATGATGGTTTAAGCAAACTCCGCGAGTCGAGTCAGCCGAAAGAGAACGGCTTTTCCCCTCTCCCCGGCCCTCTCCCCGAGGAGAGGGAGAATAGAACTCCGTCGCGGCAAGAGGCTGAGGGCGGTTGGGGAGAGCAATGCCTGGAATCCATTTTCCCTCTCCTCGGGGAGAGGGTTAGGGTGAGGGGAAAGGAGGCGGCGGAGGAACCGAGCGCGTTGGGATTGGATAAGGCTCCGTTTCCCCTCACCCCGGCCCTCTCCCCGAGGAGAGGGAGAATCGGATTCCGTCGCGGGGAAGTCGAGGGCGCTGGACGATGAGGGGAGTGCACGCGCATGTTTCCCTCTCCTCGGGGAGAGGCTTAGGGTGAGGGGAAAGGGAGTTCAGATCAATTCCATACACCCAAGAATCTCCAGCATCGGATCAGGATCTCTGGGGCTTCGTCGCAAGAACAGAGAACGACAGCAGCGCACTCCGCCGTTTCCGTTTATCCGACCCGGATCAGAACGAGGATAAAGCTAAAACTCTGAAACTCTTCCGGTAATTTTCTTGTCAAGAAGTTTAGATTGGATTCTAATCCCCCTCGCAAATCAACCCAAACAACCAACTGACAGATACGTGAGTAGCACCCTCACAGTCAACCAAACCAAACCTCTAAAACAAAGAACTCAAATTATGTCGATTGCTTCGAATCCAAAATCATCACTCCAACGACAGTTGTGCCGCCTGGCCAGGGCCGCCATGATTGTTCTCGGTCTCATGTGTCTGGCGCTCCCGGCCAGAGCCCAGCTTCTATTCCAAGAAAGCTTCGAAACAGACGGCGAAGGGACGCGCTACGTCACCGAAGGGGCCGAAGTGTTTGAAGTGCCGCGGATCAAGTCGGAGCTTGGGAATCAAGATCAGCTTGGCCCAATTTACTGGGCGCGAAAATCCAAAACCTCCATTGTGGGTGTTCCGGGGCCAACGCCTGCTCGCCGGGCACTCATGTACTGGCACCATACGATTGACCCGTCCGTGGTGACGCCTGATTTACTGGCTTTATTCGACTCGACCGTCAAATGGCTCGTCAATAACAAGGTCGGAGCCAAAGTGATGTTCGCGCCGAGCGTCAATGGAGTGGGTGATGAAGTCCTCCGCGACCGTCTGATGGCAAAAGGTTACACGGTGACCGACGACGACCAGTCGGTGGATATGCCTGCGGTGCCGGTAGTGGATCTCATCATTCAATCCAGCAGCGGCGGCAATGTCAGCCGCTTCGTGAGCTACAAGGTTCCAATGCTCACTTACAACGGCCCTGGCCATGACGACGAACTCGTCAGCACCATCGGCTCAACCTATACAGATCTCGATATCGGGAACGTGACCATCGCCGCACCGGCTCACCCCGCTGCTGGGGGTAAGACAGGCTCCTTCAAAATCGTCACCACACCGAGCACCTTCGACGGCATCGGCACCGAGATTCCTATTGGCGCCATCACGCTCGCTACGTTCAAGAGGCCATCCGCGGCGGACCCCAACGTGATTGAGACGGCTCCTTTCCTGGTTCTCTTGGAAAGCGGTGAGAACGGCGGAGCTGTCTATGGCGGTGGCCCCTTCGGTGGGCAGGACGGGAACGACTTCTTTGGCGGATCCGGTTTGAATAAATTCAGCACGGATGTGGCCGCCAAGACGCTGACGTTCACCAAGCAGATCGATGTGGCGGGCAAGAGCAACCTCAAACTCACAATCGCCGTGGCCGGCACTTATTTGGATTTCGAAACAAGCGACTACCTCAAAGTCTTCATCGATCCAGACGGAGACGGCCCCTTGGCTTACAATCCCGATGCCCCGCTCATCCACTTTACGTCTCCCAGTGGGACCGACAAATTCTTCAATGATTTCCCCACGAACCCGACGAAGCCGACGCGCCTTGGGCTGAAATTTCAAGACGTAACTTATAGCATCCCTGGGAACCTCTCTAAAATCGGAATTCGGATTGAGGCAGTCACCACCTGGTGGAACGAAATCGTGGCCTTTGACAATATTCGGGTCACGTCGGGAGATGTTGCCCCGCCGCCGCCACCCGCAGTCGGCAACCTAAGCGGATTACTCGGTTACTGGCGAATGGACGAGACAAGCGGTGATGTCGTTAGCGACGGGAGCGGCACTGGCAACGATGGAAAGATCATCAACAGCAGCGTCGGTTCTTGGGTGACAGACGCTGAACGGGGTAAGGTTTACAAAGCCACCGGGACGAATGTCATCGATTTCGGCACGATCCTCCCAGCGATGACAACGAACAATGACTTCTCCTGGTCTTTGTGGATTAAATCTGAAACAACCGCTAACACTACCATCGTGTTCGGCAACCGATACAACGCCGCAGGGGTGGATTTCAACCCGCGTGAGTTCATCAAGTTCACTCCTTCGTCTTTCGAGTGGCACTTCGGTGGCGCTGGCCAGAATGTGGACTACACCGACTTCGTGACAAACAAATGGACTCATCACCTTGTGGTAAAGAAGGGCACGGCTCTAACCTACTACCGCGACGGTCAACCCGCCAACACCACCAACAGCATCACGGGCGCGCCCATTAACAGACAACCATTGTACTTGGGTGGGCAGGGCACTCAGGAACGCTGGCGCGGATTGGCCGATGAAGTGGCCGTTTTCGGCCGTGCACTGTCTGCCGCTGAAGCGCTTCAGGTCTATGATCTCGGCAAAGCTGGATCGGCGATTGCGCCTCCACCCGTAAAGATTGTCGCGGCACGTACAGCATCGGGGCTCCGTGTGACCTTCACCGGAACGCTCCAATCGGCGGATAGTGTGACCGGACCTTGGACGGACGTGGCAGGAGCCAAGAGCCCTCTTGATGTCCCGTTCGCGGGGGCAGGCAAATTCTATCGATCGAAGTAATAGAATTCAGGCACAAATTGGTTGCGAAAGGCCGGGCGAAAGGCCGGCCTTTTTTAACGTTGATTCCAAGTTGCTCTCAAGTTGAGATTAAGGTACGCCGGATGCCGGGCGGCTGCCTCATGTCCTGGAAACGAGATAATTCCTCTTTTACTACTGACGCGGCCTCTCCCCTCACCCCAGCCCTCTCCCCGAGGAGAGGGAGAATCGTTTTCCGCATCGGGAGAGAGTGCGCGCGTCGAGGTTGCTCCAAGTGGCATTGGCGATTTCCCGCTCCATGAACCGACCCACCCCTACCCCTCCCAGGAGGGGAGCTCTGTCCGTACCCCTCCTGGGAGGGTTAGGGGAAAGGGAGTTCAGGACAATCCCTACACCCAAGGATCACGCGCACTGGATCAGGATTTCTGAGGCAGCGGTCGCCGTCTGTCCGTTTTGACAAATCCACCGACAAGCGTATTGGGCTGATTTATTTCGACTTCCATGAGTCGGGCGACTTTCGTCAAAAGGGTTTTCAGCACGCTGCTGTTGAGCTTTACTCTTTATTGGGTTTTTCGGCTGAGCAGTGCGACCAGGCATTCCGCCGTAAATTCTTCGGAAACCATTTCGACCAATCTCGCTACCCTGGCCGAGGAGAAAATCATCAAAGGTTTTTTGGCGATTGAAGCCCAGCAAAATCAGCTCGACCAAACGGTTTGGGCTCAGGAGATGTTGGCCCAAAGGCATGAAGCAGTTTTTGTGAAGCTCTGGGATCAACTCCGAACTAAAGAGAACTCTTTTTCCGTTTTGGCGATGTTCCCCTTCGGCCGGTTGCTGCTTGGAGCCGACGTCGAACCCGGCATAAGTGACCACGGGATTGCCACACGGAGTTTTGGCGGCCCAATCCGGCAGATCGTACCAGAGGCTTGGCGACAGCTCGTTGAAAAATGGAGGCAAGAAGGCTTCCGTTTGGAACAGTCTGAATGGCGTCATTCACGGTTTTCAACCTCTGCGACTGGAGTTGCGACCTCGGTCATCGCGATGACCTTGCACATTCTGAATCCCGAAAAGGAGGAGCGTTGCATAGTTCGCGGCAATCTTCGGATCGTGTGGCGCCAAAACACGGGAACTGATGATGAACCGTTCCCTGAACTGATCGATGCGACCGAGATCAAAGTGCTTTCGCGTCAAGGCGAGACGCCATTCCACCACGTGATCGCGGCAGAAATCACACCGGAGAAAAACGATCGGTTTCTGGAACCGAACCTGCAGCTCTACGACCTCGATGGCGACGGTTTGTCCGAGATTATTCTCGCCAGAGTGAACCGGGTGTTTTGGAACAAAGCTCAAGGCGTGTTCAAACCAGATCTACTCCTTCAGCATCCGCTTCCGTTGCTGAATACTGGACTTATCGCGGATTTTGACGGAGACGGAGTGGTGGATTTCCTAGGCGTCGATCCACAGGGTTTGGCGCTGTTTCATGGGAATCCGGAAGGCCGATTCCCAACACCCGCCAAGCGAATCCGATTTTTGAACCATCCGTTGGTAAATCCATTCGTCATGACGGCGGGAGACATCGATAAGGATGGCGATCTGGATGTCTGGCTGACCCAATACAAAGTTCCATATCAGGACGGCCAAATGCCTACTCCGTACTACGATGCCAACGACGGGCATCCGGCGTTTTTGCTCGTGAACGATAGCAGTGGCAATTTTGAAGACCGGACTGAGCAAGCGGGTCTGGCGGCAAAGCGATTTAGACGCACCTATAGCAACTCGTTCGTGGACCTCGACAACGATGGTGATTTGGATCTCTTGGTGGTGAGTGATTTCGCGGGCGCGGATGTGTATCTCAACAATGGCAGCGGGCACTTTGCGGATGTCACGACCGGGATGCTCGATGAGAGTCATGCGTTCGGAATGGCGCACACATTCGGCGATTATGACATGGACGGCACACTCGACTTCCTGGTCATCGGTATGAATTCATTTACAGCCAACCGCATGAATGATTTCGACGCTGGTCCGGCAGAGTTTGCAGAATACCATCGGATGCGCTCGAAGATGGCCCACGGCAATCGACTGTACTTCAAACGAGGAGCGCGATTCCAACAAACACCCATGAGCGATCAAATCTCGCGCTCTGGTTGGTCGTGGGGTGTCACCACCGGGGACTTTGACAACGACGGAGATGAAGACGTTTATGTCGTAAACGGTCATATCAGCGGCCAATCAACTGAGGATTATGAAAGGCATTTCTGGCGACACGATATTTACCTCGGATCTTCGAAGGAAGACCCTGTGCTCGACCGCTACTTCCGGTCAGTCCAAACCAAACACCACGGCATGGGGCAATCCTACGGAGGTTTCGAAAAGAATCGGCTGTTCCTCAACCAATCCGGTAAATCCTTTTTGGAAGCGGGCTATCTTATGGGCGTGGCCATGGAGGAGGATTGCCGGAACGTAGTCAGCGATGATCTCGATGGCGACGGAAAACTCGACCTGCTCGTGACGACTTTTCAAGTGTGGCCTCGAACCCGCCAAGTCATGCACCTTTTTCCAAATTTCATGGGCACCGCCGGAAACTGGATTGGAATTCGGTTGCGCGAGTCTGGCCCCGGATTTTCACCGGTCGGCGCGAAAGTCCTTCTGACCACGAAATCCGGAACTCAATTACGCCATTTGGTGACGGGAGATTCTTACAGGTCACAACACGCCACCACGGCTCATTTCGGGCTGGGCAAAGCAACCGAGGTGGAGCGAGGTGTTATCGTATGGCCGAATGGACGGAGGAAAAGCATTTCGAGACCGGCAATTAACCAGTACCACTCGGTCAGTCCGAACGGCGCCCATTGATCCCACTTGAACATCAGGGTGCCCAAATTGTTCATGACACTCAGTCGTCGCTTTGGTATTGGGAAGGAAACTATTCTCCTCGCCGCCATTTGAGATATGAAAACTCTACATCTGAGGTCGCTCGCCTTCACGCTCATTGAGCTTCTGGTTGTCATCGCCATCATCGCCATCCTTGCCGGAATGCTGCTTCCCGCTTTGAGCAAAGCGAAGGAGAAAGGGCAACGGACCGCGTGCCTCAATAATCTGAGGCAGGTTGGTTTTTACATGCAGCTCTACACCGACGACAACAACGATGTGTTCCCCGCGCATCGGAACCAAAACCGCAATGATTCGGCCGAGGACCCCAAAGACTTTTGGGGCCGCACCATCATGGCGAATCAACCGCTCACCAACATGTATCGCTGCCCGTCATTGAAAGGGAAGCGCAAAGACCTTGGAGTTACCTGGGAATGGAAATTCGACGCCCATAAAGTTGGTTACGGATACAACGCATTCTTCCTTGGCCTCTGGCCTTACGCGTCAGGAGAGGTCTCCAGCGGCAACTGGAAGGTCACATCCAAGCCCTGGTTTAAACGCACTGCTGTCGTTTCTCCATCGCAAAACATGTGTGTCGGCGACTCCATGCCAAAGCCCGATGGAACATGGAGCAGCAGCCTTTGGTGGCCGACATCGGGCATGGGCAAAGGAGACAATTTTGAAGGAATCGACAACAACCGCCACGGCGGTGGAGGAATCGCTGTTTTCAATGACGGTCATAGCGAATTCCGCAAAAGCACCCAGATTAATCCTCCGACCGATCCAGCGCGAACTTTGACGGACGTGAACGTTGAATTCTGGGATCCATTGCAACGGAAGAAATGAGGAAATTAAGAGCTTGTCCGCCGCCGCTTCTGATGAATTCACCTGGAAATTCTGCCCTACGGAACCAAGACTAAACCGTCGTATTCAAGTGGGCAGTTTTAGTGCGCCTCCAGCCAAGTCTTCCCCTGCCCCATTTCCACAACGATGGGCACGTTCAGCGCGATGGCGGTTTTCATCTTGTCCTCGATCATCGGAAGCACTTCCACAGCCTCCGGTTTGTAGAGATCGAAAACCAGTTCGTCATGCACTTGCAGCAGCATTCGCGTCTTTAGCTTTCTTCTCTCCAATTCGCGATGGATCCGTGCCATGGCGATTTTGATCATGTCGGCAGCCGTTCCCTGGATCGGAGCGTTGATGGCGTTACGTTCCGCCGCAGCGCGAATCGTTGCATTGGAGGAGCGGATATCTCGGAGGTACCGTCGGCGGCCCGTCACCGTTTCGACGTAACCATTCAGGTGCGCAAACGCGATTGTGTCGGTCATATATTTCTGAATGCCTGGGAACTGCTCGAAATATTGCTCGATAATGGCCGCGCCTTCCTTGCGAGGAATGCCTAGACGCTGGGCGAGACCGAAAGCAGAAATGCCATAAGCGATCCCAAAATTCACCATCTTGGCTTTGCGGCGCATTTCTGGAGTTACCAGGTCGAGAAAAACTCCATAGACCCTGGCAGCCGTCGCCGTATGGATATCGGCTCCCAGTTTGAAGGCCTCCAGCATGGCTGTTTCATCGCTAAGCGCCGCAATGATCCGCAGTTCAATCTGAGAGTAATCCGCGGATAACAGGAGGTAATCATCGCTTCGCGGAACAAATGACTTGCGGATTTCTTTACCCTGATCCGAGCGGATCGGGATGTTCTGAAGATTCGGATTTTGAGAGTTCAACCGACCTGTCGCGGTAGCCGCTTGGTTATAGGTGGTGTGGACACGCCCGGACTTAGGCCAGATCGCCTCCGGCAATGTATCGGCGTAAGTGGATTTCAGTTTCGCGGAAACCCGGTATTCGAGCAGGTGCTGAATAATTTCATGCTGAGGTGCCAACGCGGCGAGGGTTTGTTCATCGGTGGCATATTGCCCAGTCTTGGTCTTCTTGGGTTTGTCGCAAATCTTCAGAGTATCAAAAAGAATCTCCCCAAGCTGACGTGGCGAATTGACATTGAACTCTTTTCCAGCCAGTCGGCAAATGCTCTTTTCCAGCGCGTCCATTTCCTTCGCAAGTTGGTTTGAAAACTCAGCGAGAGCAGCCGCATCCACTCGCACGCCTTCAAATTCCATATCGACCAGAACCGATAAAAGAGGCGTTTCGATCTCGTAAAAGACGCGCTCCTGTCCCTTCTCCCTGAGCAGCGGCTCGAGAACCGACCGAAGTTGCCATGCGACATCAACACGCTCCGAGGCGGTTTGCGCGATTTGATTGATTGGAGTTTCGCTCAACCTGAACTGCTCGGAATTCTGCTGAACCCCCAGGACGTTGACTGGCGTTAGACTGTATCCAAGATGAGCCTCCGCGAGGTAATCCATGCCATGCCGCATTTCCGGCTCGATCAAACTGTGAGCCAGCATCGAATCGAAAAGCTTGCCGCCAACGCGGAGTCCATGCCATTTGAGAACACTCAGATCGAACTTGAGATCATGGCCCAGCTTTTCGATCTGTTCTGCTTCGAGCGCTGGCCGAAACGAGTTCAGAACGGCTTCGGCATCTGTGGCCTTGTCCGGAAAAGGAACGAAGTACCCAGTGTGCGCCGCGAAACAAAAAGCCAATCCGCGAAGCTTCGCTTGCTTGGGATCGCGATGGTCAGTTTGGGTTGCAAAGCAGAAGGAGGGCTGCCGCAGCAAGGCGTCAATCAGCACCGACCGCTCCTCCGCCGTCATGATCAGATGGTAGTGATGCGGAATGTCAGCGATACTTTTAAGGTTGGCAGTGATCGGACCTTTCTCATCGCGCGGAATTTCTTTTGTTTCAGCAGATCCCTCCAACCCAGACGAACCTTTCCCAAAAGCGAGTGACAACGGCTCAGTGACTGGCCCTTCCGTGGATAGCTCGGCAGCGTTTGGCGATTCAAAACCTCGCCCCGCTTTGAATTCATCGCCGAACAATCGACGGCCAAGCGACCCAAACTCGAACTCGATGCACAGGCGCTTAAGTTCTTCCGTCTTCGGCTCGCGAATCCTGAGGTGCTCGACGTCCATAGCACACGGCGCATCACACAGAATTGTCGCCAATCGCTTCGAGAGGAGAGCCTGCTCGCGGTTGGCTTCCAGGCTCTCCTTCAGTTTTCCTTTCAGTTCAGCCGTACGCGCCAACAGCTCTTCTACGCTCCCATACTGAGCAATCAGTTTGCTGGCTGTCTTCTCTCCAATGCCAGGAACGCCAGGAATATTGTCGGAAGCGTCACCCCACAATGCGAGGATATCGATCACTTGCTCGACCTTCTGAATGCCCCATTTGATCAGGATTTCCGGGACCCCCAATATCTCGACACCATCGCCCATGCGAGATGGCTTATAGATAAAAGTGTTCTCAGAAACCAATTGGCCAAAATCTTTGTCGGACGTGACCATGTAAGATTCGAATCCCTCCTTCTCCGCCCTGCGAACCAGAGTGCCAATCAAATCGTCAGCCTCGTATCCATCACACGAGATGACCGAAATGTTAAACGCTTCGATCATCCGTCGAATATGCGGCAAGGCCTTGCTGAGGTCCTCGGGCATTGCTTCTCGGTGTATCTTGTAGTCGGGAAAATCCTTGTGCCGCTGCGTGGGCGCTGCTGTGTCAAACACGACAGCCAGGTGGGTCGGCTGCTGCTTTTTAATGATTTCGAGAAGCGTCTGCGTGAAACCGTAAAGGGCGGAAGTGTTCACCCCTTTCGAAGTAACTATGGGCCGATGGGCCAAGGCGAAGTGCGCTCGATAGACCAACGCCATTCCATCCAGGAGAAACAATTTCTTCGACATGGCAGCATGCTACATCGCCTCATCTAAAATATCTTCATCAATTCCAGGTTCAAATCCGGCTATGCTCTCGCATGGGCCCGCCGTATAACACGTCCTTCAGGTAGTGGCATCTGAAGCGAGAAGGTTTAAGCTAGCCGATCGCGGCTGGCCTGCTAGTCTTAGTTCTTGAAAGTTAACTTATCTCTCAGCCCCCTGGTCATGGCTCATCTCCGGGAAATATAACACGCGACTTTCAACGACATAATGCAGGGAGCTGAGAAACGTTCGAAAACAATAGATTAATAGTATGCCTCAAGGAAAAGTTAAGTGGTTTGATGCGGAAAAAGGTTACGGATTTATTACCCCAATCGATGGCGGTAAGGATCTGTTTGTCCACCATTCAGAAATTAGCGGTCCAACTCCTGCCGAAGCTGACTTGGTGGATTTTCAAGTCGGGCAAGGCAAAAAAGGGCCATGCGCCGTCAGCGTGAAAAAGGTTTAAGGACATATTGCCTCGTCACAACACAACCAAAGGGCAGTCTCGCGTGATCTCCAGAAAACTGGTTGTTCGCAAGCGCTGCTTTTAAGGCCTCGATTCAGGGGGCTGTGGTGTCGAAGGTGTAGAGCTTGATCGGTTGGCTGGTGCCGCGGAGCTGGACCGAGTCCACTTCGCGAAACGCGAACGCATCACCTACGGCTTCGACCACGGCACCTCTGATCAAAGCGCATCTCCGAATGAGGACAGGTGCTTGGCGGTCGTAGCGCCAATTTTCCTCTGCCCTGTCGTTGGCCGGTCTGAAGAATCCCAACGGGATTCCGCCGCCAAGCCCAGGGTTGCGAGGCACGAGCTACCCTGGGTCATCGTCGCCCCATGGCACAACCCCAACGGGGTTGCGGCCAGCAAACGAAAGGAAATCGAGGACGAACGTTTCCGCGCCCATCCCAGATCGAAGGGGAGACGTAACCCCGTTGGGGTTGTGCTCGCGGCCGACGTTTTCCCAGGGTAGCTTGTGCCTCGCAACCCTGGGCTTCGGGACGAAATCCCGTTGGGATTTTTGGAGGCTGTCCTCATTCGGAGATGCGCCCCTCTGATCAGAATTGCAAAATCAATCTGTTACGTGCAGCGTTTATGTGCGAAATATGGTTTTCCGACATATCTGCTTTTTCCTGCTCGCGCCGGTGCTGCTGAAATGGATGGCCGCTGCATCCGCTCTGGCTGCAGCTTCCTCGGCTGAGGCTGATTTCAGCCGCGACATTCTCCCAATCGTCTCCGACAACTGTTACCACTGCCACGGGCCCGACGAAAAGGCTCGAAAAGCGAAGCTTCGGTTCGATACCAAGGAGGGCGCGTTTCGAACCAAGGACGGAAAAGCGGTGATTGTTCCTGGCCAGAGCGCGGAGAGCGAGCTCGTCAGGCGCATCATGAGCACCGACCCCGACGAGGTCATGCCGCCTCCGGATTCAAACCGCAAGCTCACGCCCAAGCAGATTGAGATGCTCAAGCGGTGGGTTGATCAAGGGGCGAAGTGGAGCCAGCACTGGGCTTTTGCGCCACCGAAACGGTCTGATCTCCCCAAGACGAAACTCCAAAACTGGAGCCGCACCGGGGTCGATCCTTTCATTCTCGCAAGGTTGGAAAAGGAAGGGATCGAGCCGTCGCCCGAGGCACGGAAGGAGATTCTGATTCGCCGCGTGACACTGGATCTGACCGGACTGCCGCCGACCCCGTCAGAGATCGATTCCTTCATTGCGGACACCTCCCTTAACGCCTTTGAAAGGCTCGTGGACCGTTTGCTGGATTCACCGCGGTACGGCGAGCGCATGGCCACTGACTGGCTCGATATCTCCCGCTACGCCGACACGCACGGTTTCCAGATGGACCGCTACCGCCCCATGTGGCCGTGGCGTGATTGGGTCGTCAAAGCGTTCAATCAGAACTTGCCGTTCGACCAGTTTGTGACGTGGCAACTCGCAGGAGATCTGTTGCCCAGACCAACGAAAGAGCAGCGCCTCGCGACTGCGTTTAACCGCCATCACTTGCAAAACGAAGAAGGCGGAATCGTCGAAGAAGAATACCGCGTCGCCTATGTCGTGGACCGCGTCAATACGATGGGCACTGCCTTTCTTGGCCTGACGTTCGAATGCTCGCGCTGCCACGACCACAAGTTCGACACGATCACGCAACGGGATTTTTACTCTCTGTTCGCCTTTTTCCAGAACATTGACGAGTCGGGTCAAACGACCTATTTCACTGACGCGATCCCGGTGCCGACGTTACTTCTCTCTGACGACGTGACCGATGCGAAGCTGGAGGACATCCGCCTCAAGATTACCGAAAAGGAGCAGCAGTTGACCACCTTGCGAGAGCTGGGGCGCGGAGATTTCGATGATTGGTTGCGGAGGCGACTCGTGGATCGTGATCGAATCACGGCCTCTTCCTCCGGATCAGGCTCGACCGACGCAGTGGCCAAAGCGGGATCTGATCCTCCCAGGCAAGCCAATTCTGCCGCGGAGGCGGACCCGCGCGCTCCAATATCGCCGGGCCTCATCGGCTCGTTCTCGTTCGACGGAATGGTCTCGAACAAGGTTGCCAATGCCGCTAATCCCGCGAAGCCAGGGGTGGGGCAGGAAGCACCGCAATTTGTGCCCGGCAAATTTGGGCAAGGCGCGGAGCTCGATGGTGAAAATGGTTTTACGTTTCCAGGTTTGGGTCGCTTCTCCCGCGTTGATCCGTTCTCCTTGAGCCTCTGGCTTCAAACACCCGCTCATGCGCCGCGCTTCGTCATCGTGCATCAGAGCAAGGCCCCGATCGATGCCGGCAGCCGCGGGTATGAGATGTTGCTCGAAAATGGCCGCGTCACTGTCGGCTTGCACCACATGTGGCCCCGCAATGCGCTGAAGGTCGAGACCAAAGACCCGATTCCGACGAATGCGTGGGTGCATGTCACTGTGACTTACGACGGCTCCAGTCGCGCTGCGGGCGTTCGAGTGTATGTCAACGGCGTGAGCAGTGTTCTCGATGTGGTTCGCGATGGTCTCTTCAAAGACATCACCTACGGCGGAGGTGAACCGGACCTGGCGATTGGCTTTCGATTTCGCGACAGCGGCTTCAAAGGCGGCCGAGTGGACGACTTCCGTATTTTCAATCGCGAGTTAACGGCGATCGAGGCCGCCCATCTCGCGGGCCGCAATGATTTCAAGGAGGCGTGGACCACGGAATACGCGAAGCTCACAAGGGGGCAACGCGAAGGGTTGCTCGATTATTATGTCGCCACCACATCTCCTGGCGCATTGAAGTTCGTTGAGGAATTGCACACGTTGCGGCAGGTGCAGAGCAAGCTGATTAATCCTATTCCTGAAGCGATGGTAATGGAGGAAACGGCCCAACCCCGCCCGGCCTTCGTCCTCAAGCGCGGCGCGTACGACGCACCTGGCGAGCAAGTGTCCGCGAACACGCCTGGCGCGCTTCCGCAGTTCCCGGCTGATCAGCCGCGCAACCGGCTCGGCCTTGCCCGCTGGCTGCTCGATCCCAATCACCCGCTCACCGCGCGTGTGACGGTGAATCGCGCCTGGCAGATGATGTTCGGGAAAGGGATCGTGGAAACCAGCGATAACTTCGGGAGCCAAGGTTCCTTTCCCACACATCCCGAGTTGCTGGACTGGCTCGCACGGGAGTTCGTGGACACCGGATGGAATCTAAAACAGTTACTCAAGCTCATCGCGACATCGGCCGCTTACCGCCAATCGTCGCAGGTCCGCCCAGAGTTGTTGGCGCGTGATCCGGCCAACGAACTTGTCGCTCGTGGCCCGGCCCGGCGCCTGACAGCCGAAATGCTGAGAGACCAGGCGCTCGCCGTCAGCGGGTTGCTCGCGGAAAAAGTTGGCGGCCCGGCCGTGAGACCTTATCAGCCCGACGGTTTGTGGGAGGAGATCGCCATGGGCAAGCCGCGCTATGGCCAGGGCAAAGGCGACGACTTACACCGTCGCAGCCTTTACACCTTTTGGAAGCGGACCGTGCCGCACCCAGCGATGATCACGTTTGACGCCGCCGAGCGGAACGTCTGCGTGGTACGGCGACAGAATACCAGCACGCCCCTCCAGGCGCTCGCACTGCTCAACGACACTCAAATCATCGAAGCCGCCCGCCATGTGAGTGAGCGCATGCTGAAAGAAGGCGGCTCGACTCTCAGCGATCAGGTCGCATGGGCTTTCCAGTTGGTGACGAACCGACGGCCGTCCGTTAAGGAAATCGCCGTTCTAAAGCAACTGTTCATCGAGCAGCGCGGTCTTTTCACGGCCGAACAGCAGGCTGCCGCCAAACTTCTCGCAATCGGCGAAGCGAAAAACGATCCGCGATTAAATCCGGTCGAACTGGCTGCCGGCACTGTGTTGGCCGGGGCAATCCTGAATCATGACGAAGCCGTCCTGAGAAGGTAAATGAGGTTGCGCGGGCTATATTGCGCAGAGCCAAAAGACTTGAAGCGCAGGTCGTATCCTTTGATATTTGAGGCATGAGCAAAGTTGAAAAGATCGAAGAAGAGATAGGGAAACTAGCTCCGGACGAGATGCGTAAGATCCGAGATTGGCTCGATGAAATGCTCGAAGACCAGTTTGAATTGACGGTCGAGTTCAAGGCCAGCACTGAACGTGGCAAACGCGACATAGCCGAGGGACGGACACGTGTCTGCCGCCACGGAGGCTAATCATATGTCCTGCACCCACATCAATTTCGCCATGAACCGCCGAGATTTCCTTGGCCGGTTTGGGCTCGGCATGGGCAGCGCCGCGCTCTTCGGTCTTCTCAAAAGGGAGTCGGTCGCCGCGCCAGCGCCAATGGCCAATCCGTTCGCGGGGATCCTCGACGCTCCGCACTTCGCGCCCAAGGCCAAGCGGATCATTTATTTATTCATGAGTGGCGGCCCTTCGCAGATGGACCTTTTCGATTACAAGCCGCTGCTCAACAAAATGAATGGAGAGGACTTGCCGGCGAGCGTTCGCATGGGCCAGCGCCTGACCGGAATGACGGGGTATCAGGCGAGGCTGCCACTCGCCGGTTCGATCTTTAAGTTCGCGCAGCACGGCCAAAGCCGCGCGTGGGTGAGCGAGCTGTTGCCGTGGACCGCGAAGATCGCGGACGAGCTTTGCTTCGTCAAATCGCTCCACACCGAGGCGATCAACCATGATCCGGCCATCACGTTTTTCCAAACCGGTTCGCAATTGGCCGGCCGCCCATCGATGGGTGCCTGGCTCAGTTATGGACTCGGCAGCGCCAATGAGAATCTCCCTGCGTTCGTTGTGCTCATCTCGAAAGATCGGATCGATCAACCGCTTTATGCGCGGCTTTGGGGCAACGGATTTCTGCCAAGCATTCACCAAGGCGTTCAGTTTCGCTCCGGGAAAGACCCGGTGCTCTATCTCGCGAACCCTGATGGTATCTCACGCGACAGTCGCCGCAAAATGCTCGACCGCCTCGCCGAGTTGCACTCGCTGCAATTTGAGGATCTTGGGGATCCCGAGATCAACGCGCGCGTCGCGCAATACGAAATGGCTTATCGGATGCAAACGTCCGTGCCGGACGTCATGGATGTTTCGCAAGAACCCGAAAGCGTCTTTGAGCTTTACGGCCCCGAAGCCAGGAACCCTGGAACATTTGCCGCAAACTGTTTGCTAGCCCGACGCATGGCTGAGCGCAATGTCCGATTCATTCAGCTTTATCATCCCGGTTGGGACCATCACGGCGGATTGCCCAAAGGAATTCGCCGACAGTGCAAAGATGTGGACCAAGGCTGCCACGCACTGATTACAGACTTAAAACAACGCGGCATGCTCGATGAAACCCTCGTCGTTTGGGGCGGTGAATTCGGCCGCACCAACTACTCGCAAGGCAAACTTACTGAGACCGACTACGGCCGCGATCATCATCCGCGCTGTTTCACAGCGTGGATGACCGGTGGGGGCCTAAAGCCGGGCATCAGTTTTGGCGCGACCGATGAATACGGCTACAACATCGCGGAAGATCCGGTCCACGTTCATGACCTCCAAGCGACACTTCTGCACTTGCTCGGCCTCAATCACGAGAAGCTCACCTACAAGTTCCAGGGACGATACTACCGGCTAACCGATGTGCATGGCCAGGTGGTTAAGGGACTTCTGGCGTAATCTGTAAATGGAGAACTTTTCACCGCTCCGGCACTTCCGCTTCCAAAACACGCCGGACGGTCTCGGCCAGCGATCGGAGCCGGAATGGCTTGTCCAGAAACGCGCTTATCCATTGTTGTGAGAGCGTTCTTTCTCCCAGGAAATCGGAGTAACCGCTCGCCAGGATGATCGGGAGGCCGGGGCGAAGCTGATGCAACTCCTTCGCGAGGTCGATTCCGGTTACCTCCGGCATGGTCATATCCGTGATGACAAGCGCGTAAGCATTTGGTTGGGCGCGGAACGTAGCCAGCGCGTCCTTCGCGCAGTGGCACCCGGTGACCTGATAGTTGAGTTGTTCCAACATGATCATCTCGATTTCGACAAGGGCAATCTCGTCATCCACCACCAAAATATTCTCGCGCTTTCCGAGTGGCAGGGGTGGGGCCGATTCGGTGTCGGGAAACATTGCACCTTCGGCGGCGGGGAAATAGAGGTGAAAAGCAGTCCCTTCTCCGGGCCGACTTTCAACCGTGATCGCGCCCTCGTGATTTTCCATGATGCCATGCACAACGGCGAGACCGAGGCCAGTGCCTCCGCCGGGGCCTTTGGTGGTAAAGAACGGCTCGAAAATTCGCTCGACTGTGGCCGCGTCCATTCCACAGCCTGTGTCCTGGACGCTGATTCGGACATAAAGGCCCGCCGGCAAGTCTCCATGATCCGGAAGCGTTCCAGCTTCCAAGGTGACGACGGTCTGAGTGATCGCGAGATGGCCTCCGTGAGCACTCATGGCATGGCTGGCGTTTGTTCCGAGGTTCATAATCACCTGATGAACCTGCGTCGCATCCGCGAGCACCGGGGGCAGATGTGGCGCTATCTCGGTCTGGATTTCAATCGTCGCCCGAAGGCTGGCGCGGAGCAGTTTGAGGGCTTCGATGACAGTCGCGCCCAGGTCGATCAGTTTGCGATCCTGTTTCTGCCGACGGCTAAATCTGAGGATTTGCCGCACCAAATCGCGGGCGCGAAGGCTGGCCTTGAGGATTTCATCGAGTGACTCTTGCGACGGATGTTCAGGCGGCAAGCCAATGCCCGCCACCTCCACCCGGCACAAGATGGCCGCCAAGATGTTGTTGAAATCGTGCGCAATCCCGCCCGCGAGCGTCCCGATGGCTTCCATCTTTTGGGATTGATGGAGCTGTGTCTCGAGCGAGGCGCGTTTGGCTTCGGCCTGCTTGCGCTCAGTGATGTCCACACTCTGCAATATCGCCATCAGCTCGCCGGAGAAGTCGATCACTTGACCTCCAAGCAAGACGTCATGCTCCCGCCCGCTCTTGCCGCGAAACCGAGTTTCAAAGTCCCGCGCTTCTCGCTGCTGCTTCAAGTGGGCCACCAGCCGATCCCGGTCAGCAGGGTCGAACCACAAGCCGAGGTCCATGCCGGTGCGACCGAGGACTTCCGCTCGCGTGAACTCGAATAGTTCAAGGAACTGTTTGTTGGCGTCCATGATCCGACCGTCCGCCAGGGAGAATATCACGGAGGCCAAGGGGCTGGACTCGAAGAGTTGTTTGAACTGGTCCGATGATTTACGCAGCGCTTCCTCGGCCTGCTTTCGCTCATTGATATCCTTCGACACACACAAGATGTTGACGACTCTTAAGTCGGCATCCCGGATAAACGAGAAGACGTTCTCGATCCAGATGGAGGAACCGTCCTTGCGGTACTCCAACGATTCCATCACGCGCGACCGACGTGGATCCGCCGTTCCGGTGGCTTCCAACGCCATCTCCTCCTCAAATAAACGCAAGCTGCGCGCGAGCGAATCCGGGCTAAGGAATCGTTCCAGAGGGTGTGCGAGGAACTCCTCTGGCGTGTATCCATAAAGCCTGACGACCGAGGGGCTGGCATAGATGTGACGCAGGGTGAGATCGAGAACCAGGACGGTTTCGGCGACATGATCCACGATGAGCCTATATTTTTCCTCGCTCGCGCGCAGGTCCTTCTCCGACTGATCGCGGGACAGCCTAAACCGGAGAAGCAGCTCCCCGGCAGCCCAAACAAAGCCGTGAAGAATCACCACTGCCGTGATGGAACCTGCCCCGAGAGCGATCACGACCGCGACGGATGCGGCCAAACTTACGCCTAGCATGCCGAGAAAGACCGCGCGAGAATACACCAACGGCGCAAGGATGACGGGGAATAGCGAGCAGAGGAGCAGACCATCGGCTCTCTGCTCCCAACTGATCAGGGCCACCGCGAACGCAAACGCAACGTAGGCCGCCAGAGCGAAGGTCTTGGATGGATGTTGGCGTTTCAAAACCAGTTGTACCTTCGCTACTTTTTCAAACTTTTCAAGCGTCCTCGTGAAAGGGGCATTTCTTGATATTGATTCCACTGAAAACCTGATTACGGTTCCGACATCGAGAGAAAAATTGACCGGTTTATTGGGGAAATCCCAACCCTCGTTGACTCAGGAAGCTGAGGGCGCCATCCCGACCCATGATCCCCTTTGAGCGGGCAGTAATTCAGTCCATGAACCACAGGATTCAGCGCAGAGTTTGGAAGGGCACAGAGGGCAGAGAAAACTTCGATTTCTGTGTCCTTCGGAACTCTGTGCTCAAACAGTGGGCCGCCGGACGGATGGCCAGGTTCCTGGCCCCGATGCTCGTCCATCGTTGGAGGTCGAAACTGTCCATGAAACTCCCAGGTTCAAGGACAGAATTGCCGATAAGATTCGCTTTCTGGTTGACCACCACCGCCTATTCGTGTCGAGATGAGCGACCATCACTCATGGTGGAATGACCAAAACATGGCAAAAGTAGCACGCAATAACGGGCAAACCTCGCGTTCCGCGACAGCCACGAAATACGATGCGCATCATACGGTGCTGGATAAAACCTACGGTGCCCTGGCAGATCTGCGCCGTGAACTATCGGATTCTAAGTCGGCCGTGGCCGAACGCGCGGAGATACTGAATACGTTTGCGACCTGCCAGGATTCGCAGCGCTCCTGGTTACTTCTGGAGGATTACTTTGAAAAGCTTTCCTTGGCCCGCAAGGATTTTGTCGGCGACAGTTGGTGGCCGCGCCTTTTACAAGCCCTGGGGAAGGAGCGGCTCGAAGCCACTGCTCTGCTGTTTCTGAGAACCAACCGTCCTCTGCCAACGGAACTGCTTTCCTACGCGAACCTTGAACGTTTTGCCGAGATTGAAGAAGCTGAAAAGGAACAAGAGTTTGTCCAACTCCTCGAGCGTTGGCTGCTGCCGCTTGCGCCCGTCCACTTGGACTCGCCTCGAGCTTCGCTCCGCGTGCTCTGCCAGGCGCAAAGCTTGGGAGAATCCACATCCTTGTTTGGGCTGAAAGTTCAGTTCGTCCTGTTCCGGCCCCGAGCCGGAGAAAAAGTCAAGACGCTGGCGGAGATCATCGAATTAACGACACGGTCAACTCACGAACATGAGCTTTTTCCGGCCAAAGATTGGGAGTTCATTCAATGGCTCAGCGAGACCTACAGCCAACCGAAGGAAGACGCGGATTGGCTGGTGCTGACCGGTCTTGAACTGCTCCAGTGGCTGGCGCGATGGGGGCAAGTTTCGCGTTTGGAATTCGTCTCGCACCAGACAGCGCTCAAGTTTCACGGGCAGTTCGCAGAGCTCACTCCGCATCTCGACACGGTCGATGGCGAGCTTTGCTTCACGCACCTGTTGAAGGTGCAGGACAAAGAAAATCAATCGCTCGACCACGCCCGTTTTTTTGGAGGCCTTCCCTCTTTGGTTTTGGTTGAAGAGACATTTTACTTGCTGCGCAATCCACCTCCCCCCAAGTTGCTGAAGACGTGGGTGGCCAAACCCCATCTGCCCGTAAGAAAACTCAGCCATCGGCTCCTCACACAGCTTCGCAAGAATGGCACCTCGGACCGGCGCGAGTGGGAACAGCTCTGTGTCGCTCACGCTGCCATCCCTCAGTTCGTTTTCGAATTAAGCGACGACACAGTCCGGCTGCGCTTGCTCGCGCGCAGCGAGAGCGATCAAAGCATTTGGCAATGGAACGGCCACGATTGGCAGATGATGGATGCGCCGGACCATCCTCCGGAAAGGCCCGAAATTCTGGATGACTTGCGTCTCGATCCTGCGATCCACTGGCTGCGTCGTCTCGACTGGTTCACCCCCGAGCCCGGCCTATGGCTCGGGGACGCTAACGAGCATTTCCTCAACACGCTGGCTGCCGCATGGCCCGACCGACCCGCCGCCGCTGAGTACCTGGGCAATTCACCATTTCATCGTCTCTTTTTGGCTCCCCGGCAGTTGCGGCCCAAACTCGTTGTCCAAGGCAGCGGCATCGACTGGTTTTCCGTATCCGCCTCGTGGGAAGCAGAGGGCCTCAAGCTGACGGCGGCCGATCTGCAACGCCTGCAAACTGCGACTGGACGTTTTGTGAAATTGCCGGACAGCGGCTGGATGGAGTTGGATTCCGACGCCGTGCATCTGGCGCATGAAGCGATGGCTGACTTGGGGCTGGACGCTTTGAGCCCCGTGCCGCAGCGCGTCGGGTTAGCGCATGCGGCGCAGTTGGATGAAGCCACTTTAAACAAGTTCCAGGACCAACCGCACGTCAAAGCATTGCGCGAGCAGTTGGCCGAATTTACAGGAATTGCATCGACGCCCTTGCCGGCTTCGATCCAAGCGGAATTGCGTCCGTATCAGAAGGATGGATTCAATTTTCTGTGTCACCTCACTCAATTGAATCTGGGCGGCGTCTTGGCTGACGACATGGGGCTCGGGAAGACATTGCAAACACTGGCCTGGCTCGCTTGGATGCAGCAGCAAAATGTAAAAACGCCGAAGCCAGCTCTGGTCATTTGTCCCGCGTCCGTTCTGCACAATTGGCGGCGGGAAGCCAATCGCTTCACTCCTCATCTGAAAGTATTGGTTCTGGAAAGCGGCGCTGCCCGTCACAACCTGCGCAAACAAATTCCTCAGCACGATTTGATCGTCACCAATTATGCTCTTCTCCGCCGCGACCTCATTGCGTTACAGAAATTCGACTTCCGGGCCATCATCTTGGACGAAGCCCAGTTCATTAAGAACCCAAGCGCGCAGGTGACTCAATCGGTGAAGCAACTGCGCGCCGGTCAACGTCTCGCTCTGACTGGAACTCCTCTCGAAAACCGTCTCCTGGATCTTTGGAGCATTGTTGATTTCATCCAACCCGGCTACCTCGGCACGCAGTCGGACTTTCATCAGAATTACGAGCCGAAGGGTGATGACATTGCTTGGTCGCACCGAGTGGGCCGTCGCCGGCTATCCGCGAAGCTTCGCCCGTTGATGCTGCGGCGGCTCAAACGCCAAGTGGCGCAGGATTTGCCCGACCGCATTGAAGAGCGGCGGGATTGCGAGTTGGGCGAACCTCAACGGAAGTTATACCTGGCGGAACTGCGGCGCAGCCGTGAACAAGTGCTGCAAACGGTAAACGAGCAGGGATTGGGCAAGAGCAAAATCCACGTTCTGGCAGCCTTGACCCGTTTGCGGCAGATTTGCTGTCATCCGCAGCTCGTGGGCAGCGATTCAGCTTCCGGCAAAACCGAAACGTTGTTTGAGCTGCTCGATCCTTTGCTCGCCGAGGGGCAAAAGGTGCTCGTCTTCAGCCAATTTGTTAAGATGTTGAAACTGCTCGAAGTTGAATGTCATCAGCGACAGTTCCCAACCTATTTGCTCACCGGCGAGACCAAGCAACGTCAAGATGTTGTCAATGCGTTTCAAAGCGATCCCAATGCTTCAGTCTTTTTGCTCAGCCTGCGAGCGGCGGGCACGGGACTCAATCTGACCACGGCCAGCTACGTGGTCTTGTACGATCCGTGGTGGAACCCAGCAGTGGAAGCCCAGGCAATCGACCGTTCCCATCGCATTGGCCAAACCCGCACCGTCAATGCGTATCGATTGATCGCGCCAGGGACAGTTGAAGAGAAGATTTGGGAACTCCAACAGCGTAAAGCTCAGACCATCGCGGATGTTCTCGGTGAAGAAGGCTTTGCCCGCAGTCTCACCAAGACCGACTTGGAATATCTATTTTCCGAAGACTGAAGATCTTGACCTACCACATCGAGTTGCTGACCGGGGCATTTGTCTAAGCGGCGCCATCTTTGAGATTACCGGTGAGGAAGGCGGTGTGAAGCGCGAGAACGATGGGGTTGAGCAGCACCAAGCGTGAGTGAGAAAAGCCTTTGTTACCGTGGAAACGTCCCTTGCTTTTGCTCTTGCAATAGCCGCGAAGATTTCCATTTAATCTCGCCGCATGATTCATCCGAATACGGAGCTGCGGTGGGTCAATGAGGTCATTGGTTATGGGGTGTTTGCAACGGCGCTGATTCCCAAAGGGACCATCATCTGGGTGCGCGATGACTTGGACCAGACGTTCACCGCCGAAGACGTCGCAAATCTGGAAGAGCCCTACCGGCAGGTTTTGGACAAGTACACCTTTGTGGATGCCAAGGGGTTAATGGTGCTCTGCTGGGATCATTCGCGTTTTTTCAATCATTCATGCGAAGCCAACTGTTTGAGCGCCGGCTATGACTTTGAATTGGCCATCCGTGACATTGAAGCCAATGAAGAGCTGACCGACGATTACGGAACGTTGAATCTGCGCGAGCCGTTCCAATGTGCTTGCCAGTCTGCGCGCTGCCGTCGGCAGATTGCCCCCGATGACATCGAACGTTGGGCGGAGACTTGGGATGGGTTGGTGCGTCGGGTGTTTCCGCTGATTCCGCAATTGTCGCAACCGCTTTGGCCCTTGTTCCGGGAGAAGGTTCTCGTAGAGCTGGCGTTAAAACATCCCGAGCAGCTCCGCTCGATTCGCTGCAACTACAGTCCTGTGCGATGATCGATGCCTCTATGGCGGAGACCTAAAGACCAGCACCCAACCCTTTGAAGCCTCTAGAAACCCCTAACTCCGCCGCGACTCTTGAACGGAACACTAATTTATTCTGTCAGTTCCCATCAAGATTCGACGGGAGAGGGCTGGAACGAGGCATTCGTTGAGCGTGTGAAAAGCCGTAACAGCATGGGTGATGAACAATTTAAGACGCTAGTGTCGCAATGCTCGTCCAAGATGAATGAACTGATCGCCATTATTCCCTGAAGCCAGGAGGTGTTGAAGCGCGTTCGAAATCTTCCCCGTTTTGTCTCCTACCCCCCCTCCGAAAGGGTGTGAAGTATCCCGGTTAACCCGGTTCGCGCCTCGGTCGACTCGGGAAGAGACTCCGTGCGCGCCTGAGGCGGCAAGGTCTGGGCTCTTCCATCTTCGGCAAAGAAGATAGGCAATACTCGCGAAACGGGCTCCACTCAGATTTTATCCCTCGGCGACTTTTGGTTTGAGTCAAGCCGCCGACTGGATTCGCAGGGCTTTTTTCTTGTTTCAACATCACTGCACAGCTATGTTGCGGTCGGCTGTTGAGAAGCAAATGCCTATTAGTTATAGATCTAAACTCCACTCGCAATGCTAGAACCTCTGAACAATTCGCAGATTCGCAAGTTTAAAGCCGCGGCACAGCATCTGGAACCTATTTTGAAACTGGGCAAAGCCGGTTTGAGCGATGGCTTTATTCGTTCTGTGGAGGAAGCGTTGGCGCAACACGAATTGGTGAAGATCAAGTTCGTGGAATTCAAGGAGCAGAAGAAAGAACTCGCACCGCAGTTGGCGGAAAAAACTTCGAGCCACCTGATCACGCGCGTCGGCAATGTGATGGTTTTGCATCGTCCGCGTCCGATGGCTGAAGCGACCCCAAAGGTGACCCTGGGTTCCGTCGCGAAAGACTCCCCGACAGCCGAGCCTGCAACTCCGGGCAAGCTGAGTGCGGATGAACAGATGGATCTCTACGAAAAGGATCTTAAAGAAAATGACTGGGGCCATCAGCCGTGTTAAAAGATCGATCGATTAGCCGTCATCGCACGCTTTTGGCAGAGCGATCCTCATCATCTTGGCGATAGCGCTAGTTGTGGTTGCCGTTTTGGCCTTCAGCGTAGGGGTCATTATTCCTCGAAGTTCTCTCACAGTTGGCGACGCTGACGCCTAGGACAGATTCAAGTTTTCTTGAATCCGTCAGAGTCACAAGGCATGGAGCAGGAAATCTTCTAGCATCTGGTGATAGCTCGCGGCATCTTCAGCTCCAACAGCCATGCGAGATCAAAATGTTTCTGTCGCGGCCCAAGAACCACCGGGGAACTTCTACAGCTTTCGCCAGAAGCTGGGCATGGTCCTCGGTCCGTTCCTATTCCTGATCGCCGCACTCGCACTGACGTCCTTCGGACTACAGTTTAAGGCGGCGTGCGCCGGAGCCACTGTGGCTCTAATGGCATGCTGGTGGATCACAGAACCGATTCCGCTTTGGACCACGGCGCTCCTGCCGCTCCTTCTGTTTCCCGTAACCGGCGCGGCTCCTTTCCACGAAGTGGCTCTTCAGTATTTCGATCCGATCAATTTTCTATTCCTGGGAGGGATGTGCATCGCCGCATCGATGCAGCAATGGGGATTGCACCGGCGCATCGCCTTGGGAATTGTCTCGCGGATTGGGACGAGTCCTCGCCGGATTGTCCTCGGCTTCATGCTGGCCACCGGTTTCATCACGCTCTGGATTTCCAATACGGCGGCCGCGATGATGATGTTCCCCATTGGAATGGCTGTCCTCACTAAATTTGAAGAGCAATGCGGCCGCGACGACCCCTTGCTCCAGCGCTTCGGTTTGGCGTTGATGCTCGGAATCGCCTATGCAGCGAGCATCGGTGGCATCGGAACAAAGATCGGCACCGGCACCAACCTGGTGTTCGTAAAGCAAGCGGCTCTTGTATCCGCCAAAGATATTGATTTCCTAACTTGGCTAAAAATGGGGCTGCCCGTGGTTGTCATCGCGCTTCCACTCGTGTGGCTTTACTTGGTGCGAATCGCTGCGCCACTTCCAGCCACGGAATTTCCCGGAGGACGCAAGGCCATCGAAGCAGCGCGATCAAGCCAGGGGCGAATGGGATTCGGCGAAGGCGCGGCTCTGATTGGATTCCTGTCGGCGGCGGTCCTCTGGATTTTTCGCAAAGACATCGACCTTGGATCAGTAAAGATTACGGGATGGTGGAACATCATTCCTTGGAGTTGGGCGGATCTGCTCGGCCGCCCGCTCAACAGCCTTCCTCAGCCGTTGCCGCGGTTGCTGGC
>CAMAWP010000028.1 GCA_945861765.1 Akkermansia muciniphila | reverse complement strand
CGTTTATGTGGTAACAGATACAGTTTTTCAAGCGAAAAACAGAAACCCATGCAGAAAGTCACGGAAACTTGGGTGGCAGCCGGTCGGCCCTCAAAAACCCGCCTTCAGCGCGGGTGGAAAACTTCCCTCCCCAGTGTCTGAATCACAGTCAGGAGAAATGATCTCGGCAACACGGTCGGCGACGCCTCAAGAATCGATCGGCAAGAGCTCGCTTTTGCGAGGCTGCCCTTTTTCCTTCTCCGACCACAAAAACGCCGCCAGCAGGCTTGCAGAGCGCGGGTGAAGCCTTCCTGTAGAACTGAAGCCGTTGAAAAATTTCAAAAAAACTCCACCGCGCTGATGTCAGCAACTTCGGTTGACCTCCTTTCCAAAAAGAAGAATTGATTCAAGCCGTCCTGCGTTCCAGCGGGAGCTTGCCCGCGCCATCTGAGACTGAATCACGCAAGTAAGGGGCGGACACCGTTGCGCTGGCGCCTTGGCGTTGGGCTGATCGGACTGCGGCTTCCGCGGTTGCTCCGGTGGCCAAGCCATCGTCAACGAGTATCACCCGTTGGCCTGCGAGCGATGTCCGTTTGTCTGACCCAAATTTTTCCGAGTAACAATTCAACCGCACGGTTTCTTCAGCGATGACTTCCTTCAGGTCCCTTGGACTAACGTGTGCCTCCCTCAATGCGTCCTCGTCCAAAACGATCACCCCTGCTTCGGCGAGCGCGCCGACCGCGAATTCTCTAAATTGGGGATGGCCGATCTTCCGAACCACCAAGATGTCCAACGGGCAGTTGAGCGCCCTCGCGACCTCATCGGCGACGATCACGCCTCCACGCGGCAACCCGACGACGAGATCGGTCCGGGTGTTTTGAGCGGCGAGTCGAATGCCCAATTGCTTTCCTGCGTCCTGTCGCGATGCAAACTTCATGGGTTCACCAATACTATATCGCCTCGCGCGGAGATTGCCAAGAGAGCCTGCAAGTTCGTTGGAAGAAGAGCCCATCGTTTCAAGGGTGGGATTGCTGGCGCAGGACGGCGGGGGGATTCATCCGTCCCTCCGGGACTTGTGCAATCGCCGATTCCAACCCAGCAGCGAACTGCTGGGTTAGTCTCGAATCTCCCTCCGGGAGACCACTGCCATTGAGGTAAGGATTTTGAGCGTGATTCTTACTCGTAATCCTAATCCTACTCTCAAAGAAACCCATACCAAAGGGATTACGATTAGGAGTAGGATTAAGAGTATGAAAACGGCTCTCCGGGAGAAGGGGGCTGCCGAAATGTCCGGGCTCCGGACCGGACTACAGGGACCTGATGTACTGCGCCAGGCTTCGCCGGTGTTGCTCACGGTTTGGAGCGTCATAGAACTCGACGGGATTGTAGTCATCAGAGATCACGACACCGTGCTTAGGATTCGTCTGGGCAAGACCCGCCAAGGCGTCTTGGGCTGACTGACGGCAGGATGAATGCACTTCTTGGAAGTCTGGCGGAGCAATGATCTGGAGATCGGGCTGGTCTGATGCCACGAAGAAGACATTGCCGTTTCCGGCTGCGTGAATTCGGACGCTCCGAAAGACGCTCCTGAGTGTTTGATCCAGAGAAGCCGTGAAAAAGTCCCGACCTTGCGTGAAATCGCCAAAGCTATTAATGACTAACGTTCCGTTCGTTCGGAGAATCCGTTGCATTCCCCGGAATGCCTCCTTGCTCATCAGGTGCGAGGGTGATGCATCTCCCAAGAAGGCGTCCAAGATGATCGCGTCATACTGTTTCTCGGAGTGTCGAATGGCGTAACGGCCGTCGCCGATCGTCAAATTGAGCTTGCCAATCTCACAGTCGAAAAACTTCTCGGCAACCTTCACGACGGCCGGATTGATTTCCACCACGTCCACTTTGATTCCTTCACGCGCGAATTGCGACGGCACGATTCCGACGCCGAGGCCAATGCAAAGCACGTCTTGAAGCCGTGGGGTATAAGCGTGTGCCAGCCCGTGCAACAGGTAGGTAAAGATGGCCATGCTCTTTCTTTGGATCGGGTCATAGGTGTTCTGAACCAGGTAATCATTGAGATAAATGCGTTTATCTCCTCGTTTGTTTTGCACTACTTGGAGAACGCCGAAGTTGGAATTTGTCCGATACAGCTCGTCCACCGTTGTGAAACGTGGACGGTTCTCCTGGGTGGTTCCTCCGTATCCGAGCAACAGGCCCAGAGCGATCCCCATCGCCACGCCGACCTGGGTGGACGGGCTCCTGGCCCATACCAAAAAATATCCTGCAACCAGAGCCATCAAGGAGCCGGCAGTCAAATACATGGTCATCGAATTGGGAAGGAATGGAATCAAGACATAACCAATCAGCACGGTTCCCACAACGCTGCCCAGTGTGCTGATCGCGGTGAGCCGTCCGATATTCCCGCCGACAGTTTCGAGAGAGGTGGTCAACACGCGAACCAGAAACGGTCCAGTCATTGCCAGCAATGCCAACGGCACAAAAAAAAGAAAGCCGGAGGCGAGGAGTGACCCCATCGCCAGTTGAAATTTCAGGCACCAGTAAGCCACTGGCTCGACCACCACGATGGTCAAAGTCAGGTAAATCGCAGCCAGGAGAATACAGGCATAGAGTCGGCCCAATGCCGGAAGGCGATGGCCTCGAGAGCCGTCCACCCACCGGCCTCCGACATAATAGCCCGTGGCGAGGGCGACCAAAGTAACCGCGATTTGAGCGGTCCAGACGAAATGCGACGTGCCAACGAACGGGGCCAGCATCTTGGCACCCAGGATTTCGATAATCATGATCGCGGCGCCCGTGATGCTAGCCGAAAAGTAAAGATAACGGCGCAGACCTTTTGACATCGTTGACTCGTTGGGCACAGCTAGTTTTTTGTTCACCGGGTTCTTCTAAGGGTTATCGCCATCTGGAGCAAGCTAGAGAATGGCAAACGATGCGATGCAGATCCTCTCTTGACCGTGATCTTGATCCCAATTCTCTCGGATGGACCGATTCTATTTCCCGGCGGTTGCGAATAGGTTTACGATCCGCCTCAGGATCGAGACCTCGCAGGCGCATGAAAAAATACTGGCATGTCATCAACATCGGTTTGCAGAACGTCCTGGTTTACCGGGTTAATTTTCTTTTTCGAAGCGTATTCGGCCTCATCCCACTGATGGCGACCATTTACCTCTGGAGAGCGATCTACGCGGAGAAGGGTGCCGATGAGCAAGTGGCGGGATACACGCTGGCCAGCATGACTTCCTACTATCTGATTGTGACCTTTGTGGACATGCTGACGGCCGTCACCGAGGATGACTGGCAAATCGCGGCTGACATCAAAGACGGTAACATCAACCAATTCCTTTTAAAACCGATTGATTATCTGTTGTACCGGCTCTCGCTTTTTTCGGCGGGACGAATCATTTACACCCTCGTGGCCCTGACGCCTGTGGTGCTCTTCAGTTTCCATCAACGGGACTATTTCGTCTTGCCCTCACACGCGGCGACTTGGGGTTGGCTTGCGCTTTCCATCGTCCTGACGGCGTTGCTGCAATTCTTCATGTCATTCACCATGGCTTTGCTGGCGTTCTGGGTGTTGGAAGTTTCCACGTTCATCTTCATTCTGTTCGCCTTCGAATACATCGCTGGCGGACATTTGTTTCCATTGGATATTTTGCCTCCGGCCCTGACGGAGATTCTCAATTTCACGCCCTTCCCCTATCAACTGTTCTTTCCCGTCAGCATTTACCTGGGGCGGATCACAGGGCCGGCCCTCTGGCACGGTCTGATCATTCAGGCGTCCTGGGTTGTCATCCTTTACCTGCTGGCGCGAGCTGTTTGGAGCCGTGGCATCCGTAGATACACCGCTGTGGGAGGGTGAGAATGAAGAGGATGGAAACGGCCCTCGGAAGTCGGAGATTAACTCGATGGCAGTGGACCCAGGCGATTAGCTCAGCTTCGGTCCGAAAAAGCAGAATGCCCCGCATCATGGGTTGGTTGGTTGGAAGCTTGGCCCATTGTCGGGACGGTCCTTCAAAACAAAAAAAGGCACCCTGTTGCCAGGGTGCCTTTCTGGAAAGTCGAAACAAGATGGTTACTTCTTGCCGGTCTTCACGGCGGGTTTCACACCGAGAATGGCGTCCTTCGCGGCTTTCGCGACGCGAAACTTGACGACCTTCTTGGCTGGGATGTTGATGGGCTGTCCGGTGGCCGGATTGCGTCCAACGCGTGCTTTACGATTTACCAACACGAGCTTGCCGAGACCAGGCAGTGTAAAACTGTTCTTGGCGTTCTTGTAAGCTAGCTCAGCGATGTAATCGAGAGTTTCAGCGGCGGCCTTTTTAGAGAGGCCAGTTTTTTCAGCGATCGAGGCTGCGATTTGGGATTTTGTCAGTGGCTTTGCCATAAGTTTTTTTACGTTAGGTTCGGTGAAGTCATGTGCGACTTGAGCGTATTAAAGCGATTCACATTCACCACGCAAGGAGAAAATCAGCGGATTTCAAAGGAAACTCAGCGTTTTCGGGAGGAGTTCAACGTCGGCGGAACAGCGGGTACTTGACTTGAGATTTGATTTAATGAACATGCCTTGATGCCCAATCTTTTCACCATTCAGCACGAATTTCGCTACGAAATCGTCCGCAAAATCTTCGAAGGCGGCATGGGCGTGGTCTATGAGGCCGAGCAGCATGGCACGAGGGATTTCGTCAAACGTATCGCCATAAAAGTCATCCGCCAGAGCTTCGCTGATCAGCAGATGTTCATCGAGAATTTCATCGGAGAAGCCAAATTGGTGGCCGACCTGATTCATACAAACATTGTTCAAACGTATCATCTCGGTGAAACGCGCGGCGTTTTCTTCATCGCAATGGAGTTGATCCGCGGTGTCAACCTCGAACAGTTTTCCGACCAGCTCCAGTTGAAACGCCACCCGCTGCCGGTCGAGCTCGCGGTGTTTATCACGAGTCGGGTCGCTCGAGGCCTTGCTTATGCTCACGCCAAGACCGATCCCGATGGCAGGACGCTCGGCATCGTGCATCGTGATGTCAGTCCGAAGAATATCATGATTGCATTCGAGGGAGACGTGAAATTGACTGACTTTGGCATCGCCAAGGCGCGTGGCTTCTTGCAGGACAACGAAGGCGAAGTCGTCGCCGGAAAGCCCGATTACATGAGTCCGGAACAGTCCGACTTTCAAATCACTGATCAGAGATCCGACCTCTTTTCAGCGGGAATTGTCCTGGCTCACCTGTTGCTTGGCTCCAACATCTTCAAGGGCTCCTCACCCTCAGAGTCACGAAAACGGATTCTGACGTTGCCGATCCCCGATTTCACTCAAGCTGACAAACGGATTGATCAACGGCTCAATGATATTTTGCGGCGTGCTTTGGCCAGAGACCTTGACAGCCGCTATGCCACCGCGGATGAGTTTCTCTTCGATTTGGAACATTACATTTATCATCATGGTTATGGACCGACCAACGAAACACTCGGAAAATTTATTCGCGAGTTGTTCGGACAGGGGCCGGTCAAGTCCCTTGACCAATCGAAGGCCCTTATCCTGCCGGCGGGTCACGGAGTCGGTACGTCCATAAAAGCACCAGCTCTATGAAACGCCTGCCATCCTCTTCCAAGGTGACGCTCGGCCTGATTCAGACCGCTTGCTCACCCGATCCAGCGGAAAATCTTAACCGCACCTTGCGCCTGGCTGAGAGAGCCGCGAAACAAGGGGCTCAGATCATCTGCACCCAGGAGCTGTTTCGGTCGCAATATTTTTGCCAGAGCGAGGACCACGGAAATTTCAAACTCGCCGAATCAATCCCCGGCCCGAGCACAGACGCGTTTCAAAAGGTCGCCAAGAAACACGAGGTTGTCATCATCGCCTCGCTTTTCGAAAAGCGCGCTCCAGGCATCTATCACAATACAGCGGCGATGATCGACGCCGACGGCTCTCTCCTTGGCATCTACCGCAAGATGCACATTCCGGATGATCCGCTTTTCTATGAGAAGTTTTACTTTACTCCGGGCGACCTTGGATTTCGGGCCTGGCAAACTCGATATGCCAAAATCGGCACTCTGATCTGCTGGGATCAATGGTATCCGGAAGGCGCCCGGTTGACTGCGTTGCAAGGAGCTCAAATTTTATTCTATCCCACAGCGATCGGTTGGCATCCGAGCGAAAAGGCGGAGCATGGGGTCGATCAACACAGCGCCTGGGAAACGATCCAGCGCAGCCACGCTATCGCGAATGGCTGTTATGTCGCGGCGGTTAATCGCATCGGGATCGAGGTTCCCGTTGGTGGCGACGGCATCGAGTTTTGGGGCCAAAGCTTTGTCAGCGGAACCTCCGGTAAAATCTTGGCGAAGGCGAGTGTTGATAAGGAGGAGATTCTCATCGTCGAAGTGGATTTGGCCAAGGTGGACACGACTCGAACGCATTGGCCCTTTTTTCGAGATCGGCGTATTGATGCCTACGGCGATCTGACGAAACGGTTGATCGATTAAGAATCGAACCTCTTCAGTGCGATCCAGCTCGCAGAGTTGCTCACCGACCGCGCCGACCGCCATGTCCAACCCTTGTCATCCAGCTTTGACCCTTTGAAAACCGTGGACCTCGAAACAAAGCCGACGGCTTGGGTTACTGGGGCGGGTGGACTGATTGGTAATTATCTGGCCCAAACCGCGCCGATGTACGCGAGCGGCTGTCGAGTGATTGGATTGACTCGTTCTCAATTGGATCTGACCGATTTCGAAGCAGTCCGCTCGGCTTTTCGACAACAACGCCCGCAGTTGATCATTCACTGTGCCGCACTCAGTCGAAGTCCCGCTTGCCAGGCGAATCCAGGCCTGGCCTATGAGTTGAATGTGGAAGTCACGAAGCGTTTGGCTGAGATGGCCTCCGACATTCCATTGATCTTTTTTTCATCCGATTTGGTGTTCGATGGCCGGCAAGGAAACTACAAGGAGGCCGACTCCGTTAACCCGTTGAATGTTTACGCCGAAACGAAAGTTGTCGCTGAGCAAGTCATCCTTCCGAATCCATTGCATACCGTCATCCGAACCTCTCTCAATGGCGGGACTTCGCCCACAGGCGATCGCGCATTCAATGAAGAACTGCGGCAAGCTTGGCGGGGTGGTCGATCGACCCGGTTGTTCATGGACGAATTTCGGTGTCCTGTTCCGGCGGTGGTCACGGGTCGCGCGGTCTGGGAGCTGGTCGAGAAAAATCGTCCTGGTCTCTATCACTTGGCGGGCAGTGAACGGCTCTCACGTTGTCAGATCGGCGAATTGGTTGCCGCCCGATGGCCTGAGCTTCATCCGAGATTGGAAGCGAGTTCAGTGAAAGATTACCAAGGACCGCCACGGCCGCGCGATAGCTCGCTCAACTGCGGCAAGATTCAACAACTGCTCAGCTTTCCATTACCGGGCTTGACCGAATGGCTTGCCGCGCACCCCAACGAGCCATTCTGAACATCGCATGGACGATTCCAGATGGTTGATTGCAGATTTAAGGCCAGAGGAATGCTAATTAACTTGAACCCTCAAATTTGAAACCTGAGACGCAACATTTGCAATATCGGGGCCGCCTCGCGCCATCACCCACCGGCTATCTTCACCTCGGCCATGCGCGGACGTTTTGGATCGCTCAACAGCGGGCTCGATCGGCAGGTGGATCACTCGTGCTCCGCAACGAAGATCTCGACCCGGCCCGTTGCAGACCGGAGTTCGTCACGGCGATGATGGAGGACTTGCGATGGTTCGGCTTTGAATGGCTGGAAGGGCCGGACTGTGGCGGCCCATTCGCACCGTACATCCAGAGCGAACGCCACCTACTTTACCGGGTTGCTCTGGAGAGGCTGTTTCAGGAAGGCTTCGTTTACCCATGCACCTGTTCTCGCCGAGATGTCCAGCGTGCCCTGCGAGCGCCGCACCAGGGCGAGGACGAACCGGTTTATCCTGGCACATGCCGACCAAAAGCAGTTGGCACCAATCCGTGGTCAACCGATCATGAAAAACATGCAACAGCTTCCTTTCGCGCATCGGACGTCGTGCATCACGTACCGACTAACTGGCGCTTCCGCGTCCCCGACGGCGCGATCATCTCGTTCACAGATGGCCATGATGGACCGCAACAATTTGTGGCGGGAAGCGACTTCGGAGATTTCGTGGTTTGGAGGCACGACGAAATTCCCGCTTACCAACTCGCCGTGGTCGTGGACGATGCCGCGATGCAAATAACCGAAGTGGTGCGCGGGGCTGATTTGCTCAAATCCACCGCCCGGCAGATCCTTCTCTATCGTGCAATGGGCTGGCAACCGCCGACCTTCTACCATTGCCCTTTAATCACCGATGAATCCGGGCTCCGCCTCGCCAAGCGTCACGACGCTCTGAGTCTTCGGCATCTGCGGGCGCGCGGCGTCACGCCGGAATCGTTGCGCGAATCTTGGCTTCCGACCCTCTGAAGTCGGAACTTCCAGTGTTGCGGTACGTAGTCCCGGCTTCAGCCGGAGGGGTGTCGGCAAGCCCACAGGCGTTGGATTCTCCCACCGGATGCCGCCTGAAGGCGGGACTACATGCGTGCCAAAATGAGAATTGCTGGGAGATTTCAGCCTCGCCTTGAACGCTGCTTGCTCCGCGCCCTCTCGTCGCGGAGGTGAGTGTTCATTTGCTGATTTTGCTCCCGGCGTCAGTAACCAACATTCCTTGTGAATCCACGGTCATCTCCTTGGTTTCTTTCGGGACGGGCGTGACAGTGATCCGGCCACCCGGCCATCGAATCCAAACGGCTTCGGGCTTGGTTTGTGTCGCCATCACTTGAGTGAAACTATCCTGTGACCAATAGCCAGAGCCGGCATGAATCTCACGGGCAGGACCTTGACGCTCCTTGAACTGCATTCGAATCACGGCCCCGACTCCACTCGGATTGCCCGGTGCCCCTTTCAACCCAACTCGCAAGCCAGGAGACGCTCCGACGTTTTGGTATAACTTGGTTGCAGCCCCGGTCTGGCTCACGGCTAAATCCACTCGGCCGTCTTCGTTGAAATCACAGAGCGCAGCCCCACGTTGTTCCCCATAGATCCGGATACCCGATTGCGAACCCGACACGGGCGTGAGTCGTCCGGTCCCGTCGCCGCGCAACCAGAGTCCACGACCCGCGTCCAGGCGCGGCACTTCAGGTTGCATCGGAAAGAAGTTCTGGCTAAGGAAAACATCTTCGCTCCCGTCGCCATCAAAGTCTGCGACATTCACGCTGAAGGCGGGGGCAAGCTGGGCTTCGAATGGCAGTGGGATGGTTTCAAATCGACTACCCCGATTCAAGAAGGCGCACGAGGCGAGTGTTGTGGCCTCGGTGCGTCTCGCCAAAACTATTCTTTCTCCGAGAACATCGCTGAGCGTCGATTCGCTGTACGCCTTGTGATTTGGGAACCGTTCCATCAAAAACTGCATCGACGCCGCCAGAGCCAGAAAGCCTCGCCGGGGCGTGATCGCGCCTTGGGCTGGATCGTATTCTGTTTCGACAACGTCCGTGACACCTGGCTGGGATAACTGGCCATACATGAACGTCAGCGGCCGTGCGACACTCGCTTGATAAGGGCTGTTGAGACCCCAATTCGACGCAATGATGTCGAGCTTGCCGTCGCCATCGAGATCGCCGGTTGTGACTCCTTTCCACCAGCCTTTGTAGCTGCCGAGACCCAATTCGTCAGTGGCATCAAACAACAGTCCACCACGATTTCGGAAAACCCGGATCGGCCCCCACTCGCATGCCAAAATCAACTCAGGGAGGCCATCACCGGTCAGGTCACTCCAAATCGCGCCGTTGACGATTCCCAGGTTGTCGAACAGCACGTTGTTCCGCGGATCGAGCTGCCACTGTCGGCCATTCTGTCTATAAAGTTTGGAGGGAGCACCCACGGGATACCGGCCTGGAGCGACGCCTCCCGCAATGAACAATGCCAGTTGTCCGTCACCGTTTATGTCGCCCAACGCCAAGGCGCCGCTGCTCGACATTTCGAGAGCGATAGGGTCGCCGGTCACAACGCGCTGTCCTTCGAGGCGGGACTGCGTCGCGGCGTGTTTGCCTGGCGCCTCATATCCCGTGACTCCGCTGAGCAGGGTTCGAAATCCGGCCCCATCGATCCAACCGACGAGGCCGGACATGTCGCTCGCAGGCACTGAAGATTGGCTCGGGTTAACTCGCGAAAAACCGCCTCGGCCGTCGGATCGGAAGATTGCCAAGGTGCCACCGCTTCCACATCCGATAATCAAGTCGTCGTGACCATCGCCGTCCATGTCGAACCAGGCGATGCCAGGTCCGGGTTGGCTGAGTTTAAAGGGAAGCAACGGCTGACGCTCGAAATCGTTGAAATCGGTTTCGTGATGAGAGTGGGAAATTGATTCGCTGATGTCGTCGAACAAAGGCCGAGAGTTGAGGTTTGAGAATTGAGGGAGGTGTGAAGTGGGTAACCCGTGATTCGTGATTTGTGATGATATGCTGTTTGAACTCGCAAGTCTTTCGGGAGATTTAGCACCCTCAGTTTTGGAGTTTTGACCTGGGACTTGCGCAGACCCAGCTTCATCAATTTCGTATCCACGGTTAGATTGGACTCCGTTAATGATGCTTCTTTTTCCGCTGCGCCAGTCGATTTCGATCGTCATGGCAGATTTGCTTGATCCAGTGGCGAAGACAGCGAGCGGTTCTGACCCGGACAAGTAACGCCCGCCCGCAATAATTTCGAAAGTTTGCTTGGGAACAGCGCCGTGGAGCAGGGTAACCTTGGCGCCGATCCCGTCAGTGTTGAGCTTATGACCTTTTAACCGAACCGTCACTCGCCCGCCGACCGAGTCGTTGCGGTAGAGGCCAGCGAGACCATTGAGGTTGTTCACGACCAAGTCGAGGTCGCCGTCCAAGTCAAAATCGCCCAGGGCCATCCCGTGATGGACGCCGAGCTGGCCTAATCCCCATTCGCTTGTCATCTCTCCGAATGTCCATTGTCCGGAGTTGCGAAAGGCCACCACGGGCATATTAAGAGGCGGATAAAGCCGGTAGTGCTCCATGAGTTCCTGGGTGAATGCCTTTTGGCGCGACGCTTCATCTTTAAAGCCTTGCCAGGAATGTTGTCGCGCCTGGATTTGCTGGCCTGTGTCCAAGTCCTGAACGTCGTGAAAATGCCCGGCCGAAATGAGGAGGTCATCGTAACCGTCGAGATCAACGTCCGTAAAAATACATGACCACGCCCAATCGGCCGCAGCCACTCGGGCAAAGTCGGCGATCTCCGCAAAGGTTCCATCACCGCGATTTCGAAGCATCGTGTTCCGCATCGCTTGGGGACGATTGGCGATGGAACCAAGGGGTGATCCCATCGGCTTTTCAGCCAGCCCTTGGCGCTTTCGCAATCGGGGATCTCGGCTCAACATATCGACCACGAAAAAATCGAGATGGCCATCGCGGTCGATGTCAGCGAAATCGACCCCCATTGAACTGGCGCTGGTTTTGCGGAGCGCGAGTTGATCAATGGCGCGAAAGTTCCCATGGCCATCGTTGATCCAGAATCGATCCGGAGTCCAATAGTCGTTGCAGACGTACAGATCAGGCGCGAGGTCGTTGTTGATGTCTCGAAACGTGGCCGTTAAACCCCAGTCCAACGGTGGCCCCGTCAATGGTTGTCCCGTTTCATCCACGAAGCCTCCACCCAACCAGGAGACTTCGGTGAACCGCCCCTTTCCGTCATTCTTAAAGAGTTGATCCGGTTGGCCATATTCCGCCAGTTGGCCGTCCTTAAAGAGTAGTCGATTTTTTTCACCTCCTGGAATGACGGGATTGCCATTGACGACGGAAACACTCATGCGCCCCCGATCTCGGATGTCGTTCGGTCGGTTGTTGGCAACGTAAAGGTCCAAGGTGCCATCGCCGTCCACATCTGCCAAGGCGATGGTCATCGCCGCGTATCGGCTGCGAGTTCGGGCATCGACAGTTTTGTCGGCAAACTTGCCACGGCCATCATTCATGAAACAGCGCACGCCTTCGTCCAAAGTTGAAACCAGCAAATCCGGAAAACCGTCGCCATTGATATCGGCAAAGACCGCTCCTCGGCACGGCTTTGTTGGGAACACGAGGCCGGCATCAACAGTGACGTCTTTGAATTTCCAGTTTCCCAGGTTTTTATAGAGCGCGTTTGAAGACTCCAGCCCGCAGAAGAAGATGTCAGGCAATCCATCGCGGTCATAATCCCCGACGGCAACTCCGGAGCCATTCGCCAGGACACGGTTTGCCGCAATGGAGGCTTCCGTCAACGTGTTGGTAAAGACAATGCCCGTGATCGCGGGAGAAAGTTGCGCAAAGCCTGCTTTTCCTTGCGCGGGCACTCCGAGTTCAGTCCATCGGCACGCAGTCTCTTCATGCCAGCGTCGTTCTTCTCCAGCAAACAGCCAGATCGTAGTGAGCGCGGCATTCAGAATCCCGACAACGAACGCTGACTTCATGACGAGAGAATAGTGGTCTTTGCCGCAAAATCCAGACTGGCGAATGTGATTTGGTGGATCAGTGATGAGGCCTGCGAATATCCGAAGCGGCAAGACTGAGGGGGAACATTGAACAATGGCACCCGAGGCCCGCGGCATCACCCATCATGGATGCAAAGCCGCGTTTGCGGCTTCGCGAAGCTTGACCTCGTGGTTCATCAAGCGCTACAAGACCAGCAGCTACTACGACTCTATGAAAAGACTTGGACTTCCTTACTTTGCTTGCGCGGGCATTTTGGCCGCGTTCTTATTACCGGTTTTCTCAACTGGCTTCGCCGCCGAGCCATCCTCGGTCTCCAGACCCAATCAGATCTCGGATGGAGAAAAAGCCGCTGGCTGGAAGCTGCTCTTTGATGGCAAGACCACGAAGGGCTGGCGCAATTTCAAAAAGCAGACCTTTCCCGAGAAAGGTTGGGTTGTGGAGGAGGGTTGCTTGAAACACATCGCTAATGGCGGAGGCGGCGACATCATCACCGTCGATCAATTCGACGACTTTGAATTGCAATGGGAATGGCGGATTCCAGCCGGGGCGAATAATGGGGTCAAATATTTCATCACAGAGCAGCGGACTTCAGCCGTTGGCCACGAATATCAGATGATCGATGACGTCCTCGTGAAAGATGCCTTGGGCAGCACTGCGTCATTTTATGAAGTCCTCGCGCCAAAAGCCGATAAACCTCTAAAACCTCCCGGGCAATGGAATCATTCCAAGATCCTCGTTCGAGGCAATCACGTTGAGCATTGGCTGAACGGGGCAAGAGTTCTGGAATACGAATTAGGCAGCGACGAGGTGAAAATAGGAGTGGCCAAAAGCAAGTTTAAGAACGTGGAAGGCTTTGGCACAAAGATCAAAGGTCACGTCCTTCTCACTGAACACCATGACGAAGCGTCCTTCCGCAGCATCAAGATCCGCGAGTTCTCAGGGAAATAAGCGCAAGCTTCGGGCCTGGGCCGTTAGCGGCCAGTCGTGCTGTTCCTTTCCTGCCTCAAAGGTGCTACGACCCAAACTCTGAGAGGGTTGAACAACGTCGCATTCACGCACCCAGGGTTGGTCCGCGGACGGACCAACCTGATCTTAGGGTCCGTGCCCCGTTGGGAAAGTCGAACCCGAAGACTGATGGGTAATGTTCAGGTGTGTTGTGCGCTCCGAAAAAAGCGAGATGATTCAGCGCGTCCTGCGGAGGCGACAACGTAGGTCGTCGAGCAGACCTACCGGTTTCCTGGTGTCGTGGCGTGCTGGTTTACCGACAGGAGAGGCCCTTGGTACGACTCAATCGAGTATCGCGTCACGCTGGCACAGCCGTTGGCCGCAATGACCGCTCCGAGAACGAGGAGGAGTTTCAAGTATTTCATAAATGGCAATCGCATAAACCAAATCCTACCAGTTCGATAGGATGATGCAATTCTTGAAAATTCCATTTCCCAATCGCTCGGCTCAGAATAATGTGCGGACGTGGCTTGCGACCTGTCGATCTTAGTTCCAGTCTTTAATGAGGAAGACAACATTCTGCCTCTGACGGAGGAGGTCGTCCACGCGCTTCGCCATGAAGTGCGATCTTACGAACTCGTGTTTGTGGATGACGCGAGCACCGACGGAACATGGCTGAAAATTCAAGAGGCTCGCCGACGCGACCGGCGTGTTCGTGGCTTGCGCCATACGCGTAACTGTGGTCAGAGCGCCGCTCTATGGACCGGCCTTCAGGCGACGGACAGCCCTATCATTGCCACTTTGGATGGCGATTTGCAGAACGATCCGGCGGATTTGCCCAAGCTCCTGAAGGAATTGGAGAGATATGATTTTGTCTGTGGGGTGCGGACGAAACGGAAGGATGACTTCGTTCGACGCGCCTCCTCAAGTGTTGCGCGGAAAGCGCGGAAGCTGATGCTGGGTGTTGACTTCCGCGACACCGGTTGCGCGTTCCGGGTTTTTAAGCGCGCGGTCTTAAAGGACATATTTCCTTTTAATGGGTTGCACCGGTTTCTTCCGGTGCTCGTCCATGGAGCAGGCCGCAGCACCCGCGAGATACCGATCAACCATCGTCCACGAGTCGCTGGCGTGTCGAAATACGGACTCTGGAATCGGCTTGGGCGCGGCATCCTGGACTTGTGCGCGATGGCTTGGTACCAGCAGCGCCGGGTCGCCGGTGTTTCGTTTGAAGAACTACCCGACGAGAGCCAGCAGCAAAAATAAGTTTCAAGCTCGGCGTCCGAAATAATCCTAATCCCGTTCGTAGAGCTTCTGGAGTTTCTGCGCCGACGTTCCGAAATAATATTGCAGCGTCACCCGGCCCATCCGCATGTAGGTCCGAATAACTCCCAGCTTGGCAAATCGGCGGGCCGATGTCGTGACGGTCGCTCCGGCTAGAGCCAAACGTCCGACGGCGCGCAATCGTCGGCAGAGTTCGAATTCCTCCATCAACGGCATGTCCGGCACGCCGCCGATGGCTTCCAAGACATCGCGTCGAATGAAGAGTGCTTGGTCACCCAGAACTCGACCTCCCAAATAAAGCCGCACCGCGCAGCGAAAACGCGCTCCAGCCATGAGTGGGCTCGGGTTGCGGAACACTTTCCAGAATCCGCCTCCCGCCACTGTTTGATCTTTCAAACAATCAAGAATCGCTTGGCCCGCTCCTGCAGGAAGCCATGTGTCTGCATGAAGCAAGAGGACCACATCACCTGTCGCTTGGCAGGCGCCTTCGCGCATTTGCCGACCTCGACCCCGTGGACTTCTGACCACACGGCAACCGAGTTGTAGCGCAATGTGCGTCGTCTGGTCGGCGCTTCCTCCGTCCACCACAATGATCTCCGAGACCTCCGGAATCCTTCCTGCACGCAAGACGGTTTCCGCCAATACTTCCGCTTCGTTCAATGTCGGAATGATCACGGATAGCCGCCGCGGACGAGGTGTGGAGCAAACCGTTTGATGAAGCTTTTTCTCGCGCCAGAACAGCAGGCCTGCCAATCCAGCCCAGACCAGATAGATCACCAGGACGAGCAATGAAGCCGCGACCGCATCCGCCGGCGGAATGCCGTAAAGACCCAGTAGAACAAGGGCGGAGCCCTCCCGGAGACCCGTTCCGGCAAAGGTGATGGGTGCCGAGCTAATGAGGGAAATTGCCGGAAATGTCCACACCAATTCGGAGAGAGAAAATCGCTTTTCAGTCACGGCTTGCAAACAGAGTAGGAGCAGCGCGCTCATACAAATGTGGGAAAGAAAGGAAGCGAGCAATCCGCAAAGCGATTGCCACGGAGCCGCCAGAAGTTGAAATGCGCCGGTGAAAAAAGTTTGGGTCAATTTTCTTAGCAGGGCGCTGCCATTGAATTTCCGATGAATGACATAACCAATCGAGCAGACGACCAGAGCCAGGCCAAGCAAGATCCAAAAACGAGGTGCCGTGGGAAACGTGTTAACCGAGACCGAGGAGCGACTGCTGAACGCTGCCAGACCCGGGGTTAAGGCGGCAAAGGCCAAAAATCCAGCGCCGCCAAGGAGTCGGTCGAGAAAGCAAGTGGCGAGGATTGCTGGTGGGGAGTAGCCGTACCAGCGGGAATAAATGACGGACTTCGCGACGTCGCCGCCTGTTGGTCCCAGAAGGAGTGTGTTTAAGAAGTGTCCGATGATGACCATCCTAAAAGTGGCTCCGGCGTGAACCGCGCTTCGACTCGATCGCAGGACGATGTGCCATCGGACAGCCACCAACCATGAGGCAAAACCAAAAAGCAGGAAGGCGGCGGCAAACCACCGCACTTTAACATGGAGCAAAGTTTCGGCCAGCACCGCGAGTTCCAGGTGCCGAAAGACGAGCCAAAGGCCCAGGAGCGAGATGACGAGGCACCCCATCCGGCCCCAGGAGCGCAAGCCGTGTTCGAAGCGCTGGTCCATGGATCGAACGTTATGAGACAACCGCTCAAAAACAAGCAGGTTATTCTCTGGAATCCGTTGGCCCTGACAATTGAGCGGACTCCAGAAAAGCGAAATCGCCGCAACCGGGGTAACCCATCGGCGGCGGCGAAAATGCGAGGTCGTCAGAGAATCGGACGACTACTTCAGAACGGCTTCGTGAAATTCCTTCCAGTCATCCAGGTTGTTGAGATTAACAGCATCTCGAGGAGCGGAAGCATCGTCGGCAATTCCGTTGGCCGAGAGAATGCCTTTGCGGGTGGCGTCGTCATGAATGTAGCCGCGAATAGAGGCGTTCAGGCTGTCAACCGAGTCCTTCGCCAATTTGACACCCGGCTGGTTCTTAACCCAGGCTTCGAACTGCGCGTAATTCGGGCGCTCGCTCTTGATGTAATTAATCACGGCATCCCGGTTCAGCCCAAGGCCATCGATCACCATTTGGTCGTAGCCTTTGCCCGCTCCCGGATATCCCGGAGCCAGCTTGCCACGCGCTTCGAGAGAAACCTTCAGCCAGAGCCGGGGTAGATGGATAACGCCTAACGGACCCGCTGTGCCGGAACTGATCAATGGAACAATAGTATTCATAAATGTCCTTATAGTTTGATTGGAATTAATCCCCGGCAGTATAGGAAAGGTCTCAGATGGGTCAACGTGAATCTAAAAAGCTGCGGAAAAGAGGGCGCATCTCCGAATGAGGACAGGCGCGCTGCGGAGTCTTCCTCCCCCTCGATGAACCGACCCACCCCTACCCCTCCCAGGAGGGGAGCTCTGTCCGTTCCCCTCCTGGGAGGGGTAGGGGTGGGTTCAGAGTCGCCCTGGGCGCGCGAAGTCCGGGGTGGTCTCTCCCTTTGCGAGGAACGAGGTTTTGGCCCGTCCTCATTCGAAGACGCGCCACAGAAAACAAATCCAAAATCTCGACGGCTCGACATCTTAAACTCAGATTGTAATGCAGACAGGGATGGGAAGTGATACCGTTGAACTGCGATATGCAACCAACTCACAAACCAGGTCTGAGCGCTGCTGCCGATTCGGTTTCGGTCACCGAATTCGTGGTTCGCGGAATGACCTGCAACAATTGCGCGCGCCACGTAGCTCAAGCCATCCAGAGCGTGCCAGGGGTCGCCAGCGCGGATGTCAATTTGGAACAAGAGCAGGCCACCGTTCGCTGGCAGAGGGACTTCCCGCGCGACGACCAATCGTTAATCAAGGCAATCAAGGAAGCCGGCTTCGAAGCCGAACCGGCCGAGGCTCGTTCCGCGCAGACTGATCGCAAGGCGTGGTCGCCTTTGGCTGGCTGGAAATTTAACGTGGTGGTCGGATCGCTGGTCACCGCTCCTCTGATGCTCGCCGAGTGGGCGTTTCAATTGGGGATGGAGCGGTGGTATCAGTGGGTGGCATTTGTGCTCGTCCTGCCGCTCCAAGTTCTTGGCGGCGCTCGCTTCTATCGAGGTGCGTGGAATCAGCTCAAAGCCGGCAGCTCAAACATGGATACGCTCGTGGCGCTCGGCTCGACGACTGCATTTGGGTACAGCGTTTGGGGATTATTTTCGAGCTGGCCTGGACATCTCTTTTTTATGGAATCGGCCGCCATCATCACTCTCATCAGTGCTGGCCATTGGATTGAAACAAAGGTCAGTGCCCGAGCGGCGAGTTCGTTGCGCGCGCTTCTCAACCTGGCGCCTCAGACAGCCCGGCTCTTAGCTCCCGATGGTATTGAAACTCAAGTGCCCGTCTCGCAACTTAAAATAGACGACCGGATTATTCTGAAACCAGGAGAACGTGTTCCTACCGATAGCGAGGTAATCGAAGGGCTTTCAAGTATCGATGAATCCATGTTGACCGGAGAATCTGTTCCGGTGGACAAAGCAAAAGGGGCGAAGGCTTACGCTGGCACCATCAATTTGCAGGGCTGGTTGCTCGCGCGCGTCACGGCCACGGGAGAGGCAACTGCCTTGGCTCAAATCATCGCCGTGGTGCAACGAGCCCAAAACAGCCGGGCCAACATTCAGAAGCTTGGAGATCGGGTCAGCAGTATCTTTGTCCCAGTGGTTGTCCTAGTGGCGGTCGGGACGGGTTTGTGGTGGGGTCTGGCACCAGACTCGGCGCTCGGCGTCAGCCAATGGTTGGAAGGCTTTCTATGGCCGGCCCATCATCCGGGAGGGCTTCTCGCCGCCGCGATTTACCATGCGGCAGCGGTCTTGATCATTGCCTGCCCGTGCGCAATGGGCCTTGCCACACCAGTGGCCATCATGGCAGGGGCGAACGTGGCCTCCGAACGTGGGATCTTAATCCGCGACGGCGTCGCGCTCGAGAAGACAGGACGACTTACGGCTGTCCTCTTCGATAAAACCGGCACGCTGACCCACGGTAAGCTCAAGGTCTCCGGAGTCGAAGATTTTCTGGACGAATCTCAGAAACGCATCGGCCTGCATCAGATTGCCGCATCTCTCGCGAAACCATCGCTTCATCCTCTGAGCCAGGCCATCGCAACGTTGTCGGATGTGACATCGCCGACAATCGATTGGCAGGAGGTGCGCGGATCGGGTGTCCAGTGCGGATTGCAAATGGATGATCCACTTTTATCCGCGGCAACGCTTCGCCTCGGTTCTCTCAATTGGCTGCGAGAGAGCGGTGTTGAATCGTTGGCGAATTCAGATTTTGTCAAGACGTGGTCCGAGCGAGGGGCGACTATTCTCGGACTGGCTGCCGATCAACGGCTCCTGGGTTTGTTTGCATTGCAGGACACTGTGAAATCGGGAGCTGCCCAAGTGATTGCTCAGTTGACACGTCAGGGAAAGACCATCTATCTCGTGACTGGCGACAACAAACTCACCGCTGGAGCTGTCGCCGATCAACTCGGAATTCAGCGCGCCAACGTGTTCGCGGAAATTCGTCCGGAGCAAAAAGCCGGAATCGTACAACAGCTTCAGGAACGGGGCGAACGCGTCGCCTTTATTGGCGATGGAATCAATGATGCGCCTGCGCTCGAGCAAGCGGACTTGGGAGTCGCGGTGAGCCGCGCCAGCGACGTTGCCAGGGAGGCTGCGGATATCATTCTCCTCAAAGCGGACATTCAAGCGATTCCTGAAGCTCTGGATTTAGCTCAAGCGACCTTGCGCACGATCAAGCAAAACCTCTTCTGGGCCTTCTTTTACAACGCGGTGGGTGTCCCCTTGGCCATGTTCGGTTTGGTGAGCCCGATCTTTTCTGCATTGGCGATGGGCTTGTCGGACCTGATCGTGATTGGCAACGCGCTTCGGCTCCGCCGATGGAAATATCGCCATCGCTAACCGGCAATCTTCTCGAGTGTCCGAGCCGCAACAAGAGCATCGAACATCCAACGTTCATCAACCCTTCAACTCTGGAATTGTTTTTGAGATGTAATTCCAATTCACTTTCAAGATGAGCCTAATTCTCTGGTCCTTTGGGCCTCTGGCTTCGTTGCTCACTCGTTACAGATCGGTGTGGATTTGCGCCTTGTTCGCGCCTCGCCAGAGACCCAAAGTCCTGCGCGCATGAGGCTCACTTTGAAGGCTCATTGGAATAAGAACTCATGGCAAGTCATCTTGATCACTATCCGTTAGTCTGTTTTGAAGACGAGCATCTGCTGGTGGTGAATAAACCAGCGGGTCTCAACACGCACGCGCCAAGTCCTTTTGCCGGCGAAGGCGTTTACGAGTGGTTGCGTCATCGGGAAGATCGATGGTCCAACCTCGCGATTATTCATCGATTGGATAAGGAAACCTCGGGCCTTCTGATCTTCGCTAAGACAGCTTTGGCCAATCGATCTCTGACGGAACAATTCACCCAGCATTCCATTCGGAAGAAATATATCTTTCTCACCGATCGAACCGCTCCATCGAAGCCAATCACTGCGATTTCCTCGATCATCCGCTTGGGTGAAAAGTACGTCAGCCGTCCACTTCACGTCGGAGGTGAACAAGCCGAGACCCGCTTCCGAGTCATCAGTTCGATGCCTGAGCGCACGCTTATGGAAGCGGAGCCGATCACAGGCCGCACGCACCAGATTCGCGTTCACGCAGCGGAGCACGGGTTTCCTGTTCTGGGGGATTCGCTTTATGGCGGCGCGGCTTTCGGCCGTCTTTGCCTCCACTCCCAAGATATTGCGCTCACTCATCCGACCACGCAGGCCAAACTAGAGTTTCGCGCCACTGCCGATTTTTCTTCCGACGCCCGCTGTGCTTTGCGTTCCGCGTTGATCGACCCCCAAACAACGAACGCTTATCGCGTCGTCCACGGAGCGTCGGACCACTGGCCAGGTTGGTATGTCGATAGGCTCGGCGATTATGTGCTCTCTCAATCCGAGCAGCCGCTTTCCTCCACGCAATTGGCCGCGTTGGAGCATTGGCTGAAGTTGTTTTCTGGAAGGGGCGCATACCACAAAATCTTGAATCGCCACGGCGGGAGATTCTCTTCTCAACAGAATTCGCCGGAACGGATTCTTGGGGACAAAGCTCCTGACTCCTTTGTGGTTGTGGAAAATAGTCTGCGGTTTGAACTGAGTTGTAACGAAGGTTATTCTCTCGGAATTTTTTTGGATCAACGCGAAAACCGCCGCCGTTTTCTGACCCGCCATGTGGCCGCCAATTTTACGGCTTTTCCAAAAGACCTCGGGCAGGCTCAAGTTTTGAACGCCTTTGCTTACACGTGCGCCTTTTCAGTTTGCGCAGCAAAAGCTGGAGCGCGCATGGTCAGCGTCGATCTTTCGAAAAAGTATTTGGAATGGGGTCGGCGAAATTTCGTCTTAAACGGAATTGATCCAGCTCACCATGAGTTTATTTACGGTGATGTTTTCGATTGGTTCCGGAGATTCTCGAAGAAGCAGCGCCTCTTTGATGCGATCATTTTGGATCCGCCGACCTTTTCCCGCTCGCGGGACGGCGGCTCTTTTCAGGCAGAAAGGGATTATGACAGGCTCGTAACGGCCTCGTTGCCCTTGCTCAAACCGGACGGTCTTTTATTTGCCTCCACGAATTCCGCCAAGACTCCTCCAGAGCGGTTTATTGAGACTGTGACCAAGGCGATCGCTGCGGTTGGACGGACTGTCGAGCGGCAACACTACGCTCCGCAACCTCCGGATTTTCCAATTAGCCGCGACGAGACGGCGTATCTGAAAACTCTTTGGCTGCGGGTGAGATGAGCTATTGTTTCCCTCCGTCCAACGAGCGAGAGATCAAGCTGGATCGGACCTTCGAGCGACCATGCCTGAGATACCAAAAGAGAAGCGCCAGAGCCAATAGAAGAAGTAAGATGCCTAGCGCCAGATAACTGTTCGAGTTTGCAGTTGGCGTTGCCAGGGCTAACGTCGCGCTTTCTCCGGGCGTCGATCCAGAGGGCGCACTCGATGTGACAACGGTTTGGTGGGTTGCAATCGGTTGGGCTCTTTCTTTTGCGGGAATTGGATCGGCGACTGGAGCGTCGGTCTCGACTTTGGCCACCGCCGGAATCGCAGACCCATCAGTTCCGTCAATTGTGGGGTTGGTAACGATCGAAGGGGGTTTCGGATTTGACGTTTCTTGCGGTCGCACTGCAGCGCTGGACGCTGAAGCGGCCTGCGGCAGTGTTGTTGGACTTGGGACCGAGGACCTCTGAATGGATGGGGAGGGAGTTTCTTGCGGCGGTTGAGCCGGTTTTGGTTCTGCTGCTGCGATCTCAATCTGTTGAGGAACCAGGCTTGGAGGAGGGATGTTCGGGGGCGCTGAGGTTGGCGATGCGGGCGGGCGGGAAAGTTGGAGCAAGTGGCTCACGTCCGGGAGGATCATCGGTTCCCCGGCGGCCGTTATAGCCCATGCCACGATCTGGCCACCACGCGCGACCAGCGCGGTGACAAACGGCTTTCTGGCTTTCCGTAATTCCCGACCGCGCTCCGCGTAAGCTAGGTTGAGGCTGCGGTCAAAGGGAGTTCCTATGACGGCTCTGTCACCATCGCTTAACAGTATCACCGTGATCGCCTCCGACGCCTTCACAGCTCGCCACATTTCGGCAATCGCTTTCTCCATGCGGGTTTGCTTTTCAAAGCGCTTTTTGTTCAAGAATTGCGCGGTGCGTTCCGCGAGCGCCTCCCTATGCTCTGGCGTCCAGATTTGCGTCGTGAAGCGGAGGGTCGAGACCTCTTCGTTGAACGTCCAAACTGCGAAGGATTCCCCTGGACGCATCTGACCATTCAGCCCGTTCAAAATCAAATCCGAGAGCGTGCGAACGAGAGTCTGCTTTTGGCGTGCCATCGAAAACGATGCGTCCACGATAAACAGATACTGGCCTGGGGTTTCCTCGGCCTTCGCTGGCGTTTGGGCAAGAATGGGCGATCCCGCGCACGCGGCGCAAATACCAAAGAAGAACAGGGCGCGTTTCATGGCCGCTTCGTTTTGGTCGCAGCCTTGCCGGGCTCCGATTGACCCGTCCGTTTGAACCGGCCTAGCTCCCGACGATTGTAGTGCTTGAGATCGCTTTGAAGATCTTGCAGCGCCGATTTGACAGTCTGAATGAAGTTCAAACAGCTCGAAGCAATTCCGCCCACAGAACGAACCGTTTCACGTTCGGCGTTATCGTCGGTTACCACCAGCACCTCGCCATAAACACTCAGGCGGTGCGTTGCGCGCTCGATCATTTCATCAGCCGTTTGGCCAGCCTTCGAGTAGAGGATTTCCATATCCCGCGAGGATTGCGGCTTAGGCGTTCCGGACGGGGCTCCCGCGCCGTCAAACACGATGGTGATGGGAGTTCTGACGGCATCGCGATACTGAGTCAGCCAGTGGATGAGTTGGTTGCGCGCCGCCGCGGAAAAGCGCGGTTTTCCCGGGGCCAATTCCGGGCAGCTATGCAACAAGCTGTATCCATCGACGAGTATGCGTACGAAAGCCACAAATGAACGCTACTCTGCCGGTGGAAAAATAGTAAATTGAATTTCGCCAAACCAAAGGCATGTCTCTGCTCTGATAAGAACTGACGCCTTTCCGCCTGCAACACGCTTTTTTGAGGCGGGCTTCCAGACTCTTTACGGGCTCTTTCCTCAGTTTGCCGGGCCGTCTGGGAGTTCAGATGGCTTGTTGCAGTCCATTCGTCTCCCCGATCCCAGGAGCGATCTCCTGTTTACACCGAGCGCCGATGGGCTTCTGCCAGCAATTGCGCGCGCTTGTAGTCCTTGTAACGGTCGCGCAAGGCCGACGACAGTTCGCGGCGGGTCAAATGCGTCCCTAAAATCGCTTCGTCGAGAAGAGTATTCAAGCGCTCCAGGCAGCGGGGCAAGTCCTCCGGTTCGGCGTATTCCAATTCATACTGCCCCCGCAGAATAGCCTGCAGTTGCTCAGACCGTGCCACCGAAGACCTCCCGCAGAACGGCGGCTTGGCGATCGGCATTTACTTCCGTGTGCCATTGCTCGAACGTGATGCGCAGTGATTCGATTTTGGCCTGAATCGAATGGGGTGTAAGATTGAGCGGGCTCAGGGCCTTGGCGTCAGGGTTTTCCAGCAGCAATCCTTCGCCGCTGGCTATGGCGGTGGAAAGAAGCGCGCAATGGAGCTGCTTGTCCTCGGCGGAAGACACAACAGCGAGCAGTATCTGCTCCTCCAAATCCTGGCAGACACGGCACAGATTGAACCAGGACACGACACGCGCGATGAACGGATGCCGCCGCGATTTCACTTCGGCTTCGAGGACATCGGCGAACTGGCCCGCTGTGCGCCACCGTTCTTTTACGGAATCGGAGACTGCTGCTGTCGAACTCATGCCCTCAACGCTACCTGTTTCGTATGAAATCAGCAAGCGTCACAACTGAACTCCGCGAAACCCCTCAGATATGTGTCATGGATTTCAAAACGAGAGCCGCGCAATGTCGTGGTGTGGGGATTGAGAGTGATGACGTTTCGGTCATTTGCCCGATCGGGTCCGCTTAGAGCCTGTTTGGAAATCCAATTCATTCGTAGCAGCCGAGGTAACGAGGCTCAAATATCTAGAACCTCTCGCGCCCTTCCGTCAGATCAGAGCCTCGTTACCTCGGCTGCTACGATTTTTAATCTGCTCACGACGCAGCTTCGGCAGGGATCCGGAATGGATCGTGACTGGCACGTCCACCTCCCTCACCGGCGGCTCAGCGGCAAGAACGCGCCATGCCTCGGCACGCCGTTGAACGACCGGTCGAGCCCGAGCCGCTGCCACATCCCGGCCACCGCGCGACCGAGAATTTCCACGTCGCCGCGCGCGTCGTGGCGGCGCGCTCCTTGAGCCTCAATCCGCAGACGCGATATCAGATGATCCATCGAATGGCCGGTTCCCCGCGTTTTGCCAAAGAGCATCTTTGACATGTGGATCGAGTCGATGCTGTGAACCTCGCGCGTCGGCAAGCCATTGCGACGGCAAGTCGCTGCTAGAAATTTACTGTCGAAGCGCAGGCCGTTGTGCGCGATAAGCGTCGCATCACCCGACCATGAGGCGAACTCGCACAAGACTTCCTCCGGCCGGTTCGCATGCTGCACATGCCGGTTTCCAATTCCAGTGTAACTCTCGATAAACGATGAAATCGACCGTCGAGGCTTGGCGAAACTCGCAAAGGTTTCCCCAGGGCAGAGGCAACCGGAAGAAAATCGGATCGCGGCGATCTGGATGAATTCGTCGTAGTCCGGGTCGAGCCCGGTCGTTTCAAGGTCATAGACCACGAAGGTCTCGCCCGCGTGCTGGCGATCCGTCCAGAAGAACGAATGCTGGCACTTGGGGCACGCGACGCGGGTTCCCATCGCGGACTTGGGTCCGGTCAGGCTGTTCTTACACTGAGGGCAGGAGACTTTCATCAGATCATCGGCTTGACGGATTCTTCGCCCGGGAGCTCTCCCGGATCGATGTTGTTCAGCAGCTCGTTTTTCATGGTCAATGGACAAAAGGGCGGTGAGCTTCGTGAGGCTGAACTGCAACCCCGCTCTAGTCTAAGGCCGGTTGGCAGTGCGGCCAGTCATTTCAGCTCTTGCTCGATTTAGCGCTGCTTCTCGTAACGATCCCAGCTCCGTTTCAGGGCGGGCGAGACTGCGGCACATCGGCGACATGTTTAACGTCTGGCGTCATGGTGTGCAAGGCCCGTTTGAAAAAGCCGGGAGAAATGCTGAGTTTACCTTGACGGCTGTTGATGCAGTTTTTACGGTGCTTGCCGGTATCAACCAGTCGAAATCTCACTTCCTATGACGCGCGCAATAATTCCTCTGTTTCTTATTTTACTCCTTGGCCTTCCGCGGTTCGGCTCTGCCGCGGAGCAACGAGAAGACTACTCTCCCAGGCCCGAGGAGCAACAACTGCCCCGATCAATGCACTCCAAGATGAAAGACCGTCCGCGACTATCCGTGGGACACCGCGATGCGGACATCATCGGGACGGACAACCGCGCCTTGCAAGCGGCAGTTGACTACATCGCCGGTCTGGGCGGCGGAGTCGTTGAAATCGGCGAGGGCGAATTCACGATGAACGATTCGCTGCACTTGCGCTCGTTTATCACAGTGCGTGGAAAGAAGGACAAAACGATCCTACGAAAAGCCACGTCGGCATCTTCGGCGCTCGCGTTGGACGGAGATTTTGGAGAGGAGCAGATTACGGTCGTTGACCCGAGCGGATTCAATGTCGGCTCCGGCATCGCCGTGTGGGACTCGAATTCTGGCGGTTTTCATACAACCGTCGCACGCATTACTGGCCGCACGGGCAACACGTTTTCCATCGATAAACCGCTCAATGCGGATTGCATGGTGCAGAACAAAGCTAAAGCTGCAACAGTCTTTCCCGTGATCAGCGGATACGAGATTGAAGGGGCGCGGATCGAGAACTTGACCATCGACGGCAATAAAGGGGACAACGTCCATCTGAATGGCTGCCGCGGCGGCGGGATTTTCCTTTACCGCGGATTTGGAACGATCATCGAAAACTGCCGCGTTCGGAATTACAACGGCGACGGGATCAGTTTCCAGCAATCCAACGATGTGAATGTCATTGGCTGCATCAGCGAGGACAATGCGTCGCTGGGCATTCATCCGGGAAGTGGTTCGCAGCGGGCGACCGTTCGTGAATCCATCGCGCGCCGGAATGGCGAGGATGGGTTGTTCTTGTGCTGGCGGGTACGGCACGGTCTATTTGAAAACAATCTCTTGGAGGATAATGGACGGTTTGGAATCTCGATTGGACACAAGGACACGGACAACCTGGTTCGTAATAACCAAGTTCGCGCAAATCACCAAGATGGTGTCTTTTTCCGCAACGAAACCGTTGGAATGGCCGGGCACCGAAATCGGCTTGAAAACAACGTGATCGAAAACAATGGCGTGAAAAACGAAGCCGCTGGCATTCGCATTCGCGGGCAAACCAAAGATTTGGTTTTTAGAAACAATACCATCCGCGATACACGCCCCGCTGGTGCCCAAATGCAAACAGTCGGCATTCGCATCGAAGAGGAAGCCGGCACAATCACGCTCGAAGGAAACACAATTGCTGGGAAGACATTGATTGAGGATCGGCGGAAATCTAAATAATCTGATATGGCCAACTTCCCAGAGCTTAAAGAGCGAATAGTCCTGATCACAGGAGGCGCTAACGGAATCGGAGCGGCCACCGTGAGCGCTTTTCACGCGCAAGGAGCACGGGTGTTCTTCTGCGATACGGACGCCAAGGCAGGCGAAGCTCTTGCGCGTCAACTCGGAGCCGCGGCCACTTTCCAGAAAGTCGATTTGCTCAAAGAGAAGGAAATCATACGTTGGGTTGGCCAAATCGCCGCGCACTCAAAAACGATCCATGTGCTCATCAACAATGCTGCTTCGGATCCGCGCATTCGATTGGACAAGACGACGAGCAGCGACTGGGATCGCCTCTTTGCTCTGAACCTGCGTGCTTACTTTCTCACGAGCCGCGAGAGCGTCGAGCGGATGCGGCAGGGCTGCGGTTCGATCATTAACCTGGCGTCCATCACATGGCATATTGCTCCCTCGGAGATGACGGCTTACGTGGCAACGAAAGGCGGAGTTCTCGGGTTCACCCGATCGATGGCGCGTGAACTTGGACCGCGGGGTATTCGCGTCAATGCGATCTCACCCGGCTGGATCATGACTGAGCGTCAATTGCGGGATTATGTCACTCCTGCCACGAAGCGATTAATTCGGAAATCTCAATGCATTCCTGATCTGATTCAGCCCTCGGAAATCGCCAGCGTCGCGCTGTTTCTGGCCAGCGACGCCAGCCGCGCCATCACCGGGCAAGAAATCCTCGTTGATCGAGGTTGGGCACATTCCTAAGAAACCTGAGTTGACACGCAGGATTTTCGGTTTGTATCTGGCCTGCGTTGTCAGTGAAAAAACGGTTCCTCGCTGTTCTCAATGGAATAGGTCCACAGCGGATGAAGACCATTTTTCCATCTCGCCGGGATCACGGGAGTTTGGACCTATTGGCCGCCTTCGTCTCCCGGAGGGACGGCCGAATCACCCAATGTCCTACGTCCGCACCTATTCTCACAGTCTGTTGAGGACAAAGAATCGCCCGAGAATGGCTCAACCGTCCCTTCGGGACTTTGGGTATTGGCTACGCAATCCCACCCTTGAAAGGGTGGGCTATTCTCAATTCTCCCTCCGGGAGATAATGGTGGGCTACTCTCGAATCTCCCCTCCGGGAGATGTCAGTCGGAAATAGCTCAGCGGATACAACAGCACACGGCCGGAGAATGTCCAATCTCTACAAACTCTAAGCTCCCCCTCGGGAGTGAGTTCTCCTGTCCGGACACGGAAACGGTTCCACTCAAAACAACGGAGAACCAAAAAAAACAGCCGCCGAGTTGCCTCGGCGGCTGCGATAAAACGGATACGACTTCGTAACCTCGGAAGAACTCTCAGGCTCGTTCGCGGATGTGGACCCAGGTATGGACGTGCGGCGCGCCGCGGAAATACCAGACCATCGCCGGCCCTTCGATTTGCCAGTCATCCCAAACGCCGTCGCTCCCGATGTCTGTGCTCTTGTAGAACGCCATGTGGAGATTATCAAAGCCATTAACCTCTACCAACTTCAACGCTTCGTCAGCGTCCGCTTTCCGGAAGGGAGCCAGAAGGTCGGCCATGACCTTGCGAACGTGGTCTTTCTGGTCGCGCGAAAGCTCGGTCAGTGGAATTCCGGCCAAGCCGCTTTTCTTTCCGGTCAATTTCACTGTGTCAGTGCCTTCTTCCTTGCGCGGCGCACCCAAAAGCGCCTGGGCGCGCTGCTTGCCATCAAGCATTTTGAAAACCTCGTTCGCACGCATGGCTTGATACCAATAGGCATTGCCCGGATGTTTTGCCGACTCATTAAAGCTGTCGGAGGCATGCCCGTAAAAGATCGGACCGCCAAAAGCCGCGCCCTCGACTGAGTCGCCGTCGCAGCGGCGCGTGCAATGACGTCCAGTCAAGACGAACTCGAATTTGCCAGTGCCAGGCTGACCGAAGATGGCGATGGCTGAGCTGCCAAATCCTTCTTTGCCGCTGTCGTGCTCGACCTGTTTCATAACGGTTTCCGCGTACTCGGGGCTGTGCAGACCATTGAAAATGTCGCGGATCATGGCTTGTTGATCGGGAGTAAAAAACTCGGAAAGTTTTTTGTCCGTGATGTGCCAATTGTTATCCACCTTGGAACGTAACGGATGATCAAACGGGAAAGCGACCGACTTCTTTTGCTCTTCGGTGAGGCTCTTATACAGAGTGGTCACGAGGGTTTCGGGCGCATCGTTCTTGATTGAGGCCGCTTGAAGGCGCGCGGTTGAAATAACCGGCAGCGAGGCGGCTGATGCTACGGCGAGACCACTCATCGTGGTCTTGAGAAACGATCGGCGGTTCATGGAAGCGCCGCAGTCACAGGGATTGGGGGATTGATTCGGGGTCATGCGATACTCTTATCACGCGAGCCCAAATTGTCCACTTGGAAATCAAGGCCGGGTCATCTTGAAAGTGCCATGATCATATTTGGAGCGGTAGGTCGAAAAGAAATTCGTCAGAGTTGCCTGGCCTTCGTAGTAATATCTTCCGCCAGCGAGCCAGCCTAAATCAGCTTCGCTCCGAAATTTGAACAGGTCGTTCGTTTTCTGGACATCGAAGACAACGGTATATCCAAAGCTCAACACCTTCCGATACTTGGCGTGAAAGCGGGCTTGGTACGTTTGGTCGGCCTTCTTCGAGATGAGGCATCGCAAGCGATCGTTATGACCGTTCACGTCGCTCATCCAAGTGCCTTGCCACGGCCCTTCCATGTCGCGAGTCGAGATGGGCTCAGCCGCCGCTCGTTGCCAGTCTCTGTTAAACGTCGAGCATCCAGCGGCCAGAAACGCGAAAGACAATGAGAGTAGAAGGACTGTCCGCGTCACGTAGTGTAACATAATCAGATGCGGTTAATTTGTTAGGAATGTTCCGTCGCTGGTCTCAAGCCGTAGATGTTCTGGCAACTTTCGGGCGTCCATCTTCACAACGAATGTATGGAGTCCGTTGCTCAGGTCCGCACTGATCAGGCTCGACGCTGTCACAGGTTTGCCATCGATCCACAATCCGAGATACAGGTTGCCAGAAAACTCCATCCGCACTTTCGAAGCGTTGGCTACTTGGAATTGAGTTGCCGCGTAGATTGCTGACGGGTCACGGCCTGCCGCCGATCTCAACTTGGATTGCAACTCTTCCTTGGGCAGGTGGCCGTCCACAAAAGCATAAGCCTGACTCCATCCGCGATCGTTCAGACTACCCTTCAACACTCTATCATCTCCGAACTGTGCAGTGTCAATCGTCTGGGCAAAGAGCTTCCACGAACGGGCCACATTGCCTTTCGAGGCGTCGTAACGACCCGGTTTCCCGAGCTCGGAAAGGAAGCGATACAGATCCATTTGTTCATTGTTGCTCAAGACATCAATCAGACCAGAAGGCATGATCGATCCTCCGACGGCTCGCTTCTCGATGTTGTTTTTAGCCACTGAGATCTCCTTATTCGAGGCGTCTCTAATAACCAGTTGTTCAGTATTTTCCCGCACTGGAATGCCCGAGAATTCCTGCCCATCCTTTGTCTCCACGACAATCGAATGGAACCCTTCCTTCACTTTGCGATTGGGATAGAGGATCGACTCGATCAGATAGTCAGGTTGAGCGCTCGCGCCGAGCGATGTCATATCAGGCCCAGCCTTGCCGCCGACTCCTCCAATGGAATGACACGTCAGACAAGCCAGATCAGCGCGGCGATAGATTTTCTCGCCTCGGGCTGGATCGCCGATCTGAGTCATCGTCGCGACCATCTGCTTGATCTCTGCTGGTGTAAGATTCCGCGCGTCGTCCTCCAAATTGCCGCTTCGCGCCAAAGCCAAAATCAGATCGGGTTCATTACGTCCGCCTTCCCGCGCCGCCCTCAAGCCGGCCTTGGCGACGACCGAAGGAAACCCGCTTTTCGGCAATGCCCGCGCGGCTGCGGTGGCAGCTCCCTTGTTGCTCAAAAGCGAACGCCAGAACGCCAATGCCTCGGGCTCGCCGGTTGTCTGACTGAGCACTTCAATCACCGATGGCATTGCTTGTTGCAAATCGAGCATGGCCAACGTCTGCGCTGCCTGGCTGCGGATCGAGAGATTCTGATTCTTGCTCGCCAGGGACTTGAGACCGTTAACAACATCGCCTCCCCCCATTTCGCGCAAACCTTCAAAAGCAGATGCCAACACTCGTGAGGCCGCTGAGGTGTCGCCGGCTTGACGGAGAAGCTGCGACGTCAGTCCGCGCAGTTTCCAATAGCCCGCCAACCGGATGGCTTCAGCGCGAACCTGCTCATCCGAGCTTGTCAAAAGTTCCGCCACGCTCATCAGTTCGCCGGAAGGTTTGGCCTTCCGCAGTCGAGCCGCTTGACCAAGCGACACCAATGCCCGCGCGCTGGCTGCTTGATCGAAATGCGACTTCAAGACCAGGTCAAAAAGCTGTCGAAGTTCCTTTTCCGTTCCGGCCTTGCCGATCAACTCGATCCACGGTCCACTCCCATCGCGGGGAAGAGTCTTCGCTTGCAACAGCCCGCCCAAGACAGATCCGGCCAAACCCGGCTCAATGGCTTGCAAGCCGAACTCCAGTTGCTTTTCTCGTCCCTCGACTTTCCAAGCTCCGGACTGAACGGCTTCAATCCAAGACTTGGCCAGATCGTTGATGCTCAGCCAAACGCCGTAATCGAGAAATGAATCCATCGGTTTGTCGAGTGCTCCCAACACCAATTCCGCAGAGCGCGCGGACGGAATCTGGCTGAGCGCTCGCATCGCCTCAAGCCGAACGCGCGGGTGCTCGTCGGCAATACGAAGCGCCAGCAAATCGATCGGATTGTTCAAACGGTTGTGCCAAAAGCGAATGACTCTCGTCGCTGCCGCCCGAATGCGACCATCCTTAGCTGAAAGAAGTTTATCCAGCAAACTGGGCTCGACGAAATCGATCGACTGATACATCCACAAGGCTTCGAGCAAAGCTTTCTCCGACGATTGTTTCTTTGTCCAAGTACCGAGGTCAGCGGCGATGGATTGTCCACGTTCCGTCAGCACTCTTCGAGTCTGTTGGCGATTGTAATCATTCAGGGAAAGCAGTTGATCGAACAACTGAGAGGTCGGGGCATCGATCAATCTGGGCTTGGGAACCAACGACCGCCCCTTTGCTGCGATCCGCCAGATGCGGCCATGCTCGTGGTCGCGGCGTGGGTCGCGGAAATCCACTTCGCCATGCTGGATGATTGGATTCGACCAATCGGAAACGTAGAGAGCGCCGTCCGGACCGAGTTTCACATCGATCGGCCGGAACGTCACATCAGTGGTCCGCAGCAAGTCCGGCATTTCTTTGGTAACGTACGACGAGCCTTGTTCGCTGATGGCAAAGCGAACGATACGATGCGCCCGGAAATCGCAGGTGATCATATTGCCCTGCCAATCCGGAGGGAAATGTTCGCTATTGAGAATTTCCAGACTGCAGAATTTCGGATAGCTCCCTGGGCTGACACTGCCAAGGATGCGCCGAGCACCGGCGTACGTGACGTACATCGCCCCAGGCACTCCGTAGTTGATGCCCTGGCCTCCTGCGCCGTCGGTGGCAAATGATTGACCAAAATCATCGAAGTCGTGGCCCCAACTGTTGACAAACCCTTTCAAAAATATGCCCAGCTCCATCGTGGGAGGACGAAGGTGCAAAATGCCGCCGCTGTTCAATCTGACAACACCATGGGGCGTCTCGATATGGCTGTGGATGTAGATCGACTGGTTAAAATAAAGCTGGCCATCGAGACCCCACCGGAGTGTGTGAAGAATGTGATGCGTGTCTTCGGTTCCGAACCCCGACAACACAACGCGCCTCTGATCCGCTTTACCATCGCCGTCCGTGTCTTTGAAGTGAAGCAGTTCGGTGCTCTGGCCAACATAAACGCCGCCATCGCCCGGCTCCAGGCCTGTCGGGATGAGCAGGCCATCAGCAAACACGGTGGATTTATCGGCTTTGCCATCGTTGTCCGTGTCCTCCAAAACCAGAATCTTATCATTGGCAACTTGTCCCGGCTGGATCTGAGGATAGACGCTGGAGCTCGCAATCCAGAGGCGGCCTTGCGGGTCGAAGTTAATCTGAATCGGCTTTGCCAGATGCGGGTTTTCGGCAAAGAGTGTGATCTCAAATCCCTCGGCTATTTGGAACTGAGGCAACGCATTCGTGCCGCGGCCTGGCGGCGAGTCGAGGAGCACAGCAGAGTCGGTCTTGACCGGAGCGGTATTGGCGGAAGGCGTGAGTGTGCGCGGCTTTTCCTTTCCGGGAGCTGGGCTAGGGTTTGGATTTTCCACCAAAGCCAGTTCGTAAATGTGAGACACCGGCTTGCGGAGTTCAGCAATCTTGGCTTCCTGCTCCGCGACAAGCGGATCAAACATCACGATCTCCCGGGCGTTCTGGCCTTGCTCGTATTTGCGGAAGCCTAGGAGATACGTCTCGTTTTGCGGACGCCATCGATAGAAATAGAGCTCATTCTTTCGCACCACAGTTTGACGGAGTTTCTCCGCTTGCTCGAAGGAAGGCCCTCCACTGGTGATTCGTTGGCCCTTGCTCCAATCCGCTTCGGGCAGGGTAATGATCGGTTGCCCATCGACTTTCAACACATACGTGCCGGGTGCCATTCCGACAAACTGGAGCAAATGAGCCGGCGACCTGCGCTGTAGTTCCTTTTCATCTCCGGAAGGAATGGGCGACTCCAGAAACTCCGAGGTTCCCTTAAATCTCACGTAGTTGGTTCGCTTTTCCAAATTCTCGACTTTCAAGGATTGGCTGCCTCTACGGAGCGTCCCTTGACTGGTAATTCCCGCCCGCCATGTGCTAGGCGACCAGCCGAGTCCCAGTTCAATCGCAGTGGCCAAGCGCCAATAACCGACGGCGTTCAGGTGAATCCCATTATCGGTAAGCGGAAATGGAGGGGTGGTGGCCATGCCGTCGCCGAGCAAATCAAGCAACGGAACGAAACGGCCTCCACGCTGTTCCGCAATCTCGCGGATTGCTTTCGAGTAAAGCGCCAACTGTTCGTTGTGCCTCGCCGGATCGGGCAAAGGTGAAGGCAATTTCTCGTGGCGAATCGGGCTCAACAAGATGAACCGCACCTGCGGAGAAATCTCTTTGATCGCATCCATCAACTTGTTCAGATCGTCTTTGAACTTGGGCAAACCAGGTTCTCCGGCGAAGGAACTCGCCATTCCATAACCGAGTATGGCAACCGTCGGTTTGACCGCAGCCAAATGTCCTTTGAGACGGTCGAACCCTTTCTCGGGAGGATCAAATCCGGCCCTCGACTCCCCCAACAAAGTATCGGCGCTCCAACCGAGATTACGAAAAATCAGGTTGCGATCCGGGTAGCGACTCAGCAGACGACATTCGACATACCCATACGTTTGCTCGCGCTCGATGAGCGTGTCTCCGAGCAGGACCACTCGGTCGCCCTCTAAAAACTCAAAAGCCGACCGGTTTTGAACGTTCGGGACCTGCGCTGCCGAGGCGGATGGCTGACTCGCTGACCCTTCCGCTTTGGAAGCAGAAGGCTTGGCCTCGTTTTGCGAATAGATGGGATGTATCAACAAGCCGCCCAACGTCCCCACAAGGAAATAGATTTTCAATGTTCTGTTCATGTTCGACTCAACTTGGTTTTGGATTCATGTTCATTTAAGCCTTATGAGGTGTCGATTCGCAAGCGGGCATTTGAAAAAAGCTGCTTCTGAGAAGCTGAATGCAACCGAGTTTTGATGTCAAGTGACTCGATCGGGCTGTCAGCAATTCTCAGTTTGGGAGGTATGTAGTCCCGGCTTTAGCTGGTCGCCCCGTGAAAACCGGCTAAAGCCGGGACTACATACGGCGAAAGGAACGTGCCCTGGGCCAAAATGAGAATTGCTGCCCTGGCGCGAGCCGCGACTCTGCTGAGCGGCGCTTTGCGTTACGATGGCGATCTGTCTTTGTGCCGCATTGTCATCGTTCACCAGATAGCCAGCAGGAAGATCCTTAGGCACTGCGGCATATCGAAGAGCTTCAGATCCCCACGGCGTTAGAGTATTTTGTGCAGACACGGTCGAGTCGAGGCGAACACCAGGTTAATCAACGGAGGGC
>CAMAWP010000027.1 GCA_945861765.1 Akkermansia muciniphila | reverse complement strand
GCCAGCAACTCATCTCGTTTGCTGGGTATGTCAAGCTCGATGCTCAGTAAATCCCTGGCCCGCCTGTCTTCAGGCTCCAGAATCGTCTCACCTGATGATGATTCGGCAGGGCTGGCTCAGTCGATCAAGTTCGACGCGCAGATCAACCGCAACACGGCTGCCAACTCGAACGTCGCCAATGCGATCTCCTTTAGCCAGACGCAGGATGGCTTTTTGCAGAAGGTTCAGAAGTCGCTGGATCGGATGAGTGAAATCTCGGTGCTGGCGCAGGACGCGACCAAGACAGTCAGTGACCTGTCCAACTACTCGGCAGAGTTCACACAGTTGCAGAACTACATCAGCGATATCACGACCAAGCAGTTCAATGGTGTTGACCTGTTTGGTTCAACTTCCGTAGGCCTTGCCATCACCATTGACAGCGACGCCAATACCTTCGCCTTGAATGGGGCTACCCTGACCGGTTCATTTACATCGAGCACAGGGGGAGCAGGTCTGGGAGCTGGAAGCACTTCGGCTATCTACGATTCATCGGGCACCAGTTCCGTGGCAGTGGGCAATGCCACCAGCGCGGCAACATCGTTAAGCTACATCAAGACAGCCATTCAGAACTTAGCTGGGATGCGCGCCAAGATAGGTGCAAACATCTCGCGCTTGAGCCTGACGAGTGAACAACTGGACATCCTGAACGAGAACCTCTCGGCGGCCAACAGTCGGATTAAAGATGTGGATGTGGCTCAAGAGAGCACTCAGTTCGCGAAGTACAACATCCTGGTGCAGTCGGGCACAGCGATGTTGGCCCAAGCCAACACCTTGCCGCAATCGACATTGCGACTGCTGGGTTAAGCCAAGATCTCGCTGGATAAATCCAGCATCGAGTAACCGGCGGCACGGTGAGTGCCGCCGGTAGCCAGATGAATCCATAAACTTTCCGTAAGAAGCAAATGAGATAGCAGAGCGTATTTTATGAGCGCATTGAATTTTAGGGTGAAGCACGGGGCTTGGAAATTATTTTCCAGAGATCCGAGGCAAGAACCCTGGGCTGGAAAACCGAGCTGGTTGCCAATGATTGTGAACGGCAGGGCACCAGAGGTGATAGGATTTTACGGCTTATGAATTTGGTCAGAACAGAACGATTCTGCCTTGGGTGTGGAAGTGGATTGGCAGGGTTCACTGAAACTGGTCAGAGGTCCGCGATAGCCTGTTTATCGCACAGGAAACTGGAAGACGCCTGAACCAAAGTTCTCCAAACGGCATGGAAGTCGTTTTCGGTGAAACAAAACATAAATAGAATCAGACAAAAGGAATTGTCTTATGGTAATAAATACAAATACCTCAGCAAGTAACTCAGCTCGTTTGCTGGGTATGTCAAGTTCAATGCTTAGTAAGTCCCTGGCTCGCCTGTCTTCAGGCTCCAGAATCGTCTCACCTGATGATGATTCGGCAGGGCTGGCGCAGTCGATCAAGTTCGACGCGCAGATCAACCGCAACAAGGCCGCCAACTCGAACGTCGCCAACGCGATCTCCTTTAGCCAGACGCAGGATGGCTTCTTGCAGAAGGTGCAAAAGTCGCTGGATCGGATGAGTGAAATCTCGGTGCTGGCGCAGGACGCGACCAAGACAGTCAGCGACCTGTCCAACTACTCGGCAGAGTTCACACAGTTGCAGAACTACATCAGCGATATCACGACCAAGCAGTTCAATGGTGTTGACCTGTTTGGTTCAACTTCTGTAGGTCTAGCCATCACGATTGACAGTGACGCAGTCACATTCGCCTTGAATGGGGCTACTCTGACCGGTTCGTTTACATCGAGCACCGGGGGCGCAGGTCTGGGAGCTGGATCAGCCGTTTCGGCCATCTACGATTCATCGAGTTCTACCGTGGCAGTGGGCAATGCCACCAGCGCGGCAGGAACGTTAACCTACATCAAGACCGCCATTCAGAACTTAGCGAACATGCGGGCCAAGATAGGTGCAAACATCTCGCGCTTGAGCCTGACGAGTGAACAACTGGACATCCTGAACGAGAACCTGTCGGCGGCCAACAGCCGGATCAAGGATGTGGATGTGGCTCAAGAGAGCACTCAGTTCGCGAAGTACAACATCCTGGTGCAGTCGGGCACAGCAATGTTGGCCCAAGCCAACGCTCTGCCGCAATCGACATTGCGATTGCTGGGTTAAGCCAAGATCTCGCTGGATAAATCCAGCATCGAGTAACCGGCGGCACGGTGAGTGCCGCCGGTTAGCGAAGCGAATGCATAACCTTCCTTGAACCATCAAATGACATAGCACAGCGCATTTTATGAGCGCATTGAATTTTAGGGTGAAGCACGGGGCTTGGAAATTATTTTCCAAAGATCCGAGGCAAGAACCCTGGGTTGGAAAACCGAGCTGGTTGCCAATGATTGTGAGCAGTAGGGCACCAGAGGCGATAGGATTTTCCGGCTGATGAATTTGGTCAGAATAATGCGATTCTGCCTTGGGTGTGAAAGAGGATTGGCAGGGTTGACTGAAGCTGGCCAGAGGTCCGCGATAGCCTGTTTATCGCACAGGAAACTGGAAGACGCCTGAACTAAAGTTTTCTAAACGGCATGGAAGTCGTTTTCGGTGAAAGACAACATAAATAGAATCAGACAAAAGGAATTGTCTTATGGTAATAAATACAAATACCTCAGCAAGTAACTCAGCTCGTTTGCTGGGGACATCAAGCTCGATGCTCAGTAAATCCCTGGCCCGCCTGTCTTCAGGCTCCAGAATCGTCTCACCTGATGATGATTCGGCAGGGCTGGCGCAGTCGATCAAGTTCGACGCGCAGATCAACCGCAACAAGGCTGCCAACTCGAACGTCGCGAACGCGATCTCCTTTAGCCAGACGCAGGATGGCTTTTTGCAGAAGGTGCAGAAGTCGCTGGACCGGATGAGTGAAATCTCGGTGCTGGCGCAGGACGCGACCAAATCAGTCAGCGACATGTCCAACTACTCGGCAGAGTTCACTCAGTTGCAAGCCTACATCAGCGATATCACGACCAAGCAATTCAATGGCGTTGACCTGTTTGGTTCAACTTCCGTGGGTTTAGCCATCACCATTGACAGCGACGCCAATACCTTCGCCTTGAATGGAGCCACCCTGACAGGGTCAGTTACATCGAGCACGGGAGCACCAGGGCTAGGAACAAATGGAGTAGGCATTTCGTCTATCTACGATTCATCGAGCGCTACGAGCGTGGCCGTCAGCAACGCCACCAGTGCGGCAACTTCGTTAACCTACATCAAGACCGCCATTCAGAACTTAGCGAACATGCGGGCCAAGATAGGTGCAAACATCTCGCGCCTGAGCCTGACGAGTGAACAACTGGACATCCTGAACGAGAACCTGTCGGCGGCCAACAGCCGGATCAAGGATGTGGACGTGGCTCAAGAGAGCACTCAGTTCGCGAAGTACAACATCCTGGTGCAGTCGGGCACAGCAATGTTGGCCCAAGCCAACGCTCTGCCGCAATCGACATTGCGGCTGCTGGGTTAGGCAAAGTATCACTGGATAAATCCAGCATCAATCAACCGGCGGCGCGATTGGTGCCGCCGGTGGCCAAGAGAAGACATAAACAGAGTTCCCTGAAAATGGCCAATTGTCCGCGATAGCCTGTTTATCGCACAGGAAACTGGAAAACGCCTGAACTAAAGTTTTCTAAACGGCATGGAAGCCGTTTTCGGTAAGACAAACATTATGAATAACCAGACAAAAGGAATTGTCTTATGGTAATTAATACATATACAGCAGCAAACAATGCAAGCCGTTTGCTGGGCATTTCAAGCTCGATGCTCAGTAAATCTCTGGCGAGACTTGCTTCAGGCTCCAGAATCGTCTCTCCTGAGGACGATTCGGCAGGGCTGGCGCAGTCGATCAAGTTCGACGCGCAGATCAACCGCAACAAGGCTGCCAACTCGAACATCGCCAATGCCATCTCCTTTAGCCAGACGCAGGATGGCTTCTTGCAGAAGGTGCAAAAGTCGTTGGATCGGATGAGCGAAATCACAGTGTTGGCGCAGGACGCCACCAAGAGCGCCAGTGACCTGTCCAACTACGCGGCAGAGTTCACGCAGTTGCAGAGCTACATCAGCGACATCGTCACTAAATTGTTTAATGGCGTTAGCTTGTTTGGCTCAGCCTCTGTGGGGCTAGCCATCACCATTGACAGTGACGCAAATACATTTGCCTTGAATGGGGCAACTTTAACGGGGTCGTTTACATCGACCACGGCAGCAGGTCTAGGAGCCGGAACATCCATCTCCGCGATTTACGACTTCTCTGGAACTGCCTCAACGGCCGTAGGGAATGCCACCAGCGCGGCAACATCCTTAACCTACATCAAGACAGCTATTCAGAACTTAGCCGGCATGCGTGCCAAGATAGGTGCCAACATATCGCGCTTGAGCCTGAACAGTGAACAGATCGACATCCTCAACGAGAACCTCGCGGCGGCCAATAGCCGGATCAAAGATGTGGATGTGGCTTTAGAGAGCACGCAGTTTGCGAAGTACAACATCCTGGTGCAGTCCGGGACAGCAATGTTGGCCCAGGCCAACCTTCAGCCCCAATCGTCATTGCGACTTTTGGGTTAAAGGAACTTACTGGATAATTCCAGCAATTAGCAAAGAGGCGGCATGATGAGTGCCGCCTCTCTTCTCCTATCGGAAACGTTTGATTTCGACGATGCCCAGTTGTTACTTTTCCTCGCTATTGAATACAGCAACAGCCCGAAGGCATCGAAAGGAAATTCCTCACAACCTAACCCGCGGGGGTGACAGAGTACGCATCCGTCGGCAGGCTTTTAACCCATCCTTGGACTTTAAAATCTTCGACACTTTCCAAGAACGTTTGGAGGGCAAATAGGCAAACCTGGCTGGCCGCCTTTTGGGGATCGGCCGCCTTCTGGTTGGAAAAATGCGAAAGCCAGTTCTGATATTCAGCATTCTCAGGACTGACGGTGACATTGAACACCCCTTGGCCGCTGACAATTTTTAGAACCGTATCGAGTGGGTTCCGCTCGAAGGTTCGATAAGTTCCCGCCTTCGCAATTAACTGGTCGCCAAAATGGATTTCTGGGTAACCACCGTGCAGGAAGGCTCGAATCAGTTCAATCACAAGGTCTGCCTGACTCCAACGACCGTTTTCAACGTGCTTCTGAAGACGCTCCTGAATCTTGGGTGTCAGCGGGATGATTAAGGCAGACTCCTGTACAGTCTTGGTTCGAGTCACGGCCGGCGAGGAAGGACCGACGGCTGCGGGACGGGCGGCATTGGCGGAGGAGACCTGGGGTGGTCTGGGTGCAGCCGGTGGCGGCGGCAGTGCCGACGGCGTTGGAATGGGTGAATCTTCTTCAAACTCCTCTTGCGGTTCCAAGTCGGGCGACATGGAGACGTCCGGTTGCTCTCGGGATGGACCCGGTGGCAGACTTTTAAGGCGTTCGTGAGTTTTAGCTTTTTCCTCAGCGATGACCGCCTCGCGCAAACCCTTCAACTCCTTTAATGAGTTAGAGTTCTTACTCGTCATTTGAGGATTTCCAAAGCTAAGGAAAAGATCTTCTCCCGGTTTTTACCCATCACGGCAGCAAAGCCTTCGATCTGGACGTTTTCATAGGAGGCTGCCAATGGCAAGGAATTCTTCAATACCGGCAAGCCGAGATCTTCCGCCATCTCTAATTCGTCCTGGCGTCCCACCAATGTGCGTTGCCGCACTTTGTTGAACAGGATCATGGCCTTAGCTTCGGTCTTCATGTATTTTTTGACCAGTTCAATCATCGGGATTGATGCCTGAGTGCTAAACAGGCTCTTTTCTGAAACGATCACCAGACGGTCGCTCGTCTGGATGATGGAACGAAAAAATCCCTCGTGTTCCTCCTGATTGAGATCGATTCGTCCGGGCGTATCGCAAATGATGACCTCGGCGGTGGGACAGTCTTGGACCATTGGCAGCTTGCCAATCTTGTCCGTCCACATCGTCAACGAGCCTTGGCTGTCAGTATCCTCGAAGGCGACGCGATATCCGGCGGAGCTGAGCGCCGCGCCGATAAGCGCGCTAGAAGTAGATTTTCCGACTCCGCCCTTCTGGTTCAAAAAGGTAATTTTTAAAGGCATACAATAATCAGAACTGCTGAGAAACTTTTGTTACGACCGACTGAATCGGCACTGGTAGGCAACCGAAAAGCTGCCCCAAGCGCTAGAAGCGGCAAAGCGTTGAAAGTCCTCCCCAGAATGGAGTGTTGCTATTGAAATGCTCTCTCGACGGACATCCAAACATAGCACGCAGCTTATCTCGATCGGACAAAACGTTCAATGCGGTCCACTAACAATGCCTTGATCAAATACCAAATTCTGTTTAAATAAGCCAAGACAAACTTAAGTCACGTTTCCTGGACTAGAGAATGTGTATGAATGGAACAGCCACCATGTCCGTAGCGAATCATCTCTGCCGAGCGGCCATCATTGGCCGCTGATGTTGCTATGACACCCGATGTGCTTTGTTTGGTTCTGGGGTTGGCGATTGGATTCGGCACTGGATGGTTTTCCTACCGAGGCCGACAAAATGCCAGAAGAGCACTTGCCGAAGCTGAGTTGCTCCACATCAAGGAGAACTTCAACAGCTTGCAAATCGAGCAGGCAAAAGCCTCAGAATGCAACCGAATGCTCGAACATAACCAGCAGGTCCTTCAAAACGAGATTGCGCAGGAGAGGCAATTTAACATTTCGATGCACGCCGACCTCTCGCGAGAGCGGGCCAACCGGCATCACTTGGAGCAAAAGCTCGAACATCAAAAGGTGGACCTGCTGCATTTGCAGCAACGGCTCAGCCAGGAATTCAAGGGTTTGGTCCAACAGGTTCTCGAGGAAAAGTCCCAAAACCTAACAGATCTCAACAAAGCGAATCTGAATGTGCTGTTGCAGCCGATTTCGGACAAGCTCCAAGACTTTAAGGAGAAGATCGAAGAACAACACTACCGGGAAACGCGTGAACTTATCGTGCTGCACAATAAGTTGGCCAACCTTGAGTCGGGTCGGTGGAACCATAACAATTCCGTTGCCCCACCCACCGCCATTCCAAATGCCATTCCAGATGCTGTCGAGTCGGCTGTGGCTGTTAACGATCCTTTCATCGAGTATATGCCTCCTTCAAACGAATCATCCTCAGCCTCGGATAGGGAGGCTCCGATGATCCAGGTGGCGAAACCCGATGCCGCATCTGAGGGGGACGGCTATCACAGTTTTTCTCGCAAACAGAAGGTGGAAATCGACAACTTTCTGAAACGAACGCTTGGCCGCGCGAAGCAAAAAAAGTCAGCACACTAAACTCTTCAGCGACCCTAATCGACCCTCGATAGTTGCTCTTGATCTTATTTACCGCTTGATTTCATCCCATGTTCAGACAGTAATCAGAGTGCAGACGAACTACCTGGCAGTTCGCATCTGTGCTGGGAAGTAGTATCTTTGACGGTTTTCGAGTGAAGCCCAGCGTGGCAGTGAGTTGACTGCGGAATATCAGGCCGCTTAATTGTTAGGCGCGTTTTGCCAATCAACACGCTTGCTTGTTCGATTGTAGTTCCCGTAATTGAAATTGTACCATCCTATGAAAAGTGAACAACTTGACACACACCAAAAAGCTCTTCGCGTCAACATGGACCCCACGAAATATGGCGTCTTTGCGGAAATCGGAGCTGGGCAGGAAGTGGCGCGATGGTTTTTCCGCGTCGGCGGCGCGGCGGGCACGGTTGCCAAAAGCATGTCGGCTTACGACATGACGATCAGTGATGCGATTTATGGGCCAAGCAAGCGCTACGTCAGCCGTCAACGCCTTCAGACGATGCTCGAATATGAGTATCAGCTGCTTCACGATCGCCTCAAAGAAAAGCGCGGAGACAATACAAAATTCTTTGTATTCGCTGACACAGTTGCGGCTCGCAGCTTTACTCGCGCTGATGAAGGTCAAGGTTGGTTGGGAATTCGTTTCCAGACGCATCCCTCGGCTCCTCCCTCCCAGATTATCATCCACGTTCGAATGCTCGACAAGGAGAACATCCAGCAGCAGGAAACCCTTGGAATCATGGGGGTCAACCTTATTTATGGAGCCATCTACCTGTCTCATCAGCCCGAAGAATTTATCGCCTCTCTCATCGATGGTCTGACGCCTGAGCGGGTGGAGGTGGACATGGTGAAATTCTCCGGACCGGATTTTGAGAAAGTGGACAACCGCGTCATGAGTCTGCAACTCGTCCAGAAAGGCCTGGCGAACGCGGCAATGTTTAATTCGGAAGGCGAAGTCGTCCAGGCTGCCGAGGTCTTGTACAAGAAACCTATTTTGGTTGAGCGCGGAAGCTTTCGACCCGTGACTAAGACCACGCTGGACATGTTGACATGCTCGCTCGCCCAGCTTGTCCAAGAGCCCCAAGTGCAAGGCGAGGAGGTCGTCGTGCTCTTGGAAATGACCTTGAAGAACCTGACGGATGGCGGTGTGATTGACCACAAGGATTTTCTAGAGAGAGTCGATATTCTCAGTTCTTTAGGGAAAACGGTGCTGATTTCAAACTATGCGGAATACCACCGTTTGGCCGCGTACTTCTTCCGCTATACCAAGCAGTTGATCGGGGTGGTGATGGGAGTGCCCACACTTCGAGAATTGTTCGAAGAAAAGTATTACAATGATTTGGAAGGTGGCATTCTCGAATCGTTCGGGCGGCTTTTTAGAAACGGCCTTCGACTGTACATCTACCCGACCCTCGACGCGACTTCTGGCAGCGTGCTAACTGCGGGAAACCTGCGTGTCGCTTCTCATCTGCGGCATCTGTACTCGTATTTGATTGAAAACCAGTTTATTTTAGGCCTGCGAGACTTCGACGAAAGGTTCCTGCCCATCTACTCTCGCGACGCTCTCGCCAAGATCAAAGCGGGCGATCCGGCGTGGGAAGAATTGGTTCCTCCCCAAGTGGCTAAGATTATCAAGGAGCGGAAACTCTTGGGCTACGTCGGCTAATGATCGGCAGTTCATGGAACTTGGCGCGCCCGGTAGAACTGATAGGTTGAACTAGCGGAAGGATTGACGAGGAAACTGACAGTGCCAGTCGGGTTGTCTTTCCGTCCGAATTCCTTCCAGTTTTGCAGATCGTTTGAGGATTCAATCGCGTAAATGCGCGCGGCCGGACCGTTGACGTTCAGCAGCAGACCGCCGTCCTTTTGTAGTGTCGCTGACAATTTCACAGTGGCGGCGACTGCATCACCGACCGTCAACCGAACTTCTTCACTTACGATGATGCCAAAGTCATTGGCGACCACCACGGAGTAGCGTCCTGCTTGGAGCGACGAAAGGCTGGCAAAGTTTAAGACTGGGTCGTTCGCTCCGGTTAAATCCTCGCCATTGAACCGCCATTGATACTGGAATCTTTCCGGACCACCTGCCAAAACAGTCAAGGCAGCTCTCCCGCCCAGCGCTCCCGTTTGGTTCACCGGTGGCAAGAGGATGCGCGGAACCACTTCCCTTTCCGCAACCACTCGATAATCGTCAATGACCATGAAATTATCGCCCGGCTCGCTCGGGTCTGCGAAGGACCATTCGGCGGCGATTCGACCCAAGTTCTGCACCTTACCAGGCGGAGCCAGGTTCAGAGCCCGAGCCAGCGTCTGACGTTCGACACCGTCGTCCAGGATCGCTGTCCATTTGTTTTGAGCGAAGTCCATTGTGATTTCGAGGGCATAGATCGTTTCGGTAGCGAAATCGACCCCGGTGTAAACCAAGCCCTTTCCATCCTGCAAGTCGTAGTACACACCCAAGTCCGAGTTGTCGAACGCCAGCCCAAAGAGCGGATCGAGGTTCTGGTTCCGTACTGTCCAACGGAACACGTCGAACTGATCGTTCTCCGAATCCTGCACAGCCATGGTCACGGAGAACCGGACGATCGGCGCTTGCTTGAGATCTGGCGTGTGGTTCAGCGGGCGGGACAAGCTCAGGCTCACATTTCCAGCGGCTTTAGGCGCTTGATAGCCCAGGTACGCCTGTTGTCCGGATTCAGGGAACCATTCATGCAGAATTCCATTGTCGCCCGTGCCTGTCTTCTCCCATCCGAGACGCCCGGCCCAGACGCCGTTCGTGGCATGGCCTTCGGCGACTTCGAAACCGGTCGCATAAATCACTTTGGAATCTCCGGGTGGGACCAAGCGCAACACCACTTTGCCTGAGTCTTCCTCGTAGCCGTCCACAGCCAGGTGATAAACCGTCCCTGAGACCGCCGCAAAAGTGAGCCGACTGACCCCCTCTTGGCCGAACTCATCGTTGGCCGCCACCAAGGTGAGTTGGTCCAGTCGCGCACCGGTATAGACGGCCAGAAGCGTGTCGAAATTGCTTCCGAGAGTGTCCACCGTCCAGAAACCGTTGGTCGTGGCTTTCCAGACATACCACACCGAAGAACCACCTGAATCGTTGGCGTGATCTGTCTCGCCACCCTCCTTGGTGGCTCCCCGGTTCGTGCCCGAGACAATGGCAGCGTCGCCGATCAATGGCTGCGCGTTGGCGAAGTGGTCGTTGGTGGGACTCGGCACCGCGATCACAAAATTCTCGAAGCTTTCCGCAGTGCCCCGAGGTGTGCTGATCCGGATCGGACCTGTTTCCGCTCCGTCAGGAATTGTGACCACGATCTGTTTGGCGGAGGTCAGGGTGGCCAGACCGGCTTTCACGTCGTTGAAAGTGACTGCGATTGTCCCGGTGAAGTTGGCGCCCGTAATCGTGACTGATGTACCCTCAGTCCCGATTTTCGGGCTGAATTTCATGATGAGCGGCACATCTGCTGATTTCGCCCAGCTCAGGACAAGCTCGCCCGTGGCACCTTCAAAACCGTCCACTGCGATGTGATATGCCGTGCCCTGGACTGCCGCGAGAACAAGCCGGCTGCTGCCTCTCGGCCCGTCCGCATGGTTCGAGGCGATAGGGGTGAGCGCGGCCACGTTCGTGCCTTTATAGACGGCCAGGAGGGTGTCAAACTGGCTGCCAAACGTACTCCAGGTCCATGAACCCGTGGCGGGGGCGGTCCACACGTACCAGACCGAAGCTCCGCCCGGATCCTTGCCGTGGTTCGGCTCGTTGGCCTCCTTGGTGGCGCCCACGGTGCGACTTGATATCGCGCCGGTGTCGCCGGTTACAATTTGCGAGGCTGAAAATTTGTCATGAGATGGCCCCGGTCGCACGACGAAATCGGTGCCACTCGTTGCGAGGCCCGCCGGTGTGGAGACCCGAACTGGTCCGGACGTCCCACCCGCCGGAACTCGGACGGAAATCTCCGACTCGGAATCGACTTCGAACTCGGAAGCGTTCACGCCATTAAAGGTCACCGTTGTGGCTCCGAACAGGTTGGCGCCATGGAGGGTCACCACGACCCCACCCTCGCTACTTGGAGGGGTCATGCCGGATAGAGTTGGGCCGGTGGTGCGCTGGGCCCAGTTCAAGATCAGATTGCCGGCGTCTGCGGAGGTTGCGGCAGAATCCAAATCGCCCGCGTCGTCCTCCTTGAACCCGTCCACCGCGATGAGGTATTCCCTTCCGCCCACCGCACTGAAGATGACTTTGCTGATGCCCAGATCTTCGACATATTCATTCGCCGCGACCACAGCGAGCGTGGTCAAGGTCGATCCAGAGTACACAGCCAGCAAAGTGTCAAAATCACTGCCGTCGGTGTCGAACACCCACGCTCCTGTCGCCGGAGCCGTCCATTTAAACCAGACCGATTTCCCTCCTTCATTGCCGGCATGGCTCGGCTCCCCAATCTCTCTCGTCGCCGACTCGTTGTGGCCCGAGATGGAGTTGACGGCTCCGCTAATGGCCTGCGCCGCGACGAAGTTGTCATTGCCTGGAGGCACGGGCACCTGGAACACGGCGCTGCTGGACGCCGTGCCGCCGGCCGTCGTCACGGCGAGTTGGCCGGAACGGGCGCCGACGGGCAGAGTGACCACGATTTTCGTGCTCGGGAAAACCTCAAACCTCGAAGCGCTCAAGCCGTTGAACGCGACTGCGGTGACCCCGATAAAATCCGTTCCCGTGATCGTCACTTGCGTTTCAGATCCGCCTGCGATGGGACTGAAGGATGTAATCGTGGGCGGTGGAACAAAGCCAAAACTCGTCGGGCTCGCCGCGTTACCAAAGGGAGTAAACACCGCGATCAGTCCTGTCGTTGCATTGGTGGGGACCGTGGCAATGATCTCGGTGGCTGATTGGATTTTGAAAACGGCCACGATGTTGTTGAAGGTCACCTTGGTGGTGCCGGAGAAATTTGCACCACTGATTGTGATCGTTTGACCTGCGCCGCCTCGCGGCGGAACAAAGCCTGAGACGAGCGGCTCATTGGTCACATTGAAACTGGCAGAACTCAGGATTGTTCCAGCCGAGGTCTTGACTTCGATCCTGCTGCTCGTGGCCTTGGCGGGCACCGTCGCCACGATCTGGTTGGGCGACGTCACGGTGAAATCGGTGGCGTTGACTGTGCCGAAGGAAACCTGGGTCGCGCCAGTGAAGTTGAAACCGTCAATGGTCACACGACTCCCAGGCAGGCCCCGGTTCGGGGCGAACGAGGCAATGACCGGCGCCTTTGAAAATGCCAGAGGCTGAGGTTGGTTCGCGACGGTGGGCGAGAGTTCGGAAAGGCTCTTTCCGGCTGGGTTGGTATCCGGAGTGAACGAATTGAGGCCCGCTCCCGAGGAGGCGGCCCGAGGCCAGGAACTCGTCACAGTCCCGCCGGGGGCGATGAGCTTGATAGGTCCGGTCGTCGCGATAGCCGGCACGGTCAGCGTCATTTGGTTGTGAGACTTGATCGTAAACTGCGCCGGAATTCCACCCACCTCGACGCTGCTCACGACGGCCAGCTTCGTTCCGTCCACGGTGATCACAGTTCCGGGGCCGCCATCGCTGGGTGAGACGCGGATCACTGTGGGGAGGACGTTTACGGCGTTTGGATCATAGCGAAACGCCCCGCGCCCGTTGGTGAAGGCCACGACGACGGACGAACGCGTCGCCTTGAGGTCGAAAACCGCAACGTTCGGAATTCCGGATTCCGGACCAAAGTGGGTCCAGGAGTCTCCGCCATCGAGTGTCTGCCACACTCCCACGTCGGTCCCAACGTAAAGAATGCTCGGGTTGTTGGGATCGATCAGGATACAATTATGCGGCAGGTTGAGCGATGATCCTCGGCCGGGCGGCGTGACATTTTCCCACGCGGGTTTGGCGTCCGTGGCATTCGCTGTTTTGAAAAGGTGTCCAGGTTTGCCCGGAGTTCCTTCGTCAAAGCCGGAGAGCGTCACATAGAGGACGCGGCTGTTTTGCGGGTCAAATGCCAAGCCGGTGACATATCGGCGAGGCATCGCGCCCTCGGGGTTCAGATTCTTCCAGCTCTTGCCCTGATCCGCCGTGAGCTGGATCGATCCTTTGCTTGTCCCCACCGCGTAGGTATTGCCTTGGACATCGGAAGCAGCGAATGCCAAGGCCGATATCTTCGAGTCAAACTCCGGGCTGTTCGCCTTCCAACGAGGCCCGGCAGCCGTGAAGAAATCGTCGCTGCGCCATACCTTTTTTGTGCCGGTGATCAAGAGGTTCTCATTGGCCGGATGAATCTGAAACGATCCGATGAACGGGGCATCCACGACACTCCCTGAAGCGCTGACCGCCAAGCCTGTCTTCGCGGGAACGTAATCCTCCGCTCCGCTTTTCGATTTGATGATCCGAGTCAGGCCCAGATTTTGGGACGACACCGCCCGATGGCTGTCGGGGAATTGATAGGAAATGGCATTCCCCGCGCCATCACCGCCCGAGATCGTGAACCACTCGCCTGCGGCGTTCCGCAAGCTCGTTCCGTTGTCTTGTGCTCCCGCCATGATGATATCCGGATTATCTGGATGAACCGATCCGTAGTAGAATGTCGTGATCGCCAAAGTGGCATTATGCGAGGTCCAGGTCTGCCCGCCATTGGAAGTGCTCCAAGCGCCACCGTCGTTTCCGGTGATCAGGCGGCTGCCCGCCCAAGCCAAGCTGTGTTGATCCTGGTGAATCCCATTGTCCAGGTTCGCGGTGGTGTTGCTGATGATCTTCCAACCATTCTGGTCGTAGCGCCACAGATCGATGCCGCCAAAATAGAGTACATTTGAATCGAGCGAATCCACCAGGAGCTTGTGGTTGTACCAGCACTGATCACCTGCGCTGCCGAACGCCTTGTTCCAACCGCAACACCCCCACTTGCCCGAGCCGTCGTCGGTTGCCCCCACCGGAATCTGAGTCCACGCCGGAACCGGGTCCCATGCGTTTTCCGTTTTCCAAAGGCCCAGATAGCCCTGCCCGCTCGGCTTGGCCACGCTCACGTAAAGCACGTTCCCGGCTGTCGGCGAAAGCGCCAACTCGATCCGACCGACTTTGGCATTGGCCCATGGACCCGCGACGGCTTTCCATTCGTCGCCGGTATTGGTCGAGCGGAACAATCCGACCGACCACAGGCTGGCATATTGCCGACGGAAGTCGCTGTTCACGGCCTCAATAGAAGTGGCTGTCCCCTGGAGAGCCAATCTCCAGCTCTTGCCTCCGTCCGTCGATTTAAAAACGCCCGTCCCCGGCGCCCCCGGAATATATGAGTCGCGCAATGCGTTCACCCCATAAGTCGTGGCGACGACCAGAACGTCGGGATTGGTGGAATCCACTGCAATATCGCTGAATGAAGTTTTCGCGAAAGTGTCCACGGCGACCAGTTGCCATGTCCGGCCGCCATCGCTGGATTTGAGCAGGCCGCCTCCAGCGAGTTGGCTTTCTTCACCGGTCCCAGCGTAAATGATCTTGGCATTGCCCGGCGCGAACGCGATCGCCCCCATTCCCAGCGACGGTTGGTCGTCACCCCTGGGTATCCAGGTCGCGCCGCCATCCAAGGTTTCCCAGAGCCCGCCGCGGGCCGCTCCCAGCAGCCAGTGATTTGAGTTACCTGGATCGACGGCAATCGACCGAACCCGTCCGCTGACGGATTGGCGGGTGAACTGGCGGCCAATTTGGCCGTTCATCTGGGGGCTCGGGCCGACACTCACCCACAGTTTGGATTGCAAAGGGGGCGGTGGCGGTGGCGGGATCACGGCTTGCGGCGCGACCAGAAACTCCACTTCGGCAATCTGGAAACAACAGTCATTCGGTATTTGCGTGTCCCAAACTGTCCAGCGGTAGCTTTTGTAAGAATTTGTGTTGGCGAAAAGGAACTCCTGTGTTTTGAGTCGATCACCGCCTGGAAACAACTCTGTCCATGCAGGTATCGGGTCGATCTCCGCTATCAATGTCCATTTGCCCGAATTAAAGGCATCGATCGTGTCGTCGTTGGATCCCTCCACGGTGACTACTTTGGGATCACGCTCGGAATGATCGTTGGCCGACTGCATGCGGATGCCGACGATCGTGGTCGGACCCATGGAAGGACGAACGACGAACCCGCTTTCGCTCCCATCGATACGAACATCGAAGTTCAAGTACTTGGAAGGTGTCTGGTCGATGGCATTGGCTACTCCTTCCACATCCGGGCTGTTGTCCGAGCTGGCGATCACTCGGTCACCCGCACGCGTGATGCTCTGCAGATTAAGCTTGAGGCCGATCGCGGACACGGCACTGATCCCTTTCCGCGTACCGAGTTGGCCTTTCGACTTCTGGATTGTCTCCGCCGCCCGTGATCGAGCGCCGTCAGGAATGTATCCCAACGGATAGGCCCGCTGTTCCCACTCCCACAGAGCTGCGCGGTCACGGCTGTTGTTGCCAGGCCCAGAAGGGCTGCCCGCTGGGATGGATGCGATTTGGCCTCGACTGGTTTCGCTCTGCATCAGCAAGAGCGCAGTGCTGATGAGTGCAAAAAAGAGATGCCCGGGTTTCGTCGAAGTCGTTGTCTTCATAGATATCAGAGCTGCTATAATTAAGTAGAAGTGGGAGCCATGTTTCCGCCAAAACGCAATGTGAACGATCCTCGGAGAATTGAGTGGCGACACCATGCAATAGCGAACAGGAGTAGAGGGAGCCGGGATGACGATGTCAAGATCGGGGTGGCGCTGCGACGAGCCGTTCTATGAAGGCGTTAGGGCTTGATTGTGATTGCGTTGAAAAACACTGACTGCTCGAAAATGAACCTTGAAAAATACCTTCGTGAGAAATCCAAATCGGTTTTACACGCTTGGCGAGCGAACGTTTTTTGTGTCATCTTGGGCTCCCCACACCCAATCGACCAAGCCAGTTCCGGACCAGTGACCGAAGGACGTGATGTCGAGTTTTGGCGCGGAGATCTCGCGCCAAATTTTCAGCATATTCCAAAGGCGAATATCATCGAACACGACCACTGGAGGTTGATCGAATCTCACGCGGCGAAGGTTGTCGATAAAGTGTTGCTCTCCTCTGCCGTCTTTTGCTGCGTCGATAAAGATCAGAGTAGAACTCTGAATCTCCGCGAGATGGGGTTGAATGTTGGAAGCGATGCTGAGATCGGCAACCTTCTGCGAGAGCGAGTTGTCAAAGTCCTCCGGGAGGAACGTGGTGTCGGTGAATCGATTCCAAGGGACGATGTCGAACGTGATTATTTTTCCATCGGCGGGTAAGAACCGTTTCATGGTCAGCGCCGAAAGTCCGGTTGATGTTCCAATTTCGATGATTCGTTTAGGCTGGAGCACCATCACCAGCCCAGCGAGAAGCTTGTAGTGCTCTCCGGGCCAAACATCGGGGTAGAACGGAGGACTTGTCATCCGCGCGATTACTGAGGATAGATTCACTGTTTGAGCTGCGCGAATTGCTTCCAGAGCCACGTTGAAAAGTCGCGGCGAGGGACGAGAGAAGTCGTCATCCGCAGAAAATACCATGCTAGGTTCGGCATGCCGGACTTGGACCGGAGGAACAATTGAGCGAAAAAGATCCACCAGTCCTTTGTAACATGGATTCGTCTCCGTTCACCAGGGAAATTACATTCGCGCCATGTTTGTTCCCGCAATTTACTTGCGGAAAGAGGGGCCTCCGAGCTAGCTTCGGTCCCTGTGAAATCGGAAAACTCCAAGTTGGCAAACGCGGATTCGCCTGCTCGAGTTTTGGTGGTTGATGATGAGAGTGCGATTCGTTTCAGCTTCAAGGCCTACCTGAAAGGAGAAGGGTTTAACGCCGATGTCGCCGAAAACGGAGAGATGGCTCTGGAGAAGATTCACGACTTCGATCCTCAAGTCGTACTCCTGGATATTCTGATGCCAGGCGTGACCGGGAATGAGCTTGTGGAAACGATCAAGGGGTGGAGGCCTCGGATTGAAGTGATCATGGTGACTTCGGTTGACCGCGAGGAGGTCAAACAGGAATGCCTTTCCAAGGGCGCTTTCGCGGTGCTGCTTAAGCCGGTGAATCCGCGTGCGTTGGTGGCGACCATTCAGAAGGCGATCGAGAAACACAGCCGGAAAGGATTGGTCGAGGATCCGATTGCGCCCGAAGCATCCTGATCATCAAGCCGACTTGTAGGAATTCTATTTTTGACATTCCGTCGGAGGATAACCTTCTTGGATGCTGCAAAAACTCAATAAGTTCGTTCGATTCAGTGGCGTTAAGAGGTTCCCCGCTGTTTTCGGTGGAATCAATTCCGTGTCCGGACAGGAGGACTCACTTCCGAGGAGTGCGTAGAGTTTGTAGAGTTTGGACATTTTCCGGCCGTGTGCTGTCGTATCCGATGAGCTATTTCCGACTGACATCTCCCGGAGGGGAGATTCGAGAATAGCCCAAGCCTATCTCCCGGAGGGAGATTCGAGAATAGCCCACCCTTTCAAGGGTGGGATTGTGTCGCCAATCCCAAAGTCCCGAAGGGACGGTTGAGCCATTCTCGGGCGATCCTTGGTCCTGAACAGACGGTGAGAATAGGAGCTGACGTCGGACATTGGGGGATTCGGCCGTCCCTGGGGGACTTATGCGATGGCTCATTCGAACCCAGCAGTAAACTGCCGGGCTATTCGCGAATCTCCCTCCGGGAGACGAAAGCGGCCAATAGGTCCAAACTCCCGTCATCCCGGCGAGATGGAAAAATGGTCTTCATCCGCTGTGGAACTATTCCACTGAAAACAGCGAGGAACCCGTTATTCATTTCGTTTCAGGGACAACTCTTTGAGATAGCGCTTCGAAGAGAGCCTTTGGTTTCTCAGATAGCGCGGAATTCGAGTGGCCGGCTCTTGGGGGAAGGACAAAGAACACGCCATGGCTTGCGCCCGCCCCCACTGCCATTGAGTTAAGGATTTTGAGCGTGATTCCTACTCGCAATCCTAATCCTACTCTTATTCTCCAAGAAACTCACACCGAGAAGATTACGATTAGGAGTAAGAGTATGAAAAAGGCCCTCTGAAATCGGAGCTTAATTCAATCGCAGTGGCGCCTCCCCGGTTTCGTTGGACCGCGCGAACGGGGTCGAGCAAGAAGATTTTCCTCAAGTTCAAGCGAATCAAGCCGATTATAGGAGTCAGGAAGATTGTCGAGCGAGCCCGAAGTGTCGGGCTGGCGGATGCTCGGACGACATTGCGTCACATGGATGTGAACCACGAAGACAAACGGAATTGTCCTATGCTTTATCAATAGCTGCCTCAACATCTCGGTCCCCCCTGCGCTGACCCATTCAAAAGCCAGCATTCCGCATATTAACAGCGGTTTGACTGGACTGAGAAGTGTGGTTATCTCGCCATTCCCAGATTGGAATGGTGTGTGGAGTTTTTTCGGGCACGAAAAGTCCGGAAGAGAAGTAGGCACCATAGAGCCATGATCATCGGTAACAACTTGTCGGCTAACAGCTCCATGAGGCTGTTGGCGGATTCGAGCAGGAAACTGGCGAAGTCATTGCAGCGACTTTCGTCTGGTTCCAAGATCGTATCCCCGGACGATGATGCGGCCGGCCTTGCTCAGTCGATCAAGCTTGATGCGCTGACGCACCGGATTGATGCCAGCCTCCAGAATGCATCCAATCTGATTTCCTACATGCAAACTCAAGATGGCTTCTTGCAGAAAGTCACGAAAGCCCTCGACCGGATGAGTGAGATTTCAGTGCTTTCCCGAGACACAACTAAGACCGCCTCTGATGTCAGCAATTACCAGATGGAGTTTACCAAGCTGAATGATTTCATTAACGACACACTCGATGTCAAATTCAATGGTGTAAACCTATTTGCGCAGAAAACATTGACGCCCGTTGTCGATGGGCAAGGAGGCACGTTCAGTCTGGCGGGTGCGAATCTCGCCAATGCCGTAGGAGGTGGCAACGGCAATTTCACAATTGAGCTGAAATTCCTCGATGACAACCTGACAGAGGACCAAAAGAACACTCTTTATGCGGCGAAGAACCGATGGCAGAGCATCGTTACTGCTGATTTGAGCGCCGCAACTGTTGGCGGCGTTGCGATCGACGATCTATTGATCAATGTTCAGACCATCAACGTGGACGGTGTCAATGGCGCGTTGGCCACCGGTTCAGCCGACAACTATCGCGCAGGCGGCTCCGGGGATTCGACGACCTCAAAAGGAACCATCACTATCGACGCCGCCGATTTAAGTAGCATGGAAGCGAACGGCTCCTTGTTTGCTGTTTACCTGCACGAATTGGGGCACGTACTGGGTATCGGGACTTTGTGGAATAACACTGCCGGCCCAAACAATGTAACGGACGGCGGCCTTTTCTACACGGGAACAAACGGTGTGGCTCAGGCGAATCAGATCTTCGGAACTACGAGCGTGAGCTTCGCTCTTGAAGACGGTGGAGGTGTCGGGACGGAGCGAGTTCACCCGGAAGATGACGTCTTTGGTAACGAGGTGATGACGGGCTTCCTCGACGCCCCGGGCACTCCATACCCACTAAGCAAAGTCTCCGTAGGTTTCCTCCAGGACATGGGATACTCAGTCGATTATACCGAGGCGGATCCGTATAGCGGTCCTGGAACCGGGAGCGGCCCGCGGCAAGGTTTGGGCATGTCCAATCTAGGCTCCATTACAGGAACGATTCAGCAGGTTGCCAACCTTCGCGCGGTGGTGGGAGCAAATCTAACGCGGGTCACTTCGATCAATGACCAATTGCAAACCGAAAAAGAAAACATAGTTCAGTCAAGCAGCCGGATCAAAGACGTGGATGTCGCGGAGGAAAGCACACAATTTGCGCGCAGCAGTATCCTCGTTCAATCTGGTACAACCATGCTGGCACAGGCAAATCTTCTTCCCAATTCGGTCCTGCGCCTCTTGGGCTGAAGGTGGGATCGCCGCAACTCTCCCTCATGGATCGCTTGACGAGATTCTCATGCGACGCAGGATTCAGTGAGCCATTTTTCTTGTGCCAACGCCGATGGACAACTAGTGTTTCGTCCGACTTGAAAAACGAACTTCCTATCAATTACCATCACGCTTCGTTCCGACGGCAAATCCAAGTAAATCTCAAATTAGGGGTCCTTCTCGGGTGCGTGCTGACCAGCGCTCACGGCGTCCACGCTTCCCGCGAACTCACTGAGCCGATCCGTGCCATCCGCGCGGTGGAATTGGAGGGGGGCGGGAATGTCGAGGCCGCTCGGGCGTGGCGCAAACTGGCGGCCAGTGATGCGCCGAGCCTGCCCATTGTCCTCGCCGCGATGGATGGGGCGAATGACATAGCGGCGAACTGGTTCCGATCCGCAGTGGAGACGATCGCGGATCGCGAGCTGAACGCGGGCAGCAAATTGCCGCTGACGAAGCTGCGACAGTTTCTTCTGGATACCCGGCATGATCCGCGCGCCCGCCGGCTGGCGTTCGATCTGATTGCTCGGGTCGATCCTGCCGCCGCAGACACTTTGCTCACCGGGATGGTAAACGATCCCGGACCAGAGTTGCGTCGCGATGCCGTGCAGAAAATCATCCGGCAAGCCGAGCAGTCGCTCGCGGGCGGGGACAAGCCTCGCGCCGTATTGCTCTTTCATCAGTCGCTTACTTTCGCCCGCGATGTGGATCAGATCGACGGCATCACGAAGCAACTCCGCACTCAGGGGCAGACGGTGGATTTGCTGAAACTTTTTGGCTTTGTCAATCAATGGAGAATCATCGGGCCTTTCGACAGCACCGGCCGCAAAGGATTCGCCGCTATTTATCCGCCGGAGCAGAAGATCGATCTGGAGGCTGAATACGAAGGTAAATCGGGCCGGGTGCGTTGGCAGAATTTTGTCACAACGGACGAACGTGGAGTGGTAAGCATGAACAAGCCGTTCACGGCGCTGAAAGGTGTCGCCGCCTATGCCTGGACCGAGTTTTATGCTGACAAGTTGCAGTCGGTGGAACTACGGCTCGGTTCTCAAAACGCCTGGAAGGTGTGGCTCAACGGCAAGTTCCTCTTCGGCCAGGATGAGTACCATCGCAACAAAGCCATGGATCAATACCGCATGAGCGGACAGCTTCAACCCGGCCGCAACGTGATTCTCGTGAAGGTCTGTCAAAACGAGCAGACCGAAGATTGGGCGGGTGACTGGGACTTTCAGCTCCGCGTCTGTGATGCGCTGGGAACGCCAATTCAGTCGAGCAGTAACACCACTCCAACTCGCACCCCGAGAACTGAAGCAAACCGATGAACCGCATTCTATTTTTCCTCTGCTGCCTCGCCACACTCACGGCGAGCGCCGGTGATTGGCGACAGTTCCGCGGCCCCCAGGGCGCTGGCGTTTCCGATGAGGCAGGCATGCCGACTGTGCTCGACGCCAAGAGAAGTGTTGCGTGGAAAATTCCACTGCCCGGACGCGGCTTGTCGAGTCCAATTATTGTGGGCAATCGCATTTTCGTGACGAGTTCGAGCGGCGCTCGCCAGGACCGTTTGCATGTGGTTTGCTTCAACGCGGAAGACGGCACGAAGCGCTGGGAACGTCAGTTTTGGGCGACGGGTCGCACCACTTGCCACGAGAAGATCAGCGTTGCCGCGCCGACACCCGCGAGTGACGGCGAGCGCATCTTCGCCGTTTTTTCCTCCAGCGACCTGATTTGCCTGGACCTTGATGGCAATCTGCTCTGGCTCCGAGGCTTGATGCGCGATTATCCGAATGCGAGCAATAGCCTCGGGCTGTCGTCGTCCCCGGTCGTCGCCGAAGGCACTCTGGTTGCCCAGGTGGAGACCGACGGCGAAGCGTTTGTCGTTGGCATCGATGTGGGGACTGGGATCAACCGTTGGAAAATCGAGCGTCCGAAACGTGTGAACTGGACTTCACCGCTGTTGCTGCGAGGTAGCAACGGGAAGCAAATCGTGGCCTTGCAGTCGGCTGGTGGGGTCAGTGCCATTGATCCGGCGTCCGGCAAGGTCATTTGGAACTATTCCGAGGGCGCAGACACGATCCCGTCGAGCGCGTTGCGTGGAGACACTCTGTTCGTTCCGTCGCATGGCATCACCGCGCTTCAAATCACCGCCGATGGACACCCACCCAAACAGCTTTGGCGCGCCGCTCAATTGCGTCCGGCGACCGCCAGTCCACTGGTCCTCGGCGAGCGCATTTTTACTCTGAACGACGCGGGGGTGCTGACCTGTGGCGACACTGCCAACGGCAATCGTCTTTGGCAGATTCGGCTGAAAGGCCCTTTCAGCGCGACGCCGCTGGCAGCGGGCAAACACCTTTATTTCGTCAATGAAAAGGGACTAGTCCAGGTGGTGGACCCATCCAAGGCGGAGGGCGAGATCGTCAGCGAACTCGATCTTGGTGAATCGATCATCGGAACGCCTTCGATTGGCTCGGGCGCGATTTATTTTCGAAGCGACGGTCATCTTTGGAAGATCACCAAATCCTGATTCTCCTGCATGCCGACAGCATTGTGACGCGATTTCGGCGAAGGTTTTTTAAAAGACTTTCCCCAAGGCAATCCTTTCATCCCACCGGGTTCACTACATCGACGAGGCGCTCAAGGACTACACCTTCAAAGCCGTCCGCACGTCCTACGTCACGCTCGACGCCTGTCTCGCTGCCATCCGCGAGCTGGAAACCGATTGGCGAATGGTTCACTTCGCCACTCGGACTTCGGACTTTCCCCCTCGCGTCGCCGACAGTGGCATGTCGCGGTTCTAAGCTCGCCAACTTTCCATCAACTCCCACACTGGTATCGCTGTCATGAGTGGCTCGAAAAGCATCGCAACCAGATCCGGCTCCGCACGCAAGTGGCTGCTCTACCTCGGCGCGGCCATCGGGTTCATCGTCGCCGCCAAATATTTCCATGTGCAGGATCTGCTCAAGCAATCGCTTGATTGGGTCGGCCAGCTTGGACCGTGGGGCGCGGTCGTCTTTATCGCGATTTACATTTTGGCGACTGTTCTGTTCGTTCCCGGCTCAGTATTGACGCTCGGCGCTGGCGCGGTGTTCGGCGTGGTGTGGGGTTCAATCTATGTGTCCATCGCTGCCACGCTGGGAGCGACCTGCGCGTTTCTTGTGGGCCGACATCTCGCCCGCGACGCCATCGCCCGCAAGATTCAAGGCAATGAACGTTTCGCCGCGATTGACCGGGCTGTCGCGAAGGAGGGTTGGAAAATTGTCGGACTGACGCGGCTCTCGCCGGTGTTTGCTTTCACGCTGTTGAATTATGCATTCGGCCTCACACGCGTGAAGCTCGGTCACTACATGCTCGCATCGTGGATCGGCATGATGCCCGGCACAGTGATGTATGTGTATCTCGGCTCGCTGGCCAAAGCCGCGTCGGGCGAACAGACCCGCACCACCAGCGAATGGGTGCTCTACGGAATCGGGCTGCTCGCCACCATCGTTGTGACTCTCCTCGTCACCCGCATCGCCAAGAAGGCGCTCGCCAAGAAGGTCACGCCGTAGAACTCATCAGGCAAAGGTTATGACCGAACAAACGCTACCGCCTATCCTCCCATGGGACGCGCACAATCAGAAACTCGTCTCGAATGTCCATCCACCAGACTGGAAAAACCCTACGCCAGCACCGCGCTACAACCTCGTCGTCATCGGCGGTGGCACTGCCGGACTGGTCAGCGCCGTTGGCGCGGCGGGGCTCGGCGCAAAGGTCGCACTCATCGAAAAGCATTTCATGGGCGGCGATTGCCTCAACGTCGGCTGCGTGCCTTCGAAGGCCATCATCCGCGCCGCGCGGGCAGTGGCTGCGGTGCGCGCCGCTGCCGAGTTTGGGGTGAATGTTCCGCCTGGCATGACAACGGATTTCGGCAAGGTGATGGAGCGAATGCGCCGACTGCGCGCCGACATCAGCCCACATGACGCCGCCAGGCGATTCACCGAACTCGGCGTGGACGTGTTTCTCGGTGCGGGCAAGTTCACGGGCCCGGACACCATCGAGGTGGGCGGCCAGACCTTGCGTTTTACCAAAGCCGTCATCGCTACCGGCGCACGCGCTGCCGCGCTGCCGATTCCCGGATTGAAGGACGTTCCTTACCTCACGAACGAAACGCTGTTCTCGCTCACCGAACTGCCCAGGCGACTCGGCATCATCGGCGCTGGCCCGGTTGGTTGCGAGATGGCCCAAAGCTTCGCGCGCTTCGGCTCGGAGGTTTTCCTGGTGGAAGCCGAGCACGGCATTCTCCCGCGCGAAGACCGCGATGCGTCGGAGGTTGTCCGCACCGCTATGGAACGCGACGGCGTGAAACTGCTATGCTGCGGCAAAGACCTCAAACTCGCCAAAGACCAGAACGACGTCCGTCTGCAAGTCGGCTCGCATGGCAAGGGTTACGACGTGTTGGTGGATCAATTGCTCGTCGCCGTGGGCCGCGCGCCGAACGTCGAAGAACTCGGACTTGAAACCGTCGGCGTCGAGTTCGACAAAAAGGGCGTGAAGGTCAACGACCGTTTGCAAACCGCCAACCCGCGCATCTACGCCTGCGGCGATATTTGCTCGCCTTATCAATTCACGCACGCGGCAGATTTCATGGCGCGCATCGTCATTCAGAACGCACTGTTCAAAGGCCGCGCCAAAGCGAGTTCGCTCATCATCCCGTGGGCGACTTACACCTCGCCGGAAATCGCGCACGTCGGCCTTTATGAGAAGGACGCCACGGCGCAAGGCATCGAAGTGGATACGTTCACCCAGGAGATGAGCAAGGTGGACCGCGCGATTCTCGACGGCGAAACCGAAGGCTTCGTGCGCGTTCACGTTCGCAAAGGCACTGATAAAATCGTTGGCGCAACAGTGGTGGCGGCCCACGCTGGCGATTTGATCGGTGAACTCACGCTGGCGATGAAAGGCAAGCTCGGCCTCAAAATGATCGGTGCGGCGATTCATCCGTACCCGACGCAAGCTGAAGCCATCCGCAGGGTCGGCGACCTTTACAACCGCACTCGCCTGACGTCTTTCGTCAAAGGACTCATGCAGCGCTGGTTCGCATGGCAGCGTTGACCCAATACTTCGACCCCCATCTTCCATTCATCATGAATACCGCCACTGCTCCTCTCCTCACCCAACTTCCGCCGCGCAGGCGAGACCACTCAGCCCCGCGCGCGCTGATCTGCAAACGATCATGGACGTCTGGACGCCGACGACCATGTCAGCTTTGGCGGGCAGGCTTGAGTTCGTCGCGAACATTCGGCACGCTTACGCCATGGCAATTAAGTTTCTAGCCACCACCTTCACACCGTCCGTGCGCGCCGCGCAGGCGCATTACTACGGCCGCACGGCCAAGCTCCCACCCGCGCCGGAAACTGACACCCTCACCGCAGATGAAAGCGATTTCCTCACTGCCCGCGACAGTTTCTACATGGCCACTGTCACGGAGGACGGCTGGCCTTACGTCCAGCATCGTGGCGGGCCGCCGGGCTTTCTGAAAGTGCTCGGACCAAACCAGCTTGGGTTCGCCGACTTCGGCGGGAACAGGCAGATCATCTCCACCGGCAATCTCTCCGTCAGCGACCGTGTCGCGTTGTTCTTCATGGACTACCCTCGCAAGGAGCGGCTCAAACTTCTCGGTCACATCCGCGTCCTCGACGCGCGCGAATATCGGGAACTGGCCGACCAACTCACGCCCAAGCCCGAGTTGCGCAGCAGCGTCGAGCGCCTGTTCCTCATTGATGTGATCGCGTTCGACTGGAACTGCCCCAAATACATCACGCCGCGTTACACCCAGGCTGAGGTGGAAATCGCTGTCGCTCCGCTCAAGCAACGCATCGCTGAACTCGAGGCCCAATTGGAATCCAGGAAGTGAACGGAGCTCTGGTCCACGAGTCCCGCCCTGCGCCGAAGAACAGGATCAGTTCACTGCGGATCGGGCGACGTTCCGGATCCATCGCCGTGCGGTTCGGGGCCAGTCCCAGACCTCGCCGATCGTCCGGTAGTTGAGCAAAGGGTTTTTCGGCGCGCAGCTACTTCATCACAGAGCGGTAAAGGGCTTCGTAGCGCGGCACGATGGCCTCGGCGGAAAACCGTTCTCGCGCGCGGTGCTGCGCTGCGCGCCCCAGCGCAGCCCGCCGCGACGGGTCCTGAATCAAGCTTTCCACGGCGCGGGCGAGCCCCTCGGCATCATCAGAGGGGACGAGCAATCCGCTCACGCCATCCTCGATGACTTCGGGAATGCCGCCGACACGCCTAGCGACACTCGGGCAGGCGAAGCACATTGCTTCCAGAATGCTCAGGCAAAAGCTTTCGGTTTCCGACGTGACCAATCCCAGGTCAGCGGCCAGCAGATAGTCTTCGATCTCGCTGACCTTCTCGCGCACGATCACACGACTCTCAAGTCCCAAGCGGCGCACTTGATCGACGAAGGGCTCGAAGCTTCCGCCGGCGAGGATCACGAGCTTGAACGAGCCGGCAGGACGAATGCGCGCGGCCGTTTCGAGCAACAGATCGATACGCTTCAACGGGCGGAGGTTGGAAGCATGCAGCACCATCGCCTCGCGTTCGTTCAATCCCAGTTCTTGGCGCACTTCTTCTCGCGAACGTTGCGGCGGGCGCGGATCAAAGAAATTGTGGATGACCTCGATCGGCCCTTCGAAATGCAACAACCGTTGGGTTTCGCTTCTGAGGAAAGACGAAACTGCCGTGACCGCGTCGGAGCAGGTGAGCGCATGATGGATGGCCGGCCCGTAGCCGGCGTCGCGCCCGAGCAGTGTGGTGTCCGTGCCATGGAGTGTGGTCACGACGCGCGGCTGATGTTCTGGTGGGAGCATCGAGCGCGCGAGGATGGCAGCCGTCGCATGCGGCACGGCGTAGTGGACATGCAGTACGTCCAGTTGATGGTCGCGGCTGACTTCTGACATTTTTACCGACAGTGGCAGCGTGTAATCGGGGTATTTGAACAGGTCGTAATCATTAATCACCACTGGATGAAAATGAATCCGCGGCGCGTTCGCCGGCAAACGGAACGGCCGTTCGTAGCTGATGAAATGCACTTCGTGTCCACGACGCGCCAGTTCATCGCCCAGGGCAGAGGCAAGGACGCCACTCCCACCCACGGTCGGGTAACAGGTGATGCCAATTTTCATTCTTGAGCCGTTGCGTCTTCCAGAGATTGGGCAATCGCTTTTGTCATCAGCCGTTCCCCGCGGCTTTGCGTCTCTGCGTCCTTGCGTTAAAACTGAATCCTTCTTCGGGCAAACCGTTGACCACGCGGCGAATGCCCGCAGTCACGATTCGCTCACCGGAGTTGATTACTAAACCGAGCTTCAACCCTGTCAGTCGGAGATAGGTCAGCATTTGCGATTCAAAGATTACGTTCCATTCCGTCACCGCCTTGTTATCCACCAGCACCAGTTTCTCCACCTTCATGTCCAGGCGCAACGGTTTGCGGAGCACTTTACCCTTGTACACGATGCGAACCGGCAATTGTCGCTCCACCAACACGCCTCGCAAGCGGAGTTCTTCCTCCAGCGCTTCCTCATAAACGTCTTCCACCAGGCCTGGGCCGCCCAACTCTCGATGCACTTCGATGGCGGCTTCCACGATCACTTTACTGATTTCGTTCTCGCTCATGATGGGTTCGTGTCTGTTATTTTAACGCAAGGACGCAAGGACGCAAAGGCTTTGGCACGGTCGGCTTGTGTTCTCTGTCGTTTACTGTATGGCGCACGGGTGCTCTGGCCCCGTCCGAAATCCGTTGTGTCCACTTTGCGTCCTTGCGCCTTTGCGTTAAGATAGATTTCCACCCCTGCCAATCCATCGCCCACCCACTCCGAGGCCATGACCGGTTTGATGGCTTTGGTTCCATTCGTGTTTCAGTGTTCGTCAGGAACGCAAGGACGCAAGGGTGCTGCGTCATTATTAAAAACGGCGCGCACTGTGACCCAGTTGCGCCAACGAGTTGAGAACGGGTGGATCGTTCGGAAACAATGCGATGGCGTGGCCGATGCCTGCACGCTGTCCGGCTAGACGCGCGCGGGTCAGTTGCAGATCAACGTAATTTCGCGCGGTGACCTGCGATGTGTGCGCCTCCATCGCGGCTGTCCAGGCTGCGACGACTTCCGGTGCCGAAACGTCCATGAGCACGGGCGTGATGTCGGATGGCTCGGATTCGGGCGTGAGTGCATAGAAAAGCAGTTGCGCGATGCTGTGTGGCGGCTGTTCGAGTAATTCCTTCATCCCACCGTAACGAGCCAGTCGCGAGGCGTCCCGCACAAGCCGTCCGAGCCGTGCGTGGTCGGGATGTTGGTTTTCAACCAGGCTCGGCGCAAGGACGATGCCCGGGCGTACCCGCCGGATTATGCCCGCCAATTTGATGGCGTGAGAGGCTCTGACTTCGAGATGCGCATCCCCGTCGAGCTCCACCCATTCGAGCGTTGCGCCCAACAGGGTGGCGGCTTTCCCGGCCTCGGATCGGCGTTGCTCCGGGGTGCCGCTGGTCGCCGCCTCGCCGCGCGAGCAAATGACGAAGTGCGCCGCGCGACCAGTCCGGGTTTCCAGCGCGACCACGCCGCCGCATCCGAATTCGATGTCATCAGGATGGGCACCAAACGCGAGGAGTGGTGCGGGGTCAGTTCGGGAGGTCGGTGTAGGCTTCATCGTGACGATCTATTGCTTCGCGGCGGACAAAGGCGATCTCTGGCGCATCTTCCTGACGAAGGTAGGCTTGTTCGCCGGCGCCGGCAATGTAGTGGGTGCAATGCAGCACTGATTGCATCCAGCGAAGACGTGTGTCGCGTGTCGGGGTGATCTGTTCCCTGGTGAAAACCGTCGTGGGCAAGGTCACGAAGGAGTCGCCGCCCTCGTGCAGTTGCAGCGCGCCTTCGCAATATCTGGCGCGAACGATTTCGCCTTCGTGCGGCACGTCCACGAAAAATTCGGAAATGTCGCAGGCCGCGCGGCGCAAGGCCGTATCGCCGGATCGCGCGACGCGGATTCCCTCCAACAGCCCCATGCCGCGATACATCTCCAGACAGAAATCAGCCACAGTGATCGCGGCGGCATTCTTGAAGATTTCAATCAAGCGGCCGTCCACGTAATTGGGCAGTTGCAGCGCTGTCCTAGCTCGCCAGTCAGCGGTGATCCGTTTCAAGAACAGCGGTGAAAACTTGCGTTGGACCTTGTTTTGAACGGCGAAATTGAGCTGCGCCACTTCATCGGTTTTGCGGTGCCGCAGGCTCGTTCGCGTCTCGCGCGGATCGTGGTCGCTGTCGTGGCAGAAGAAGACGATCTCGCCGCCGATCTCGCGTTGCAGCCGTCGGGCGGTCTGGATCTTCGCGAACAGGTAGCGGCGCGGAAAGAATCCGCAAGGCTGTTGGCCGAAACAAATGATCGGCGCGGAGGTCATCGAACGCCTTCCGCCTTTGCCATCGGGCCAAGCAAGGCTTGCAGCAGCAAGCTGAGCACGACGCACACGGCACAGCCGATCAGGTTGTACCAGAGATATCCGATGCTGAGAGAGAAGTAACCGACGATGACGAATGTTTGCGCCGCAAGGGCCGCGAAGAACACCGCCGTGCCGCCAACGTGTTTCAGAAAGAACGCGACGAGAAAAACCCCCAGGACCACGCCGTAGAAGATCGAGCCGAGAATATTGATCGCCTCGATGAGATTTTCGGCGAACCCGGCGGAGAGCGCAAACCCGATGGCGAACGCGCCCCAGAGAGCCGTGAACCATTTCGCGACGCGGACATTTCGGGCCTCATCGTGCGCCGCCAGAGGACGGAATTGTCGCCAGAGGTCGATCGTTGTCGTTGCGCCGAGCGCGTTCAACTCGCTCGCTTTCGAACCGAGGGCGGCGGCGATCATCACGGCGATGAGCAGGCCAATCAGGCCATGCGGGAGCTGAGTCAGGATGAATGTGATGAAGACGTAATCGGAGTCCTTGGTCTTGGCTCGGGGATCGGCGGCGGTGAGCGCGGATTTGGCCTCGGTGCGCACGGCTTCGACGCGACGTTGAGAGTCGAGCATGGCCGTTCGGGCGGCGGGTTCGGCCGTGGTATCGTCGCTGGCGCGGGCCTTGAGCCAAGTCTGGAGTTTGATCTGGGCTTCAGCGCGCGCAGCGGTGTGATCTGCTTCGATGATGCGGAATTTGCCCGCATCCGCTCCTTGCACATGCCGCTGCCACTCGGCCTGGTTGAAGAACACTGGCGGGCGCTCGAACTGGTAGAAGACGAAGACAAGGGCGCCGAGGAGCAGGATGAAGAATTGCATCGGGATTTTCAGCAGTGCGTTGAACATCAGGCCTAGACGGCCTTCGCGCAAGGACGCACCGCCGATGTAACGTTGCACCTGAGATTGATCAGTGCCGAAATAGGACAACGATAGGAACAAGCCACCCAGCAAACCGGTCCAGAGGGTGTAACGCTTGCTCGGGTCCACTGAGAAATCAACCGCCTGGAGTTTTCCCATCGCGCCCGCCACGTGAGCAGCGCCGCTGAAGCCCAACCCCGCTGGCAGCTTCGCGAGCAAAACGATGAAGGCTGTCGCCATGCCGCCAAAGATAACCGCCATCTGCCATTTTTGAGTGAGGCTCACCGCTTCGCTGCCACCGGTGACGGTGTAGATGATGACGAGCAACCCGGTGAGGATGATCGTCAGATCCAGCCGCCAGCCGAGCACGGTGGAGAGGATTATCGCCGGGGCGTAAATCGTCACCCCCGAGGCCAGGCCGCGTTGCAGGAGAAATAGCCCCGCACCGAGCAGCCGCGTCTTTGCGTCAAAGCGTCGGCCGAGAAACTCGTAGGCTGTATAGACACCGAGACGCCGGTAGATCGGCAGGAACACCGCGCAGACGATGATGAGCGCGAGCGGCAGCCCGAAATAGTTCTGCACAAAACCGATTCCGCTCTCGAATCCCTGGCCGGGAATGGACAGGAACGTGATCGCGCTGGCTTGCGTTGCCATGACCGAGAGGCCAATCGTGCCCCAACCGGTCGAAGCATTGCCCTTGAGGTAGGTATCGAGATGGCTGGAATGCCGGGTTCGCCATGTGCCATACGCGGCAATGCCGAGCATGGTGCCCAGCAACACAACCCAGTCCGTGAGGTTCATGCGAAAATCCGCGAGAAGATTGCGAGCAAAAGCACCACGAGCGCGAAGCAGCCGAACACGAAAATATAAATCCCGCGCCAGGTGCGGAAGCATGGCACGTCTGGCGACTCATCGGCTGTCGGATGATCGAGCGAGGAAGGCTTCATTTCCCAAGGGAAACCAGATTGGCAAACAACCGATAGGCACCTGGAACGCCCGCTGGCAACTGCCGGAAAAACGCGACGCCGGTGTAAACGTAGTAGCCCTTTCCGTGAGCCGCAATCAGCACGCTGCTTTTGAGCGGCTGCTCGCCGGGATCGTTCATCGCGAGCACTGCCGTGTAGTGTTCGGCGTCCCATGCACTCGGGAAATACGCACCGCGCTCCTGGACCCAGCCCGTGAAATCCTCCGGACCAAGGCGATTCGGCCTCGTCAACGCGGCATGTTCCGGCGCGAGAAAGGACACGGGCGAATTCTCGTCCGTCACGCGCAGTTGGGGCGCGTTGCCGGCGATGGAAAGGCGATAGGGTCCAAGCTGCGAGGCCTTCAGTCCGTTCGGACGATTGTATTGCGAGATGACCGTGCCGCCGTTTCCGACAAAAGCGAAGAGACCAGCAACGTTTGTTGCGAGGTCAGCGCGCTCGTTGAACGCGCGTACGCCGATCACCACGGCATCGAATCCCCGCAGCTTGTCTGGAGTCAGGTCCGCTCCCGAGAGAGTGGTTACCGTGTAGCCCAGTTGATCGAGACTCTCTGCGGTGTCGTCGCCTGCACCGGGGAGGTAACCGACCGACTTGCCACGAATGGCGAAATCAAACGCCGCTACCTTGAGCCGCGCCGCAGGCTGCAGGAGCTGCACGGGAATGTGCTCGTAGCGAATCTCGACCCGCTGGTTGCTGAACCGCGCTCCGCCGATCTCGGCGATGGCGAGGAAGCCGCCGGAAGCCGGTTGCGCGGGGGCGGTCACGGCGAACGCCAGCCGCATCTTTTCTCCGGACTTCGCGAGCTTGAATGGCTGGCTCGCTGGCGAGATTGTCCAGCCTGTCGGCGACTCGATGCTGAGATTGCCCGCCGCGGTGGCACGCGCCGCCGTGATTTCGACTTCGATTGTTTTCTTCGCTCCCGGCCTAAAGAGCGCCACGCTGGAGCTGAAGCGCAGCGACACTGGTGATATGATTGCCAACCGCCGCCGCTTGCCGACTTCGGCCGCAGCCGATGGCTCATCCGTGACGACGAGCTTCTGGCCGTTCACCTCGAAAACGTACTCGACGGGAAACGGTGGCGGATTCTCCGGCTGGCCGATCAATTTTGTGTCAGCGACCCGAAATATGCCTGCCGCCGGTTCCTCGCGCAGCCAATAGGGGTGGGTCAGCGGAGTATTCTTGGGGATGACGAGCGTCACATCGCCCGACGTTTGCTGATCTGGCTTGAGCTCGATTCCGGGTTTGCTTCCACCGAGATTTGGCACGCGGACTTCGAGCAATTTCACCGGAATCTTCGAGCGCACGACTGCATGATGGCGGAACTTGAGTTGTTCGCCCGGCACGATCTCGGCCTCTGGAGTAACGGTCTCAACCGACAGACCGAGGCACGCCTGAATGATCCGGTCGAGCTGCTGGCGCTTATCATCCACGACTGGATCGCTTCTCAGTGTCGCGAGTTTCGTGCGAATATCCAACAGCGCGAACACGCTCGCTCCAGGCTCGTTGGTATTGAATCCCGCGATTGCCCTTTCCGTGAGTTGGCGGATTTCAGCACCGCCGTTGGGAAAGCGCGCCCAAGTGGGGTCAATCCCGTCCATGATGTCTTTGTCCGTGGCGTCGCCGCTCAGTACCGTGAACGTCTGCTCGTTCGGTCCGCCGCCGCCGCGTCCGCCGAAGTTGCCAAAGCCTTGGGTGATATGCATGCCGCGACTGCGGGCAGCTATGGCCCCGAGCCCCTCGCCGGTCACCGGATCATTGCCGCCGATGTCAACCCGGACGGTTGGCCCGACGAACGCGCCGCCGCCGCGCCCGCCGCCACCGCCATTCCATAGCACGCGCTTGGGTTGCCACGGCGTGAGGCCTTCCGCGAGTTGACTCGGATAGGCCTTGGGATCGCCAGCCAGTTTGAAGGCTTCAAAACCGAGAATGCCTGACGTGGTGTGATGCCCGTGCCCGCCACTGCCCGGAGGGATGGGAAAGCGATTCACGATCACATCGGGCCGAAACCGTCGGATGACGCGCACCACGTCGCTGAGCACCTGATCGCGATCCCAGAAGAGCAGCGTTTCCTCGGGCGTCTTCGAGTAGCCGAAGTCAAGAGCACGCGTGAAAAACTGCCGACCTCCGTCGAGTTGGCGCGCTGCGAGGAGTTCCTGTGTGCGGGCAACGCCAAGCTTCTCGCCGAACTCAGGGCCGATTTCGTTTTGCCCGCCGTCGCCGCGAGTCAACGAAAGATAGGCCGTGCGATAACCGCGTTTGCGGGCGAAGTAGGTGATGAGCTGCGTGTTCTCGTCATCTGGATGCGCCCCAATATGGAGCACCGTGGCCACGGTGCCGAAGCTGCGGAGCTCCTGCTCAATCGCGGCGGACGACGTTGGGACTGCGTCGCTGGCTCGGGTGTTGTTGGCCACCAACGCCGACACGGTCCCCAATATCAGCGCGTTGCGGATAAAGCGCCGCGTCATCTTGTAGAATGCACACATCACTTGAATGAGCCCGGGATGTTGGCTAATACGAGCCTTTGTTTGAGCGCGATGGAGGGACTGGGCGCCTCGGACCCGACCCGAGGCGCCTGCGCGAATGCTGCGGACGCAAAAAACAATCCAGAGCCACCCACCAAGGAGCACATGACTTTAAGGTTCATATTTTCGCGCGCTTGGATTGATGGTCGATCGCGGCGCACTATTTCTTGACCGTGAACGGCACCGAGAACTGGGTGTTCTCCCACATCAATTTCAGCACGCCGCCGCCCGAAGGGTTTTTCGCCACGGCCATGGCGAACTGGTCCAGCGGCTTTTCGAGCGTCTCCTTTTTCATGTCCACTCGGGCCAGATCATTTTTTTCATCCACGGGGACTCCCCAAGCGCCAACCTTGGTGCCGAATGCGAGTTTGGACGCGCCACTTTCTGACGGCACGGTGTAAAGGGTGTAAGCGCCGGCCGGGATCGTGGTCCCGCCAATGACGATCGGCTGCTGCGTGACGAGGAGCGTGGCTTCGTCGGAACCGGTGCGCCAGGCCTTTTCCCAGGGCACCAGGCCACCCCAGATTTTTCGAGGCTCGCCGGTCTTGGGATCCTTGGTGAATGGGCGTCCGTAGGAAATCGTGACGCGGTTGCCGTCAATGACGGCGCTGGTGGTTTCATGCGGGCTGGTCCCCCCGGTGGACGCCGCCTTCTTTTGCTGGGCCAGAAGCGGCAGGGTGCTGACCAAAGTCGCAGCGATGATGGTGAGGATGGATTTCGTGGTGTTCATGATGATAGGGTATGGTCTGAGTTTTTTTGGTTGGGATTTGGCTTGGTTATTTTGTCACCGCCAGATCGGTTACGTTGATGTCGAGAAGGTGGTTGGAGCGGATGCCCCAAATGCCGTCAGTCGTCAGGCCGGCCTTGGGCGCTGAATGGACCACCGTGCCGTTGACGACGAATTCAATCTTGTCGGCCAGGACCCGAACCTCGAGCGTGTTCACCGACTTGCCGCTCGCGTCGGGGACCTTCACGGCAGCGTGCGGGACGGCACCGTTGCGTCCCGCGCCAGTGAGGCCTGTAAAGGTGGCCGCAGTGGTGTCACCGTTCCGAGTCTTGGACAGCCAGACGCCGAGGGGCTGGGGCTGGCTGCGTCCTCCAGCGGGATTATCCTGAGCGACCATGAAATAGGTGTACTTCTGAGTCGCGCCTTCAAGATTGCTGCCGCCGAAGACCAGCCCGTAATGATTTACGTGACCGCTTCTCTTGTTCAATGTGAACGTGCCCTTGAGCGTGTAGTTGCCTGCGGCTGTGTTACTGGGATTCCAGAAAACGCCAGCGGAAGGGGTTTCGATATGGTAACCGGTGCCGGCCGTCACGATCTTAACATCACCGGCGGCATCTGGATCGCTAGCGCTGGTGCTGCGGTCGATGCGCTGTTTCCATCCGGCGGGGACGGATTGGGCCTCGAGCTGAACGACGGCAAGGAGCGCCACAGCGATGATTAGGGTAGATTTGAGTGTGTTCATGGTATCTCGGACAATTTGGGGTGAATGGTTAACTGCAATGCAAGTGAAAGCTCAAGATGTTCTCGTCCGTCCGAGCCGATCACGGGAAAACGGTGGTGGTAGGTTCATGCCGGAATCTTAAGGGCACACGAAGGCACGCGGCAAGCATGGGTTTCCCGGCGCGGAACTCAGTTCTGCCGCGTGGTGATTAGCGGTGCCAAAGATTGAGGGTAGATCGGCCGCACCTATCGGAACGTGGACGTGATTGAATAACATGGGTCAACTACACAGACTCGACACTCTTCCATCAGGTTACAGGAAACGCCGCAGCCCTGACAGATTTCGTTCCGCAATGAGAAGGCACGGATCCGTCCCGGCCGAACCAGGTTCCTACCACGATCCGCGACTGGACGGTGGGCTCGAAAAGACAGATGCACCTTCGCTGCCACGGTGCCCTCTCACGAGGATTCTTTCTTCTCTAATGTCTGGAATTCAGGCAACGGCCGCAATGGCCCCAGCGCGAACAGCACCAGACTCGCCGCCACCAACGGCATGATGCCATAGGCAATGAACACAGGGGTG
>CAMAWP010000026.1 GCA_945861765.1 Akkermansia muciniphila | reverse complement strand
ATGCCGCCGCCACAAGGCGGATAACTGTATTTCGTATTCTTGATGTTTGCCGAGGCAAGTGACCGCTCATAGAGGCATTTTGCAATTTTGAGCTGGGTAAGTCACATCCAAACTCCACGTTCCTTCATTGGATGCTGTCATCGATGGGCCTGTTATCCTGTGTCAACGCCTCTGGACGGCTAGTTTGAGGTCCGCTGTGAAAATGCCTAGTAGTCATTCGCCCCTCGATTACACGAAGAGCAAAAATAGAATCACGAAAAGAAACGAGAAATACAGCGCCAAACCATGGTTGCTGAACAAGCCGTTGACAACCTATCCCGTTTAGGTAGCGTTACTAATTCTTGGTCTCAAGCGAATTAATTATGCCGAACACAAAGTCTGCCGAACGACGCGTGCGGAGCAGCGCTCGCAAGCAAAGCGCTAATCACAGCGTCAAGTCCAGGTTGAAAACCTTGGAAAAGAATTACCTCTCTCTGGCCAGTGCTGGAAAAAAAGAAGAAGCTGCGTCCGCGCTGCGAACCGTGACTTCAGCATTTGACAAAGCTGCCAAATCTGGCGTGGTTCATAAGTCAACTGCTGGCCGCAAGAAATCCCGACTGACGTTGAAGCTTAATGCGTTGAAGTAAACAGTCCCGCGCGGTTCTTTATCGTCGCGTCCGGTGCAGCGCAGTTCCATGTGCTCAGTCAATCACAGGCATCTGCCTGCATGGCGGAGTTGAGTTCGTGCGGAGTATTGTGACGACGATTACCCCAATCCCTCCGAGGCTCAGGATTTTTGCAGCAGCCCGTCAGTTTTTCAGACGAAGATTGAACCACTTCAAATCAAAGAGTTGGTCCCGGCTGACGTTGATGGCTATCAACACCGACGTTGTTGCGTGTGACCGGGCCCGACTCATCCAGATAGCGGTAAAGTCGGCAGAGCGAAGATCGAGATAAGTAGCATCGATTGGGAATCCAATGTCTCGCGGACTTACAGCCCGAGTAGTGCCTACTCCCCCTCAGGCGCGACTCCAAAGCCGATCCTCCGTTGGTTTTCACAAGCCCGCCGTTCCCGAGGCTTTTTGAAACCCATTTCAACTGCGCCCTTGCTCCCTGCCTCTCCCCTGGCTTTAATTCTCCGATGCAATGGCAGAAAATCACCTTGATAGGTGTCGGCTTGCTCGGCGGCTCGTTAGGCCTGGCGATCAAGCAACGGGGCTTGGCAAAAAGGGTGGAGGGCTTCGTGCGCCGTCCGGCGAGCATCGCCGAGTGCGAACAATTCGGCGTGGTTGACCGAGCCACTTGCGATTTACTCTCGGCTGTGGAGCAAGCCGATTTGGTGATTCTTTGCACGCCCATTGCTCAAATGCGCGACCTGACCGAGAAGATGCTCCCAGCCTTAAGAAAGGAGGGGATTGTCACGGATGTCGGTAGCGTCAAAACAAGCGTGGTCGATGACCTGGAGGCCCTGATCGCAGGCGCAGGCGCACACTTTATCGGGAGTCACCCCATGGCCGGCGCGGAGAAAATGGGCGTCTCCGCAGCCCGAGCCGATCTATTTCACAATGCCATTTGCGCGATCACTCCCACAGTCAGGTCGCCGACCAAGGCCGTGCGTCGGGTGGAAGACTTTTGGAGGTCGCTCGGCGCACGTCCGTTGAAGCTAAGCTCCGAATTGCATGACGAGCTCATCAGCCGATCCAGCCATCTGCCCCACGTGGTCGCTGCCGAGTTGGCCAATTATGTCCTGAGTCCGGCATACCCGAAAGAGCAAGCGTTGCTTTGTGGGAATGGTTTTCGCGACAGCACGAGGATTGCTTCTGGTTCTCCGGAGATGTGGAGGGACATCGCGCTTGCAAACCGAAAAAAGCTGGCTCGGGTATTGGGAGTTTTCATCGAAGATTTACAGGAATTCCAACTGGCTTTGGAAAATGCGGACACCAAGGCGGTTCAAGAATTCTTTGAAGTGGCTAAACTTCGGCGCGATGAATGGTGCAGCAAAACTTCTTCGCCCTCGGCTGAATAAACCAGCGCCAATAGATTGCATCCAGAGACCGCTCGACCAAATGTCTTTACCGAAGCTTATTGAAATTGTCCCGCTGACTACGCCGATCCAGGCCGAAATTGTGGTACCCGGCTCCAAGAGCATCACGAACAGGGCTCTCATCTTAGCAGCTCTGGCGCACGGCGAAACGACGCTGCGAGGTGCGCTCTGGAGCGAGGACACGCAAGTGATGGTGGAGTGTCTGCAAAAGATAGGATTTGCGGCAAGGGTGTCGCTCGACCCAGAGGAATCATGTAATCGCACAATCGCCGTGACTGGCTTGGGCGGTCGGATGCCGCGTTCGGGAACGATCGTTCAACCGCTCGATCTCTTTGTCGGAAACGCCGGCACGGCGGCTCGGTTTTTGGCGGCCTTGGTCTGCCTCGGCGACGGCGTTTATCGGTTGCACGGGACTCCCCGAATGCACGATCGGCCGCAGGCTTCGTTGCTTCAGGCCTTGCGCCAGTTGGGTTACCGGATCGACTCCCCGAACGACAGACTTCCCGCTGTGATTCATGGAACGGGTCCCCGGCAGGCAGAGTGCCGAGTCGGCGTCGAAGAAAGTTCACAGTTTGCTTCGGCCCTGCTCCTCTGCGCCAGAAAGGGCCATTGGCAAATTGAAGTGGTCGGCGAAAAAAATGGCACCGAGATGCCTTACGTCGAGATGACGGAGCGTTTGATTGGGGCGTTCCCCGAGAATGGCGGCAGCTTTCAAATCGAGCCCGATTCATCGAGTGCCAGTTATTTTTGGGCCGCCGCGTGGCTGCTGAACAGAGGTACCAAGGACCGGGCTTCGTCATTGACCGTTCGCAATTGGCCCAGTTCCGCATGGCAGATTGATTCCCAGTTTCCAGCCTACCTCAAGAGTTCCATGCCCAATACTCTATCTCGACGCAATGAGCTCGGAGACAGCATCATGACGGCGATTGTTCTCGCTCCATTTGATTCACACCCGATTCAATTCACTGGTTTGGGACGTTTGCGGTTGCAGGAGTGTGATCGCGTCTCTGCGCTGGCTGCGGAATTAGATCGATGCGGCGCGGAGATTTCAGAGTCGCGCGAGGGCCTGGAAGTGTTCCCCTCTGAACTTCGCGGCGCGGAAATCGAAACTTACAACGATCATCGGATGGCGATGTGTTTTGCGATTCTGGGATTGAAAGTTTCGGGGATAAAAATCAAGAATCCAGACTGTGTGAAGAAGACATTCCCAAATTTCTTTCAAAAGCTGACCGAGCCACCACCAGTGGGCCTGGGTGCTACCATCCTCGATGGCGTCAGCGGTCAACCGTTGAATGTCAGCGACCTTTTTGCCGAATGAAACAGCCTATCGTCATCGCGATCGATGGTACCAGTGCCAGCGGCAAGAGCACGAACGCCAAGCTGGTCGCCAAAGCTTTGAGCTTTGTTTATGTCGATACTGGAGCGATGTACCGAACCCTCTCCTGGTATTGCCTCCAACAGAAAGTCGATATTCACGACTCGAAACGGGTGGCCGCGGTTTGCCGTCGATGGAAAACCTCACTCGAATGTTTGGATGGAAAAGCACGGCTGGCGGTCGATGGCTATTATCCCGAGCGGGAAATCCGGACTACGGAAACCAGCGCGGCAGTGCCGCACGTAGCCGCTGTACCTGCCGTTCGAGATTGGATGAAGAACAAGCAAAGAGAATGTCTGCAGTTCGGCAATTTGGTTATGGAAGGCCGAGACATCGGCTCCAACGTCTTTGCCGACACCGAGTTTAAGTTTTACCTGGACGCCTCTCTGGACGAGCGCTCCAGGCGCCGCGCGGCCGAAGGCGTCCAAGAAAACCTAGCCGCTCGCGACCAGAAGGACAGCCAGCGCGCCGCAGCGCCTCTGATGATCCCGCTGGGGGCCATCGTGATCAACAATTCGGGCATGACGTCGGCAGAGACGAGCGCGATAATTATTGAATCTATTAGGAAAAGACTGAGCGCGATCTCATGAAACCGTTCTTCGCAGCGCAGACGGGGCGGAGGGCAACATCTGGAAATCAGTTTGAGCTCCTTCCTTCTCCTGGTGCTGATCCCAGGCTTCGAGCCTCGGGTGTTTGGCCGCTATGAAGACCAGTTATTTCCTCGGCTGGTCTGCCTTTCGCTTCGCTTTCGCCGCCTATTTCCGCGCATGTTATTACAACTCAGAGCGTGTCCCGGCGCAGGGGCCGGTCATCCTGGCAGCCAATCACGCAAGTTATCTCGATCCTCCCTTGGTCGGCACAGGAGTATCACGACCGATAAATTATCTGGCCCGCGAGTCTCTCTTTCGTTTTCCGATCATAAGTTGGGTGCTGCGGTCTTGGAATGCAGTTCCCGTCGATCGTGACGGTGGTGGTGCCGCTGGGTTACGCACAATTTTGAACCGTCTTCTTGAAGGTGGAGCAATTATTTTGTTCCCTGAGGGAACACGAACGCACGATGGCCATTTGGGATCATCCCGCTCCGGGATTGGTTTGATCGTCATCAAATCGACGGCCCCGGTGGTTCCTGTTCGGGTCATCGGAACACACGAAGCCTATGGCCGCCATCGCAGTTTTCCCAGACCATGCCGCATCGCGGTCAAATATGGGAAACCACTCTCGTTCGATAAGCTGCGGACGGAAGCAGCAATTTCCTCGAAAGCTCGAACGAAAGAAATCTATCAGCAAGTGACCGATGAGATCATGGAGAACATCGCCAGGTTGGAGCCGTGTCAGGATAAGGAGACGTTTCCGTGATGCAGAGGAGTGATCACACCTCGCTTTGTTTCACGCAGAGGGATTCTTGAAACCGACGGCCTGCCGCAAATCGGTAAGGCCAACCTCGCCCAATCGAGCCCGCAGCCCCGTCACAATTTCCTTAACTACGCTCGGCCCTTCGTAAATCAAGCCTGTGTAAAGCTGGATCAACGAGGCACCCGCAGTGATTTTTTCCCAGGCATCGTCCGCGTTAAAAATTCCGCCGACACCGATGATGGGCAGCTTTCCTTGGCTTTGGCGGTACAGATAGCGAATTACATCTGTGCTTCGAGCGCGGAGCGGACGTCCACTCAAACCGCCGTTTTCCGCGTAAATCCGCTGCAACTCCGGATCGGCGGCGGCTTGTCTGGTGATGGTGGTGTTCGTCGCCACAATACCAGCGACGCCCCGGATGCCGGCCACCTCCAAGATTTCATCCATAGCCTCGCAAGAGAGATCGGGGGCGATCTTGACGAGAATCGGTTTGAGCAATTTTGAATCTGAAGTTTGCGGCTGGCAATTCTCAAACCTCAGCCGTTCGGAACTCAACATCTGTGCTTGCTCGCAGTTGACCTCCTGCAGCGCAATTAGAATTTCATCCAGAGCGGCTTTGTCCTGAAGCTGGCGCAAATTCGGAGTATTTGGAGAGCTGACATTCACCACAAAAAAATCAACCAAAGACCAGAGAGCCCGTAGAGATTTCGAGTAATCCTCAGCAGCATTTTCCAGGGGAGTAATTTTCGATTTCCCGAGGTTGATGCCGACAGGATGGCTGGGCCAGTGACCGCTCGATCGCCATTTTGCCAACGTCACCGCCAAGGCTTCGGCCCCTGGGTTGTTGAACCCCATGCGGTTGATGAGCGCTTCATCGGCCACGGCTCGAAAGATGCGAGGCTGGGGATTCCCTGGCTGAGGATGCCAAGTCACCCCGCCGAGTTCGCAGAATCCGAACCCTAGCGCAGCCCAGGCGGGAACAGCAGCGGCGTGCTTATCCATTCCGGCGGCCAGGCCCACAGGGTTAGGGAAGGAAAGGCCAAAAAGTTCGACCGGCAACTCAGCGGGCTTAAAAAAGGAGGCGAGTGCATCGCGGGAAATTCCATGGTGACTGGCCCACGCCAGAGCGCCCAAGGTGCGATTGTGAATGATCTCAGAATCCTGTTCAAACAACACAGGGCGAACAACGCGGCGATACAACCAGCTCATATAAAATCATCGGGCACTGTGCGATGAACAGTCGATAGGATGACGAAAGCCATTCATCCGCCAACGCGAGTAAATCGCTCGTAGAGTCCTAATTTGACGACAGGATTGCGCCCGCGCAAGAAAACTTCCGCTCACACGATCCGAAAGATCACGTCGGCAGGGTTGGTGACGACTCTGGCCGGACTGGCAGACCTGGGGATTGCGGAACGAATGCAGCGTGGCCAACGTGAACACACTGCTTTACCAGTGGCGGCAGCTCAAACAGAAGCAATAGCTGCCCACAAGACTGACCCGTTTACTGACTTATGGTTTGGGAATTTCCAGGTCTCGGCAAATTTTCCGCGCCGTGAACTCGTTGATCTCTCGGTGACGCGGCAAGCTGGTCGCTTTGCGGCTGCCGGGGTTCCACCAAATCGAGTGATTGCCACCTTCGCGGAGAAACGCGCCGCCGTGCTCGCGGAGGTGCCGTTCGAGATCAAGCCGCTTCACGCCTCGACTTGTAACGGCTCGCGGATGCAGCCCGGATCTTGTTCTTCCTCGCGGGCCATCGCGCGGTTTGTTTCCAGAATCAGCGCGAGGGCCTCTTTCAGGTTGGCGCGCGCTTCGGTCAGTGTGGCTCCTTGCGTGTTGGCGCCCGGCACTTCCTCCACGTAAGCTGCCCACCATTTCCCGCTCCTTCGATAGACTGCTGTAAACATGTCGGCAGCTTAATGGCAAACGGCGGCAAGAGCAATCCACGGAAAATCCAAACCAACGATGCCATAAGAATTGGGGAGCACACGCGCCTGAAATATCAGGCCGGGAGCATTGCGGATTCCAGACGGGCGCGAAACTGGCGGAGTGAAATCTGGAGAGGGCGCTACGAATGTGTTCCCATTCAGTGAGCATCGCGAAAAGCCAGACTCGCAGCGCCGACCAATCCTGCGTCATTCCCGAGAACGGCTCGGGCAACCGTGATTTGGTTCCGCGGCACCATGGTCGCGGCGTCAATGCTCCGACGAACAGCGTCGGCGAATAATTGGAAATGGTCGTCGATAATGCCGCCACCGAGAATGAACCGTTCGGGTAAAAAGCTATGGAGCAGGGCCCATGCGGCGGCGGCCGTTGCTTCCAACGCCTGGTCAATAATGGCCTTGGCGTTTGAATCTCCCGCCGCCGCCAGCGTGAAGACCTCCCTTGCGCTTTGAAATCCGTACGCTGCTCCGGCCTTTTCAATCCCTGCGCCCGAGGCGATCGATTCGAAGCAGCCGGCCCTCCCGCAGTAACAAGGCGGCCCAACCGGCAACACAGGGAGATGGCCGATCTCTGGATGCTCGCCGCCAGCACCACGGAAGACTTCGCCACGGTTCATCGCAGCGCCGCCGATGCCCGTGCCGAACGTCAGCATCACAACTGGATCGAAACCGCAGGCTGCGCCAGCCAAGGATTCACCGAGCAGCGCCGCGTCCGCATCATTTTCCAGATACACGGGCAATCCAAGACGACCTTGAAGCGAGCCGATCAGGTTGCCGCCATCCCAGCCGGGAAGTGTGTAAGGATTGTTAACGACGCCGGTTCGAGGATTTACCGGTCCGGCGCACCCGATGCCGATGCCCGCGAGAGCTGAGACATCGACAGACTGCGCTCGCAACAGTTCGCGAACCGCCGATTCCATTTTGGCAATTGCGTCACCAAACTCGCGCGAAGTCGCGAACGACTGTCGGCGAAGGATTGTTCCATCGCGGCTCACCAAGCCGAGCGCAATCTTGGTGCCACCAATGTCAATTCCTGCCGACAATAGACATTCTGCACTCATGGCGAACTCGATCTTACGGCAGAAGCGCGGAGGGTCGCAACTGGGTTTCGAGTGCTGCGGCAATTCTTACTCTAGGAATTTTGCTTGCCGATCTTGAGGGCTCCGAATGAAATGCCGGGATGAGATTCCACCCTTCAGGTCGTTCGTTCGTCGGATTCCTTGTCGCTTGCCTTACCATTCTGGGCCCTGCCGCGTTGCTCGCTCAATCGGAAAAGCTGTCCGCTAACTACGTCTTCAGCGCAGCGGCGGAGCGATTGAGCGCCATTTATACGCAAGGCGAGACGGTCACTTTCAACGTCAAGCTGCTGCTCGATGAACAGCCTGTGAACGACGCCGAGGTTCGCTGGACGATCTCCAAGGATGGTGTGCCGCCCAACAAAACGGGCCAACTGAAACTGACCAACGGTGTCGGAACCGTCAAAGCCCAGCTCGACGAACCGGGATTCCTCCAGTGCCGAGTGACGTTTCGCACGCCTTCAAGCAAGACATTGACCGCAGTCGGAGGTGCCGGCGTCGATCCGCTTCAGATCAAGCCCAGCCTGCCTGTGCCGACAGAATTCGATGCGTTCTGGGCTGCTCAGAAAAAGAAGCTCGGCGAGGTCCCTATCAACCCCACGCTCACGTCGGTGAAGTCCATGGTGCCGCGAGTTGATTGCTTCGATCTCCAAGCAGATTGCATCGGAGCGCCCGTGTCTGGATATCTCGCCAAGCCGGCCGAAGCATCCCCGAAAAGCTTGCCGATCATTCTCCTCGTTCACGGAGCCGGCGTCAGAAATTCCAGCCTGGGCGGAGCGGCGGGTTGGGCCAAGCAGGGTTTCCTGGCGCTCGATATAAACGCGCACGGAATTCCGAACGGAAAGCCGGACCAATTCTACAAGGACCTCGCGGATGGCGATTTGAAAGGCTATCCTTCTCGCGGACGCGACTCACGGGAGACGGTTTACTTCCGCAGCATGTTCTTGCGCCTGGTGCGCGCCATTGACTTCCTCACGACGCAGCCCGAGTGGGATGGTCGCACTGTCATCGTCCACGGCAGCAGCCAGGGAGGAGCGCAATCCATCGTGGCCGCTGGTCTGGACTTGAGGGTGACTTTCTTTGCCGCCGGTGTTCCGGCAATGTGCGACCACACCGGAGTGGCGGCCGGCCGGGTCAATGGCTGGCCCAAGCTGATTCCGAACGGGCCCGATGGAAAACCGGACGCCCAGGTGCTCGAAGCGGCGCGCTATTATGATGCGATGAATTTCGCCACGCGAACCAAGGCGGCGGGCATCCTGACCGTCGGCTTCATTGACACGACCTGTCCACCGACGAGCGTTTATGCGGCTTACAATGCGCTCGCGGGCGGCAAGGAGATTTTCAACGACCCGCCTAGCACGCACGCGGTTTCCCCGAAAGCGAACCAAGCCATGCGGAGCGCGATCCTCAAACACGCGGAGCAGATGAAGAAGGCGAATTGAGGGAGGACCCCTTCAAACGCCGCATTGCCCAACTTGAGCGCGAACTCTTCAGATGAGGAGCGAGTCGCCAGCAATTCTCAGTTTGGGAGGTATGTAGTCCCGGCTTTAGCCGGTCCCCCCGTGAAAACCGGCTAAAGCCGGGACTACATGCGGCGAACAGAAGGTGCCCTGGGCCATAATGAAAATTGCTGGCGAGTCGCACTACTTCATTCCAAGTTGCTTTAAAGTTGGAATCAGACGATTTCCAACGGGCATTTGGGCAGGGCATCGATAAAGGCTTGTCCGTATCGCTTCGTCAGAATCCTGTTATCCAGCACCACCACGATCCCCTTGTCAGTCTTGCCTCGAATGAGCCGGCCGACTCCCTGGCGGAATTTGAGAATAGCCTCCGGGAGAGAGAACTCGGTAAACGAGTTTCCGCCACGGGCTTCGATCCCCTCAATGCGGGCTTCAATCAGCGGATGGTCCGGCACGGCGAAAGGCAAGCGAGTAATGATCACATTCGATAACGCTTCTCCAGGCACGTCCACTCCTTGCCAAAAGCTGTCCGTGCCAAAAAGGACCGAGTTCACGTCGGCCTTGAATTTTTCCAACATCAGCGTCCGAGGCGTGCCTGTGCCTTGAACGAGGCACTCGATCCGCAGTTCATTGAAGAACGGCTCCATTCGCTCCCCAACTTCCTGCATCAACTTGAAATTGGTAAATAGAACGAAGGCCTTGCCATGCGTCATGCGAATGAAATGCTCGACCCAATGAATCAACGCATTCTGGTATTCAGCCTCGCGGGGATCGGGCATTTTACCGACCACGAACATTTTCATCTGACGTTCATAATCGAAAGGCGAGCCCACCTGAAGCAGAGCAGCCTCCTCGGCCCCGACGCGCCGGGCAAAGTAGCCCAGTCCTGCGGCCGGTTTTGGATTCGAGCCGCCGACGGCTTTGTTTCCAGGCCTGGATGCTTGGCCGGAGTTCGTGGAGACGGCGAGCGTGGCGCTGGTCATGATCACTGAAGTGTTCGCGCCGAAAAGCCGACGGCGCAAAAACTCCGCCACGTCGATCGGCGCGGCGTTCAATGTCACGTTTCTGTGGGCCTTCCCGGCTCGTTCCACCCAATAGACGTAATCTCCCGAACTCTGGCTCAAGAAGATGGCCACTTCCTCGCGTAATTCAGCCAAGCGGCGGTTGCATTCAACCAGCTCCTGGCCCGTGTCGCTGTCCCCAGCGATCTTGATCAATTCACTGACGGCTTCGCGCAGTTGCTGCAGCGGCAACGTGACGGTGTCTTGAATGAAATCTGGCTGGCGAATCCGTAGCTCTGTCCAGATGCGCTCCTTTCTGGCAAAACTTGGTTCGGCACTGTCCAAGCCCGATGGTCCTGAACGCTGATTCTTCCGGTTTTGCCCCGACCGAACCGACTCTTCGCAGGCACTCTCCACCTCGTAAAAGAACCTCTCGGTCTCCTCGATCAAGTCTGCCGTCAAGCTGAGCGCTTGAGGTGAGCGCAAGATCGCCAGCAGCCCTTTCTTGGTCGCCGGATTCCAAAGTCGCTGAAGTGAATAGCGCATTTGGGCCTTCGACACATTGAGCCCGATACGCTTGGAAGCAACGTGCTCGACGGTATGCGCCTCATCGAAGATCACAAAGTCGTTTTTGAACAAAACTCCATCGGCGACCTCTTCATCCATGCTGCCCAAGAGCGTGAAAAAAAGCGTGTGATTGAGCACCAGTACGTCCGCCGAATGCATTCGAGACCGGGCGCGCTGGAAGAAACAGATGCAATGGTCTTTGGCAAAGTCAGACTGCGGACCGCAAAGTTTGGCGGCGCAAACGCCTCGCTCGGAACAAACCTGCTGCCAAACCTTGGGGTCGGGTTCAATCTCGAAGTCCGAGAGGCTGCCATCCGTGGTCGTTTGTGACCACTCGTAGATTCGTCTAAGCTCGGCCACCTCCGGGGACGTGAAAAGGCTGTCCGCTTGTTGCAGGGTTTTGGCGAGGCGGCGCGTGCAGAGGTAATTCGACCGTCCTTTCAGCATCGTGAACTTGAATTTTACGGGCAGAATGTTTGCCAACATCGGCAGATCCTTTTCCGTGAGCTGCTCCTGCAAATTTATCGTGTGAGTGCAGACAATGGCTTTCTTCTTTTTCGCAACGGCAAAAAGGATCGAAGGAATCATGTAAGCGAGACTCTTGCCGACACCTGTTCCGGCTTCGACTGCCAGATGGTCGCCGCCTTCGAGAGCCTTGGCGACGGCCACGGCCATCTGCTGCTGCTGAGGTCGATATTCGAAATTCTTAGCCTTCGACAAAAGGCCGCTCGGCGAAAATATCTCTTCGACTTGCGCCACCAAGTTAGGGTCGGCCCCCGCAGGCTGATGTTCAATGAGGCTAATCATGCTTTAACCGGCTGCTGAAACTTAAGACGAACGCGCCCGTCGCGCGACAACCTCCACGGGAGCCTGGTTTTTCGCAATGTGGTTCGGAGGCAAGATTCCCCGCCAGGAGGTGTTTGGATAGATCACAGAGCCACGGCCAATGATGCTGCCAGGGTTGAGCACGGAGTTGCAGCCGATGTCGGTGTTGTCACCCAAGAGAGCGCCAAACTTCCGGAGAGCTGTGTCGAACGGTTTGCCGTCAATTTCCACCATGACATTGCCGAGCGCTAATTTGACGTTCGAAATTTTCACGCCGGCACCAAGATGCGCTTTGTAGCCGAGAATCGAATCACCCACGTAACTGAAGTGCGGAACCTGGCAATTGTTGAACAGGAGAACATTTTTAAACTCACACGAATTTCCCAGAACACAATTGTCACCCACGATCACATCCTCGCGAATGTAAGCATTGTGGCGAATTTGACAGTTTCGACCAATGATGGCGGGACCCTTGATCATTGCGCCGTCCTCGACGATTGTCCCTTCGCCAATGAAGACCTGTTTCCCGATATAAGCAACCCCTTCGCATCGATTGCACAGGGCGGGTCTCAGGTTGTCTTGAACATAGGCTCTGATTTTCTTGAGAGCCTCCCAAGCAAACACGCAACTTTCGAAAATCGCAACATGCTCGGACTGGTTTAGATCAAAAAGGTCCGTGGGCTTAAACATCTCTTCAGGTTAAGAGAACAACGCCTCGTCGCAAATCATTTTGTGGGAGCGAAGATTGAACAGGGCGCATCTGCGAATGAGGGCAGCGCAGCACACCATTTTTCCTGCTTCTGCGGCGAAGAAGGAGTTGAGGTTGCTTCAGGAAGCAATGACTCTGGAACCATTCTGCTGGAAAAATATCCGGGCCCTGAATAGAAACGGGCTCCGAACGCTGTTGAAAAAAGTTAGGTTATGTTATCGGCTGATGGAGCTTTGAGGGTCGGATCTTGAGAGTGGGTGCCCACCTGGCCGGTGTATTGAGTGTGGCGGCCGAACCGCAGTTCTGCAGATCGCTGGTCCTCCGCATCCGCCGAAACTGCCTTCAACGGCAAGTCATACTGTCCATCCGGCAGCGAAAAGCGGTAGCTGAACGTTCCGTCAGGACGCAGCTTGATTTCGCGGCCACCAATAGAAACTTTCGCGTCCGGTTCGGTAGCGCCATAAAGGACAATCTCGGCGTTTATGTTGAACCAGAAACCCTTGCTTTGCCCTCGAACACCATAGGGGCTCGATATACTGGAAACGCTCGCGCCCAGCTTCCCTTGCAGAGAGATTTGAGCAGCCGCGGCGGATGAAGTCTCCTGCTGAAGATGTCGGCGGATCAGTTCCGTAATTTCCATCGACCCCATCCAAACGCGTCGGACGGCATCCATGGTCACCACTTCCGCCAGGGCTTTCGCCTGGCTGGGAGTCCATTCCCGGGGCGAAGGGGGAGGAATAACGGGCAGCCCACGGTGCCCTTGAGTCCGAAGTTGCTGAACGGCTTCGACCAAAGGAACGCTTTCGCCAACCGCCGAAGTGACCAACTCGAGGAGTTTTTCGAAGGAGACATCGAGTGGAATGGTTGCGAACTCGACAGAAACGTCTTCGGCCATCGCATCGGGCGGAGTGAAGGTGGCACGTGAAGCCGAAATTCCCTTCCACCGGCCATCGCGCGCCCTGTAACCGAGTTCGGCAATGTATTTCGTTCCACCTTTACCGACATGGATGAACCAGTTGCGGGACTCTGGATGAACATGAACCTCGCCCAGCGGTTGCTGATCCAACGAGTTAATGTAAGTTCGCAATATCAAATGGCCTTCTGCCGAAAGGCCATTATACTTCCGTTGCTGCTCACGGGTCAGATCCCAGGAAGCGTAAAGCCAGTGGGGATCGCGCGCCGTAATCAAAAGACGCTCGGTGCCATAACTTTCAGGCAACTGCCCCAGGTCCTCTGTCATACGGAAATGCGCTCCTGGCGGGGTCGGTCCCAGGGCATAACGCTGTCCAGGCCCGCTGAAAGCAGTAGCTGAAGGACGATCGCCTTCCAACAAGATGGGTGGAATCACATGTGAAACCTTCTTGCCCGGAGCTTTGAGGTTGCGCGAAGGTTTCCGTGCGGGTTCAGGCGCTGGGCTCTTGGCGGGAGCGGCTTTATTCACTTTCGCGGCCATCTTCTTCTTTGCCACAACAGGAGTTTTAACGAGAGGTTTCGATGGTCCTGCGGGCTTCTTGACTGCTTTCTTCGTGCTCTTTTTTTCGGCTTTCATACGGCATTTGGATGGACGGGGCAATGGCCTTCACAACCTGTACATCGGCGAACACTACGCCCAAAAGAAGCTATCCTGCAATGGAAAATGTGGTCCCAAAAATCCTCGCTTCGCTCGAACACCTCATCCTTTCGCTAATCGCATGAGCGTCTCCGCCTCCCGTCCGGGAGATGGCAGTCGAGAGAGGCGCATCTCCGAGTAAGGACGGGCCAAAACTTCACCCTCTCTTTCATCGGATGGAGGAGGGACGGGCCAGAGGGGGCCAGTTGGCTGGGATTTCCCCTCTCCTAGGTCCTCTCCCCGCTCGTTCCTCGCAGGGAGGGACCACCCCAGACTTCGCGCGCGGCAGGGCGACTCTGAACCCACCCCTACCCCTCCCAGGAGGGGAGCTCTGTTCGTTCTCCTCCCAGGAAGGGAGCTTTGTCCGGTCCCCTCCTGGGAGGGGTAGGGGTGGGTCGGTTCATGGAGAGGCAGGAAGACTCCGCAGCGCGCCTGTCCTCATTCGGTGATGCGCCCGAAATCCTCGCCTTCGATGTCAGGCGGTGCTCCTGTTGAAAAACTATACCCAACTCGAACAGTTCAAACTACAGTAGCCCGATGCGGAAAACTTTACTGACTTTTGTTGACGATTTCTACGAGGATCTCGAGCTCTGGTATCCGAAGATTCGCCTCGAAGAGGATGGTTACTCCATGCGTCTAGCCGCACTGACAGTAAAATCTTACGTCGGCAAGCACGGGTATCCGGCCGTGGCCGATGCCCTCATTAGCGAGCTGCACAGCAATGACTTTTGCGGGCTCCTCATTCCGGGTGGCTTCATGCCGGACAAACTGAGGCGCGACCCCAAAGTTCTGAGCCTCACTCGCGAGTTTTTCGGCCAGGGAAAGCTGGTTGCGTTCATCTGTCATGGCGGATGGATTCCGATTTCCGCGAAAATACTTTCAGGCAAGCGCGCCACTGGTTCGCTCGGCATTAAGGACGATTTGGAAAACGCGGGCGCGGTCTGGTCGGACGAGCCGGTTGTCGTGGATGGCAATCTTATTTCCAGTCGCACGCCCAGAGATTTGGCACCGTTTGCCGCAGCCATGGTACAATTTCTAAACTCCGTTCAATGAATATTCACTCCTAATTTGCACCGTGTCTCATCATTCACATCCCTCAGTTAGCTCTGACCCGACTTTCGCCGCCAAATCTCGCACGACTTGGGAAGTCATTCGTCGAGTGGCTGTTTATCTGCGGCCCTACAAGCTCATGGCGTTCGGCACGATTGCTTGCGCGGTGCTGTCGCTGGCGTTCGCTTTTGCTTACCCTAAACTGACACAGTTCGTCATCGATGATGTGATCGGCCGAAAGCAAACCCAACTGCTCGCGCCATCGATGCTCGCGCTGATCGGCGCGTTTCTTTTGCGGGATTTGTTCAACAGCCTTCGCATCAGGATCAACAATACCTTCGAGCAAAATGTGATTTACGATATGCGCCGAGAAGTGTACGCGCGGCTGCAACGTTTGCCGGTCAATTATTTCGACCAGCGCGCCTCGGGCGATCTCATGACGCGCGTGATCGAAGATGTCAACTCCGTGGAGCGGGTCTTAATCGATGGCACCGAGCAAGGGACCGTCGCTGTGCTGAGCATCGCTGGCGTGCTCGCAATTCTCTTTTACACCAACGCGACACTGGCTTGGGTTGCTCTGGTTCCCTTGCCCCTCCTGGCGGGCGGAGCTCTCTGGTACACGCTGACCGCGCACCGACGCTATCGCGCCCAACGCCAAGCTGCGAGCGCCATGAACGCGTTGCTCATGGATAACTTGCAAGGCGTCCGACAAATCAAGGCGTTTGGCCGACACGTCCACGAGGACTCCCGTTTCGCGGCGCGGGCCGATAATTTGCGAGAAAGCACTCTCGGCGTGATGCGAGTTTGGGCCATGTATTCACCGGCGATGAGTTTTGCGACAGCGCTCGGCACGGGCCTGGTTTTATGGGTTGGCGGAAGCCTGGTCTTGGCGGGCGCGATGACCTTGGGTGAATTGGTGGGGTTTATTTTTTACCTGGCACTCTTTTACGAGCCGGTCGGCCGTCTGCATGGGTTGAATCAGATGTTGCAAGCGGCTCGCGCGGCTGGGGAACGCGTCTTCGACATTCTGGATGCCACGACGGAGCGTCCGGCACCGGCGGGATCACACTTATCACTTCTGGGCACCCCTGTTCGCGGTGATGTTGTTTACGAGAACGTCGGCTTCAATTACACCCCGGAAAGAGTTGTACTAAGAAACATCAGCTTGCACGCTTCGCCGGGTGAAATGATCGCGCTGGTTGGCCCGACCGGGGCAGGGAAATCAACCCTGGTGAATTTACTGCCAGCGTTCTATGAATTAACGGCTGGGCGCATCACGATCGATCATCAGGATATCAGTCGAGTCACTTTGGAATCGTTGCGTTCTCAGATCAGTGTCGTGAGCCAGGAAGCCTTTCTGTTTAACGGCACGGTGCGCGAGAACATCCTCTACGGAAAGCTGGATGCCACGGAAGAAGAACTGCTCGCTGCGGCGCGCGCCGCGAATTGTCATGAGTTCATCACCCGCTTGCCGGAGGGCTACAACTCGCACGTCGGAGAGCGCGGCGTTAAACTGAGCGTGGGAGAGAAACAGCGCGTCAGCATTGCTCGCGCACTTCTCAAGAACGCGCCGATTCTCATCCTCGACGAAGCGACCGCGAGTGTGGACACCGCCACGGAAAAACTGATTCAAGAGGCCCTTGAACGGCTCATGGCGGGCAGAACCAGCTTTGTCATTGCGCATCGCTTGAGCACCATTCGCCGAGCCGATCAAATCCTCGTCATGCGACATGGCCAGATCGTCGAGCAGGGGAGCCACGAGGAATTGTTGGCGCAGGACGGGCTGTACGCCAAACTGGCGCGAATTCAGAACACGACGTTTATCGAGGAAGGCTTCGAGAAGATGTCGGTGGCTTAGGCGACCCGCGCAAATTTATGAACACAAATGAATTGATAGTAATCGACACGCATCGCATGCCGTGGGAGGAGCGATTCAACGAGAGAATTGGACGGGCACTCTTCCGCAAAGAGCTCTATACCGATCCGGAAACCGGCGGACTGATCCGGCTGGTCCGCTATCCGGCCGGCGTCATCAATCCCAAGCATACTCACCCTTGTGGACACGGAATGTACGTCCTCGAAGGAAATCTGGTGACACATAACGGCACGTTCGGCCCCGGAACGTTCGTCTGGTTTCCCGAGGGTGAAGTCATGGAGCATGGGGCGAGCGCGGAAGGTGACGTCGTGGTCGTTTTCGTCACCAATAAAACGTTCCGCATCGATTACGTCGAGGAGAAGGCTGGCTGACCGTTTCTGCTCTCAGAAGTGTTGGCTGCGTCGATTGATTTCTTGTGAACATCCAAAGCAACGGATAGAACTTGGTTCATGAGCGCTTGCTTTCGTGTCTTGTTCATCAATGCCGCAGGTCACTCCCGCACCCTCAAACCTGTGGATAGTTCGGCGCAAGCAGGCAACCGGCGCTTCCAACTGAAATCAGGCACCCGCTCTAACCTTTTGCCAAGCCATGAGGTCTAAGGTTCAGTGCTGTTGTCAGACATGTTCACGGTGAATGACATGCTCAAACGAGTTGGAATAGACAGATGAAAACGTCACTAACTGAACGACGGGCTCGACGAAAGCGTCTGAAGGCCGCGATTCTGCGTGAGATGAGGAGAGGCTGCTACGGCACCGAGGCGGCACACCGTCACGGGGTCAGTTCGGGAACATTTTGGCAATGGCAATGGTCCGATGCTGTGTTCAATGCAGCGCTGAAAGCCGCGGGTAAAGAACGGGTTCGCCGCCTCAAGATGGCTGTCTTGGCCAAGCTGCGTCGGGGTTGGTTGTTGAAAGGAACGTCAAAGGCCATTGGACCCACTCCGGGCACTTTGCGCGCATGGCGGAAGAAAGACCCGGCATTTGGCAGCGAGGTGAAATCCCTTTTGAGAGGGAAGCGGAACCGATGAACTCGGTAAGGGTGAAACCACCGATTCTAGCCACCTCCGTCGAGCGATCTATCTCGCGATGACTCGATAAAAGCGCGCGCTCGAAGTCCCTGCGGCGGCGACAGCGCGAAACTGGGTTCCTGCCGCGAGCGGCTGGATCGTGGCTGAGCTTTCCACGGCCCATGGACCTGTGATGCTGGAAGAGCTTTCCAACCCGTAGGAGGCTGTCGCGGAGTTGGCGACCTCGAAATCGATCTGCACACGATTAGCTACCAGACTTTGAATCGCTGTAATTCTTAAACTCAGTTGTGGAGCCCCACCGGCTTGCGCCCTGATCTGCCTCTCGGGACCCCACGCCAAGAATCGATCAGCAACTTTGGCTCGGACACTCAACGAGTAATCAGCGAGGTCGCCCGGGATAAAAACAAATGCGGTGCCGGACGGAACATCAGCGATCACCTCATCGAGCAATTCCTCCGCGTCCGTCACTTCGATGTCATCGATGTAGAAGCCGACGTCGGGATCGGTCTGCGGAAAAAAATTTCCACCCAAGGAGTCATACACGAAACGAAGCCTGATTTCCTGTCCTGCAAACGGGGCCAATGAAACGGACTGTTCGATGAACAACGTTTCCCCACGCCCTCCGGTCCCGGCTTGGCTCCAGATATCCTGCCAACTATCTACTCCTGAAACCGAGATTTGCGTTCGGGCCACCTGCTGGCTGGTAGCCCATCCTACCCGACTGGCGAACAATAACTGAGATGCCGGGCCCGGTTTGAAGATGCGATTGAGCGTTAGGAATTGATCTTCTTTCGCGGAAGGATGTGCCAAATGGAACGAATTATTGCCCGATGCCTTTACGGTGGATGTGACCACATCGTATCCTGCCGAGGTCACCGCGTTCATCTTGGCCAGTCCGGCTTCCGCGCCTTCGGCTTCAGTGAAAGGCACTCGTCTATTGTGTTTCCATTGATAACTTTTGGCGCCGCCGACGGCCGTAAAGGCATAGGCATTGTCTCGGGCGACGGTCGGTCGATCCGGCCCCGAAATGACGGGGGCAACGTAAGCCGGAAGGAAGTCTATCTTAACATTGCTGCTGTTCTTCACCATAACGGCCCGTTGAACCTCCGGCAGCCCCGGCACACGAAAGGTCACTGTGTGCGCGCCGTTCCCTGAAACCGGAACCGAGTAGCCGCCGGAAGAGGGCGTCAACGAGTAGAATTGCGAGCCCGTTGCCAGGACCGTCACGCCTTCGATGCCTTCTCCGATGTCGTAAAAATTGTTGGCGTTAAGATCGTAGTAAACCACGCCTGTGACCAAAGGATCCAAATTCCTCCGAACACCAAAATCTTGAGTGACGAGCTGCGGCCCCACCCTGCCATTGGTGCCGTTGACAACGCCGATACCGACTTCACGGAAGCTGGGATCGTGAATGCTCACTCGGTGGCCGGGAGGACTTTGCATGCCGCCGGTGCTGGCATCGCCACCCCAATCCACATTGAATCCCGCATGCCCGTGAGTCACCGATCGAGCGTAGGAATAAACATTTTCACCCAAAGTGGCCCAATCGTAATTTTGCGCGGTCGCACGGTCGCCCAAACTACTCCCATCGGTGCCATCGTGTCCTTGAAATTGATTGTCCAACATGTCCTTGCTGTGCAAGCGCGCGGCGGCTGTGAGATTCGAGTTCAAAGACAAGGGCGCGGCGGGACTGATGACCGCGAACTGCGATGCCATGAGCGGCAGATTCACTCCGAAGAATCTGAAATCTTGCAGAATATCTGGATCTGTCGCGGCCTGAAACCTAAGCCCCTCTGCTGGCGGATCGGATCGGGCTCGGTTGAGGAATTCCAAGTAAAGCTGCTCTTCGTCAGTTGGGTTTCCAATCGAATAGAGAGTCAATCCACTTGGAACGGCCTGGCTCAGCAGAGATGGCTCGTTGCGAACAGTAGCCGCGCTTTCCCGATGAAGCGTCGGGGGAGGAGTGGGAGGTGGTTGAGAGCTCGATCGTGATACAGTTTGTGGAGTTGGCTCCGTAATGAAATCCGCCGACCAAGCACGGTTGCTCAGGACCTCCGCAGCCAAAATGAAATAGATCACCGCAACGGAAGTTGGCTTTGTCTTGCGTGCAAAGGCTGAGCGAGCGTTTTGAGTGCGAGATATTTTCACGTAATTGTTGGCGTTAAAAGAGCCACGATATCACTGTTTCGACAAGAGCAAAGTCGCTCTGGATTTTCTGCGGAAGCAATGCGGCAACGAGCAGCGCGGGTTGCATCGGCACCAGATTGAATCTGGAATTTGTTTGGAACTTAGAGATTCGAACCGTGGAAATTCCTCCGCTTCTCGCTGTTTTCAGTCGGATAGTTCCACAGCGGATGAAGACCATTTTTCCATCCCGCCGGGATGACGGGAGTTTGGACCTATCGGCCGCCTTCGTCTCCCGGAGGGAGATTCGAGAAATAGCCCACCAGTTCACTGCTGGGTTCGAATGAGCCATCGCATAAGTCCCGCAGGGACGGCCGAATCGCCCAATGTCCGACGTCAGCTCCTATTCTCACTGTCTGTTCAGGACCAAGGATCGCCCGAGAATGGCTCAACCGTCCCTTCGGGACTTTGGGTATTGGCGACGCAATCCCACCCTTGAAAGGGTGGGCTAGTCTCGGATCTCCCCTCCGGGAGATGTCAGTCGGAAATAGCTCATCGGATACACCAGCACACGGCCGGAAAATGTCCAATCTCTACAAACTCTACGCCCCTCCCCTCGGGAGTGAGTTCTCCTGTCCGGACACGGAAATGATTCCACTCAAAACAACGGAGAACCCTTTCTTCGGCTTCGATCAGCGCTGGATCTTGACAGATCCGATCCTAAAATCGGGATGGCTACGGAGGATCCTATTAAACCTGTGCGGTCAAACGGCGCGGTCTTGTGCCAGGTGTGCAGCTAGACGCACAGTTTGCAAAACTTTTGTTTGCCGATACTTTCCGCGCCACACTAAGCTGAGCAAAGAGCCCGATTCACGTTTGCAATCGGGCAATCGATTCGTAATCTATGATTTTTTGAAGGTATCATGCGACAGTTTGCGACCATAGCGAGCAATGCTTTTATGGAATTGGTGAGGCAGCCGGTGTTCCTGCTGCTGATGACCTGCTCCTCTGGCTTTAGCGTTTTCCTAGCCTGTGTTCCGTACTTCGGTTTCGGAGACGATCCGAAATTGGTCAAAGACAGCGTGCTGGCGGTGATGTTACTGTCGGGTTTGTTTGGGGCTGTGTTGAGTGCCGCGGCTTCGGTCGCCCATGAGATTCGTTCAGGCACAGCGCTGGCGGTGCTCGCTAAACCCGTTGGGCGTGCTCAGTTCCTCCTAGCGAAGTACGCGGGGCTCACCGGGGCGCTGACACTTCTCACCTATGTCAACCTTCTGAGCGCTCTGCTGGCCAGCCGCATGGCCTTTGACGCTTACGGCAGCACTGACACTCTTGGGTTGGCGCTGTTTTCCGGGTTTCTAGTGATGGCCTACGCGATTGGAGGATTGACCAATTATTTTCTGCGCCGCCCGTTTGTGGCGGACGCGGTGTTTTTTGTCGTGGTGCTCAATACGTTCTCCTTTTTCTTCATCAATTTCTTGGACAAAGAAGGGCACTGGCAACTATTTGCCAAGGGAGTTGATTGGAGGCTGATTCCGGCCGCTATTCTGATTTTGTTCGCGCTGTGGATACTGGCTGGATTGGCCTTGGCATGTTCGACACGCTGGGAAATGATTCCAACCCTTGCCATTTGCTCGGCGTTCTTTCTCCTGGGAATCATGTCCGACTATCTATTCGGAAGGCGGGCTGAGCCTGCCTGGCATAACTTTAGCACCAAAGAAGAGCTGAAAAATCCACAGTGGAGCGCGGATCAAATCAAGCTGCTCAAGGAAACCGTGGAGAAGTACGACTTAAACAAAAACGCGAAGCTCGATATCGAGGAGCGGGAGAACGTGGGCGAGGCAGACCGAAAGCAGATGGTCAAAGCCGGTTTGGGAGGAGCTTTGTGGGCTTCAGTGCTTTACACGGTGGTCCCAAACTGGCAGCTTTTCTGGCTCGCCGATGCCTTAGAGAACAAAAAGACGATTCCCTGGAGTTACGTCGGCCGGGCGTTTGGATACGCCCTTGGTTACCTCGGTGCGGCGCTGGCGATGGCATTGCTATTATTTGAGGACCGTGAATTGACTTAAAGCTCAACATGGAACGAGACATTAAAAAAATCGGATTGGTAAACTTGCTGGTGTTGCTCGTGGTCGGCATCGCCGCAGCTTTCTTGAGCTTTCAGGCCGGCACTTTGTCTGGTCAAGCCGGACTCGTCTTTCTAAGTCTCGGGTTCCTGGTCATCGTCGTCAGCTATTTTCAAATGCGATTGGAGGAAACCGAGCGTTTGGAGAAAATGGAGTTCGAGGAACTCAACAAATCCAAGGGCAGCTCGAGCCTCTTTAATGCCACCGAGGCAGAAGCGTTTCCCGCTCAGCGCGCTCGCGAACAGTTCGAGCGTTTCTTTGTTTCAAGCTTCACGGTTCTCCTTTTCATGTTCCAAGCGGGAGCAGTCTATTGGTTGTGGACGTGGTTGAAGGATGCGACCCCCCTACCGATCAACCAGCCAGCGGTCGCGATGTCCTTGTTCGGTATGTTTGCGCTGGTTCTGTTTCTGCTCGGCAAATACTCATCGAGCCTGGCTCGGCATGCCAGCGCGCGGCTTCTGCGACCGGGAGCGAGCTATCTTCTTTTAGGGGCCTACATCTGTTTCATCGTGACAGCGTCCTTGGCTGCGGTGCAGATGGGATTTTTGAACTTTGATCTGTACGCCTCCAGGGTCTTAGCCGGAGTTGTTGCGTTAGCCGCAGTCGAAACCCTGATTAACCTCGTTCTCGAACTCTACCGGCCTCGGGTAAAAGGAAAAGTGAGCCGTCCACTGTACGAGAGTCGGCTGGTCGGTCTGCTCGCTCAACCCGAAGGTTTGGTCACCACGGCCGCTCAGGCGCTCGATTACCAGTTCGGTTTTAAAGTGTCCGACACTTGGTTCTACCGGTTTCTGGAGAAGGCCCTCGCGTGGCTTGTCTTGCTCCAGCTAGCGGTGCTGTGGTTCTCCACGACCATCGTGTTCATCAGTCCAGGTGAGCAAGGTCTGCTGGAACGTTTTGGCCGGCGGCTCACTGACCGAGCTGTTCTCGAACCAGGACTCCATTTTAAACTGCCTTGGCCCATGGACCAAGTCTATCGGCAGCGCACCCGAGAAATTCAGACCTTTAATATCGGCTTTGTCCCTGATCCGGAGAAAGAGAAGGAGACCACCGTCGTTTGGACTGTTCCGCACTACAAGACAGAGTTTAACTTACTCGTCGCCAGCCGAGGGCCACTCGCCTCGCTCGCCACCAATGCGCCAGCCGAACGAGGCGCTCCGGTCGATCTGCTGACCGCCAGCATCCCCGTCCAATACCGGATCAGCAATTTGGGAGCCTGGTATTACAATCATACCGAAGGGAGCAATCTGCTGGAGAAAATTGCCACGCGCGAAGTCATCCGCTACCTGGTCGGCGTCGATTTGTTTGAAATCATGTCGAGCGGGCGAGCCAAGGCATCCAAGGATTTGCAGAAGCGTGTTCAAGATCGCGCGAACGAACTCGATCTTGGAGTGGAGATTATCTTCGTCGGGCTGCAAGACATCCATCCGCCGGTCAAGGTGGCAAAGAAATTCGAAGAAGTGAATGGTGCCCGCCAAGACGTTGAGGCCGCGCTTCGGATCGCCGAAGGATACGCCGCGAAAACGACCAACCTGGCGCAGGCCGAGGGCTTGAGAAGACTCCGCGAGGCGGAGGCTTATGCGCACCGGAAAGTAACTGAAGCTCAAGCAAGGTCCGCACAATTCACCAATCAGATCGCCGCATCCAAAGCTTCTCCAGACGTTTTCTCCCAGCGCGCTTACCTGCAAGCTTTTGAACGCGGCGCCACCAACTCAAGGAAGTATATTCTCGCCGTGACGAACACTCAGGATGTGATTCTGCTGAATTTAGAAGACAAGATCCGGCCTGACTTGCTGGATATCGCGGCGCCGACTTCGAGAAGGTAATTTGAATTTGAACTTATGAAACGAAATACCCTAACCATTATCATCGGCGCTCTGCTGGTCCTGATCTTCGTGGTACTGCTGTTTACATTTCAGGTCCGCCAGACTGAGGTAGCCGTCGTCACGACGTTCGACCGGCCAACGAGCTACTATATTGACCAACCCGGGCTGAAGTGGAAATGGCCGCGTCCGATCCAGAAGGTTTACAAGTTCGATAAACGGATTCACAATTTCGAAGGCCGGTTCGAGCAGACGCTGACTGTGGACAACTATCCCTTGTTGGTCATGCTGTATGTCGGATGGACGATCAGCGACCCGAAGGCCTTTTTCAATAGTTTTCCCGGCGGCACGCCGAAAGAAGCCGAACCCGCGCTGGCAGGTCTCATTGAAAGCGGGAAGAATGAAATCGTTGGCAAGCACCCATTTTCCCACTTCGTTTCCACCGACGAAAAAGAATTGAAGGTCGTGGATGTGGAAGCCGAGGTGCTTCGCGCCATCCAGTCGATAGCCGAATCGAAATATGGGATTGCTATCAAATTTGTTGGGATCAAAAAGCTTGGATTGCCCGAGAGCGTTACGGAAAAGGTTTTCACCCGTATGCAAGCCGAACGCCAGCGGGAAGTCGAGCGAATCAAGGCTGAAGGCGAAGCCAAGGCGATGGACATTCGAAGCGCGGCGGATCGTGACCGCGAGAAGATGCTGGCCACAGCTCGCGCGAAAGCTACCGCCATCCAGGGTGAAGCTGACGCAGAGGCAACCAAGTCCTACGCGATTCTGGAGCAGAATCCGGAGTTGGCGATCTTTCTGATGCAGCTCAGAACGCTGGAGGAAACGCTCAAGGACAAGTCCACTTTGATTTTGGACGAGCGTACGCCGCCATACAACTTGTTTAACCAGCAGCCGACTTCGACCCCGCCTGCCCCAACGCTGGGCGGCAGACCAAAGTGATCCTCTCATGAACGATTCGCACGATCACGATCATTCTCCGCCTCGCCGGGATCAGGCGAAAGGGCCGATCGCCTCGCCGTCACCAGGACCTGTCGAAGATGCCGGCGCAGCGGCCCTTTCGGAAGCGCTCCGAAGCAGCTTTGTCATCGTCAAAATCATCATGGCTATTCTTGTGGTGGTTTTCTTTGCGTCAGGGTTTTTCACTGTCTCCTCTCACGAGCGCGCGATTATCCTGCGTTTTGGCCGTCCCCTCGGCGCTGGAGATCAGCAGTTGTTAGGCCCGGGCGCGCACTGGAAATTCCCGTATCCGATCGACGAAGCTGTCCGCATCCCCTATAGCGAGTTTCAAACCGTTCGTTCCACGACCGGATGGTACGCCACGACTCCCGAGCTCGAGGTCTCAAACAGCGAGGCGCCCCCGGGCTCTACCCTGAATCCCGCCGCTGACGGATATACGCTGACGGCAGATGGCAACATCATTCACGTGCGGGCGACATTGCGTTATCGGATTAACAAGCCGCTGAACTATGCCCTGGATTTCGTCAACGCCCCGGCTCTGGTGCAGAACGCCTTGAACAACGCTCTGTTCCATGCGTCATCGCGGTTCACAGTGGATCAAGCACTCACTTCGGAGAAACTTCGTTTTAAGGAAAAGATTTCCGCGCGCGTCCAACAATCGGTGGATCAACAAGGGCTTGGAATTACTGTCGAGCAAGTGGAGCTGAACGCGATTGCGCCGCGCTATGTGACCCCTGCTTTCGAAGCCGTCCTAGCGGCCGACGTGGAACGTCGGCAAACCAACGAAATGGCCCAGGCCTATGCCAATCGCATCCTGAATACCGCGCAAGGCGAGTCCAACGCAGTGATCAACACAGGCTTGTCCGACCGCGCCCGACTCGTCGAAGCTGTGGCGGCCGAGGCAAAATATTTTACGAACCAGTTGCCTTATTACCGCGCGAATCGTCAGTTGTTTGCCAGCCGTTTGCGGACGGAAACGCTGCACCGAGTTTTAACCAATAGCACCATCGAGAAAATTTATCTGCCGCCTGGCAAGGATGGCAAAGCCCGCGAACTGAGATTACAATTAAGCCGTGAACCACAAAAGCCGTCGGCGAAACCATAGCCGCAACAGAGCGAGATATCCGGTAAGCGTGGAAGCCGACGCGAGCAGGCTCACTTCGCTTTCATCTCGGAGCCATATTAAAGCCTTGTGACGTCGGTTGGTACGAACGGAGTCATTGATTATCGAAATGAGCGTCATCTGAATTTCAAATTGTAAAAGCCTATGCAAGTAACTTCACTGTTGAGCCGGGAAAAACACGACCGCGATCATGACCACGACCATGATCACAACCACGAATCCGATGCCTCGTGTCCAACTTGCGACCACGAGCACACGCCTGTCCGGCTGCCACAGACGTTGGTCGGGCTTATCTTCATCATCAACGCTTTCATCGTGGATTGGTTCTTTGACAAGGGAAGCAACAGAGACTCGATGGTCGCCCATTTCAGCGCCATGATCGGGGCGATCATTCTAGGTTATCCGATCGTGTGGACTTCTATCAAAGACATCCGCCGGGGAATTTTGAGCATCAACGAATTGGTCGGCATCGCCGTGCTCGCCGCCTTCGCCTCGGGCCAGTACGAGAGCGCGGGCTTGGTTGCTTTCTTCATGCTCCTGGGTGAGATCATTGAAACCCGAACAGCCGCTGGTGCCAGGGCCTCCATTGAATCGTTGATCAAGCTGACTCCTACCAAAGCGCGCCGTTTGACCGGCAAGGGAGAAGAGGAGGTCTCCGCCAAGGATTTAGCTGTGGGCGATGTCATTCGGGTTCGCCCTGGCGACAACGTCGCGGCTGATGGAGTGATCACGAACGGGCAAGGCTCCTTTAACCAAGCCAACATCACCGGCGAATCGCTGCCGGTCGATAAGAAGCCGGGTGACGATGTCTTTGCAGGCACTCAAAATCTGACGGGAGTGCTGGAGATCCGGGTTAGCCGGGCGGGGCAAGACACGACCTTGGGCCGGGTGCGGGAGTTGATTCTGGCTGCCGAAAAAACCAAGCTTCCCATCATGCGGATCGTGGATCAGTACATGGTCTATTACACACCGTTCGTTCTCGTCATCGGCGCGCTGGTTTGGGCTTTCACTCAGAACCTCAACAACGTCATCGCCGTGCTGATCGTGGCGTGTCCTTGTGCGTTTATTTTAGCGACACCCACCGCGATGGTTGCCGCTCTCTCCGCGGCGGCGCGTTTGGGGATCTTAATCAAGAACGTCGGGGATATCGAAGCGGCGGCGCGAATCAACGCCTTCATTTTTGACAAGACCGGCACATTGACCACTGGCAAACTGACGGTCAGTCGCTTGGCGCCCTTGGGCCAGACCACGCCCGCCGAATTGCTACGCATCGCAGGATCAGCGGAGAAATACAGCAATCATCCCACCGCGAAAGCGCTGGCCGCGCTTGCCGAACAGGCCGGGGTGCCTCTCTCTGAGCCGAAAGATTTTGTCGAAACTGCTGGCCGCGGCGTCAAAGCCAAAATCGATGGCCATGATGTTCTCGTGGGCCGCGCCCAATGGCTCCGGGACAACGGCGTCAAAGACGATTTCACAAAGTCTGTTGACCTGAACGAAACCGAGGGATTCAGCCTGATCTTCGCCGCGCGCCAGGGCCATTGCATCGGATGGGTCGGGCTCCAAGATGAGACACGCGCCGAAGCTCGCGAATCACTGGCTTTGCTGATGCAAACGGGCATACGGCGTATTGCCATGGTTACGGGTGATCGTCAGCCGGTGGCCGCGCGAGTAGCACGCGAGATCGGCTGCGAAGAAGTGGTGGCCGAATGCTTGCCTCAAAACAAAGTGGAATTTGTTCGACAGATGAAAGCGCGCGGCTATCGCGTTGCTGTCGTCGGGGATGGCGTCAACGACGCCCCTGCTCTGGCGGCGGGCGACATCGGCATTGCCATGGGCGTTGCGGGAAGCGAAGTCGCCATTCACAGTGCCACCATCGCCCTAATGAATAACGATCTAAGGCGGTTGCCCTTCCTCATTCGTTTGTCACGCAGCACTCGCTCAGTCATCAATCAAAACTTTCTTGTGGGTGTTTTCTTCATCGTGGGTGGTTTGGTTGCGGCTGCCTTCGGTTATATTCATCCCATCGTGGCGGCCATCCTCCACAACGTCGGCTCTTTGATTGTGGTGTTCAATAGCGCTCGCCTCGTTCGCTATGGCGAAGATTTGGAACCTTTACAAACCGCCCCGTCAGAGCCGCAGGAGCCTGGTCAAGGCCAAAAACCAAGTCCGGCTGCCCGGCTGACTCCAGAGCTGGCTTAAAGAGGAACCGGTATGACTCTTACCGCTATCGAGACGCCGCAAACTAAAACCGCCAGCCCGCAATCCGATGAAATCGTTGTCGCAGTCCGCGGGCTGACGAAAGTCTTCAAAGATTTTTGGGGACGGCCAAAAGCGCGAGCGGTCGATAATGTCGATTTTGAGGTTCGTCGAGGCGAGGTCTTTGGGCTCCTCGGGCCGAACGGTTCTGGAAAATCGACCACGGTCAAAATGCTGCTCGGGCTGCTCTATCCCACGAAGGGGCATATTGAAGTCTTCCGCCATTCGCCGCGCCACGTCGCCACCAAGTCGCGAATCGGTTATTTGCCTGAGGAATCCTACCTTTATCGCTATCTCAACTCGAACGAGACGTTGGATTTTTTCGGCAACTTGTTTGCCCTGCCTGCCAAGGAGCGGCAGGAGCGCGCTGAACAACTCCTGACGATGGTAGGACTCGACAAAACGCGCCGCCGCCAAGTCGGTGAATTTTCGAAAGGGATGCAGCGCCGCATTGGTCTGGCTCAGGCATTGATCAATGATCCGGACCTCGTGATCCTGGATGAGCCGACGGCTGGGCTCGATCCCATTGGTTGCCGCGAGGTGAAGGACTTGATCCTGGCTCTGGCGCGCCGGGGCAAGACTGTTATCTTGAGCAGTCATCTTTTGGCGGACGTGGAGGATGTTTGCGACCGGGTCGTGATTTATTACGGCGGCAAAGTGCAAGCCATGGGAACGTTGAAGGAACTTTTGGCCAAGCCGGATGCCATGCGCATTACCACGCCACTGCTTCCTCGCCAGACCGTCGAGCGCGTTCTCGAGATTATCCGGAAGGACGTGGCGGATGACAAGGTTCGCATCGATACGCCCACCCAAAACCTCGAAAGCTATTTCTTGGGTGTTGTGCAAAAGGCCAAGCAGACCGAGGCGGAAACATCGGGAGCGACCTCCGGGAACCGTGTTGCGGCTTATCTGCGCGGAGATGCCGACGCGTCGGCGGCGGTTCAGACGGACAAAATCCTTGATCGCCTAGCCTTGCCGGCAGCCGAGGCTCGTCCGCTCGTCGAGGTGGCCCAGTCCGATCCGACAGGAAGTGTGGACCACAAAAAGCTCGGAGATCTGACGAAGCTGCGTGAAGCCTCGGTGCCGACCCCGGCGTCGGTAACCAAACCGGAAAAGGCTGCGGATTTGGAAAAGGCGAACGAGAAATTGTCATCGCTCACGGGAAAGCCGCGCGGTAAACCGTAATTTATCAGATTCATGCAACGCATTCTTGCCATCGCATGGCTGACTTTAAAAGCGGCCTTTCGTTTCCGGTTAGTCGCAGTCCTATCGATGATTCTTTTGGGTGGAGTGATCATTCTGCCGCTCATCATCAAGGATGACGGAACGGCCCGTGGCTTCACTCAGATTCTGTTGACCTACACCTTAACCTTGATCACTGCTCTGCTCGGTTTTGCCACCTTATGGCTGTCTTGCGGCACCCTGGCGCGGGATGTGGAGGAAGCCCAGATTCAGATGGTGGCGGTGAAACCCGTGGCGCGCTGGCAAATCTGGCTTGGCAAGTGGCTCGGTGTTCTGGTTCTCGATGCTTTTCTCCTCACTCTCTCTGCCGGAGCCGTCTTCTTCCTGATGCAATGGCGGGCTCGGAATTTACCACCAGAACAACAGTCGATCTTGCGAAATGAAGTGCTGGTGGCGCGAGGTTCAGCCAAAGAGCCCATTCCAGATCTTGGGGCGGTGGTGGAGGATGAGTTGAATCGGAGAAAGAAGGCCAACCCGATCGCAGTCACGGATCTTGCTTTTATGCGAAAGCAGATTCGCGAGCAGTTGAAGGCTGGCTCACAGATTGTCCCTCCAGACCATCGGCGCGAGTGGAAGATCGATCTCGGCCAAGCCAAGGATTCCTTGCGCGATCAACCGCTGTATTTTCGAGTCAGGTTTAATGTGGCCCAAGCCACACCCTCGAGAACCTATTTGGGTGAGTGGAGAGTCGGCGAGTTTACTTCACCTTTGCTCTACACCACCAACATGAGCCTTGCTGCCGAGACATTCCATGAATTCGCGGTTCCGTCGAGCTTGCTCAGCCCAACCGGCATCCTCACGATCAATTTCATTAATCGCAACGAGACGGCAATGCTCTTCCCTGTCGAGGATGGAATGGAAGTGCTTTATCGCGAGAGCAGCTTTGGCCTCAATTACATTCGTGGGGTGAGCATCATTTTCTTTTGGCTGGCCTTGCTGGCCGCTTTGGGCTTGGCTGCGGCCAGCTTCCTGTCGTTTCCAGTCGCGGCATTTTTTTCGTTGGGCGTTCTGGTCGTCGGGCTCTCCAGCGGAACGGTGTCGCTCGTTCTTGAACAAGGGACAGTCTTTGAAGTGAATCATGAAACAGGCTTTGCGGATAAACCGGCCTTGCTCGATTACGTGGCTCTGCCGATCTTTCGCGTGCTGCAAAAGCTGATTAATATGGTGCAAGGGTTTTCACCCATCGATTCTCTCAGCACGGGACGAAGCATTACGTGGGGTCAACTCAGCCTGGCTTTCGTGGAGATCTGCCTCGTGCTGAGCGGGATTCTGAGTGCGATTGGGATGGCTGTTTTTACGAGACGTGAGTTGGCTTCCGCCCAGACCAATCACTAGGAGGACTGAAACCTTGAACTGCACACCGAACTTTACGTCGCCCCTCGATGAGCTAGCGGAGGACGCGGGCTGTTCGATGTGGGACGTTCGATGTCCGAGTTTCAAATCGCTGCCATGAACCCTCTCTTCACCAGGTTCTACAAACCAATGCTCGTGGGTCTGGCGATGGCGTTGCTCAGTTCGGTTTTTTTCACGCAGCGGCACTTGAACAAGCAACGTGAAAAGATGGGGTTGACGCGCATCGAGCCTTTGGACAACGCGCCGCCCGTCCTCGCCTTCACAACCGTCGCGCTAGGCGGCTTTCGCGGGTTAATCGCCAATGCCTTGTGGGTTCGCCTCGGCGATTTGCAGGAGCAGGACAAATACTTCGAGATGGTGCAATTGGCCGATTGGATCACGAAGCTGCAACCCCACTTCGCAACGGTCTGGGTCCATCTGGCCTGGAACATGTCGTACAACATCTCGATCAAATTCAACGATCCGCGCGACCGCTGGCCTTGGGTGCTCCGCGGCATCGAATTGTTGAGGGATGAGGGGCTGCGGTTTAATCCCAATGAGCCGCTCCTTTACCGGGAATTGGCCTGGCACTTCCAACATAAGCTGGGCGCGAACCTTGACGACGCCCACAATTATTACAAATACGTCTGGGCCGAGGAAATGACCCAGGTTCTGGTCAACGGCCGACCAAACTTTGCGGAGCTATTCAATCCACAATCCGAGGATGCGAAGCGAAGGGTCCGTTTGTTGCGCGAGAAATATAAGATGGATCCGCAATGGATGAAGGAAGTCGATGATCGTTATGGCCCTCTCGAGTGGCGATTGCCAGAGACTCACGCGATCTACTGGGCTGTGGTCGGCCTGGAGAAAACCAAAACTATTGAGCTCAAGAAGGATGACTTGATCACGTTGCGTCGGGTCATTTTTCAATCGATGCAACTGGCATTCCATCGCGGGCGGCTGATTTTTCCAAACAAGGCTGAGAAGGAATTCACCTATGCGCCGAATCTCGAAATCCTTCGGCAGACCAGCAAGGCGTACGAGGAGATGATGGATCAGGAGCCCGATAAGCGCGAGCACCTGTCCACCGCGCACAGAAATTTTCTGAAAACGGCCGTCTATTTTCTCTACACTTACAACCGCATCTCTCAAGCCAATGAATGGTTTAAGTACCTGCGCGAAAAATATCCAAGATCAATCCCGGAGAACCAGACCCTGGATGAATACGCCTTGGAACGGGTGACCGAGGACGTGGGCGAGACCAGCCCAGACAGAGTCAAAGCCATTCTCGAAGGGTTGCTCACCAGCGCGTACGTCAACTTGGCGATTGGTGAAGAGGACCTGGCTGTCAGCTACGAGCGCTTTGCCCAACGGATTTGGATCCGTTATGAAAACGAGATCGGCGCGATGTCCGAAAAGCGCGTCGGCCTGCCGCCCTTGGAACGTATCAAACGAGAAATTCGCGACCGGCTCCTCGATCCAGAGAACGGACTTGAAACTCAGCTCGCCAATCAACTCCGCACGAAGCTCAATTTGCCCGCGCCTCCAAGCGCCGACGGCACCAATCGTCCGCCCGCCGCGATGCCCTCGCCCACCAACTCCGTGCCGTCAGCCATCAAGTCGAAGCCGTGATTCGTGTTGGTCAACTAACTCGTGGCGGGCTCGGGACTGCGATTCGCGCCAGCGAACGTCGTTGAATGGGAAACTAACTGGCAGGTGTGGGAACACCACACCATTTCGCCCGCACAAGGCAATTCACCGAAGAGCCTGTTTGGAGATTCCGTGCTTTCGTAGCAGCCGAGGTAGCGAGGCTCATATTTCGTGTGACCGCGCGCTTCCATCAGATCAGAGCCTGATGGAAGCGCGCGGTCACACGAAATATGTTAATGGGTGGAAAACCTCGGCGTAAGTGAAAAACGGCGCCCAACCGGCAAGCCGGGAAGATCTCGCAATCCCAGGCGTGGCGAACTTGCCGCAACGCCAACAAGAACCATTCGGCCAACCACAGCCGGAGATTGAGCAGGCCTCATCAACACCTAGAGTTACGAGAGTTCTGGGCAGGCGAAAATACTGCCGTCGGCAGATCCCCATGCGGATCATCAAGTGCTGGTTCGCGCTTTCCCAGGTAATGAAGGAAAGCGTGAACACATCACCCGATTGTCTGGGTCACGGGGGAGAGTAAATTGCAGAAACCGACCCGTCTATGTTTCCGATCGAGATGCATGCATCATCCTGCCTGATCCGAAGCAGAGCGGGAACATCGCGGCGCGAAATCACTCCCGCGCATCATACTTCTCGCGCCACGATCGAAGCGTCGGACCGTAGCTCTAATTCTTCCGCAAGCGATAGAAGCGCGTGGTGCTGCTGCCATTTTCGGTGAAGACTTTGTTGGCACCTTCTGTGGATAGCTGATTCGCCGGCACGGCAGTCCACCCAGTCGAGGACACCGTGCTGTTGGCCTCCAGGATGAAGTCGGTCGCTGATGTCGGCCACGAAACCTTGATCTTGCCTCCGGCCACCGCCTGAGCGCTCAGCTTTGCCGCAACAACGACAACTTTCTCCTCGTCGGTCAATTGGATCGTTTCATCGAAAGTGCCGTTGCTGTCGCGATCAATCATCAACGGCATCGTCGCCTTGTTGCCCGCCCACTTGCCGAAGTCCAAAGTCGCTGTGTCGTTCGGACGGAGTTCAATCCCGTCGTGATCGAAGTATTGAGCATTGTCTTTGTCCAGGCGCCCCATGCTCAAGGCGTACGTTCCGTCCTGCACATTCCCTGCCGTGCTGATGCTTAACGTGTTCTTGGTCTTGTCGAGCCGGATGGTCAAAGTTGAACCGGCTTCGATGTCCACGCCTTTCACTGTGAAGTCGTAATCCGCTCCGGGGGTTTCAAATCCGAGGCTGATCTCGGGCGATTCGTTCGAGCTGGTCTTGTACGAAATTGCTTTGCCGTCCGGCGAAAAGACGATCGTGTCCTTCTGGTTCGGATCGAGGTGAATCTCTTCGATGGACAGGTCGTAGCCGGGGCCGATCATCGTCACAGCAGTGTCGGTTTCCTTTTGGACCGCGCTCCCATCCAGCGTGAGCGTGAAAGCCAGGCCAACCGGCACGTAATAAGTTGGCGACGGGCTGTCCTTCCACAGTTCATCGCCACCCTTGAGCATACGGTGAGTGACTCCGGCAATTTCCCGATAGAACTTGCCTCCTTCATACCCGTAGCGTTTGCCCTGCGGATCGGAGATCAGGATTTTCACTCCATTGCCATCCACCCAGATTTCATTGAACACCGGACGCGCATTGAGCCCATTCAGGCCGACGGCCTGCGCCGACTCCTCCAAGAACGGAGCGACTTGCGTCTGCAGTCGGGGCGAACTCGGGGACAAAGAAAAGCTGCGCGTGGTCGCGTCTCCGGCCCAGATGCTTTCGGGTTCGGCCGGGTTGGTCGAGAGACTGAACTGCCACGTGTTCTTGTTGCGATCGACCGTCAATCGCCGTTCCTTGTTCGGATGATTGTTGTCATACACCAGGACGTCCATGATACCGCCGCCCTTGTCTTCCACAGCGTAAGGGGTCACGGCGTGGCCGCCTTTGCCCTCCTGCCTCACCCCGACGGTATAAGTCTCCTTGACGCCCGGCTTCAATGCTTCGATCAAGCGGTCCAGGACCTCCGTTGGGGTCCCAAAAATTTCCGTGCTGCGCGTGGGATCGACCACTTGCGTGGCCCACCAATAAGCGATTTCGCGCTGTAGCGATGGATTCCCGTCCAGATCCAAATCCACAGTGCGAGCGGCTCCGAATTTGGGCGAGTCCAGGTTCCTGGCGTAAATCAACAAGGACACCACCGCCATCCCCTCACAATGCCCGCCATTCATCGACTTGCTGGTTTCTTCCATCCATTTCTGCGCGGCGGGAGTGAGAATCTTTTCCGCTCCATTCGCCGTGGCAAAAACCCGATCTCCGAACATGCGCTGCAGTTCGGCAGGCGTGAGGTCGATCCGTCCCTCCGCTTTGCCATAATTCTCGAACTTGAACCCGTCACTGGTGGGGCGAAAGCCGTTGTCAACGAGCAGGCCGGTCTGCGGCGGTGGAGGCGGCGGGGGGGCAGTGACGGTGATGATAACCGGTTCGCTGGTGATGGAGCCCGCGGGATTTGTCACGACGACGGTGTAACTGCCCGCGTTTGATGCCTGAGCGTTGTTCAAGGTCAACGTCGCGGAAGTCGCTCCCGAAATGTCGGCACTGTTGAGCTTCCATTGATAGCTCAAAGGAGCATCCCCGGAAGCCTTCACGAACAATGTGATGCTCGCGCCTGTCGCGATCGTCTGGCCTTTGGATTGATCCGTGATCGCGGGAACAGTAACCGCGATCGGAGACTCTACCATAAGGACGGCCGCCGCGCTCGTCGTCGAACCATCCGGGTCGGTAATCGTGACCGTGTAATTCCCGGCTTGTGCCGCGGCGACGGCAGTCAGCGTGAGAGTCGGCGTTTTGGCGCCGGAGATCGTGGCGCTGTCGGCCAAAGCGGCATCGTTGAATTTCCATTGCACCGTCACCGGAGGATCGGCCAGCGCCTGGACCGTGAACTTCACGGTGGCGCCAACCGCAACGGTTTGGCTCAGAGGCTGGGCCGTGATGGTCGGAGGAGCTGGGGCCTGCAGCTTGGGGATCTCGTCAAGCAACCGCTTCATCAATGTGTCGTAGCCGGCGCTCTTCAGCGACCCATTGCTCATGAACAGAGCTCCGATTTTGTTCGCCTGATACAGGAAGTAAGTGCCAACCCCTGATTCGGCACCTTGGTGATAGAACTGTGGTACGCCGCCGCCGGACGCTCCGACTCCCAGGAACAGTCCGCCTTCAGGGTCTAGCGCCGGGAATTGAACGCGTTGCATCTCTGCAACGGACGCAGTGGAGAGAATCCGCTGGCCGCCAAGCTCCCCTTGATTCATGAGCAGGAGCAGGAGCTTGGAGAAATCGGCCACGCTGCTCCGGAGCTGCCCGCTCGGATATTTTGCGAATCCATAGTGACCGTACGGCTGAAAGGATTCATCGTACGGGATCGCGACTTTTGCCGGATCGGGTAGCTCACGAAAGAACCAGCGCGTGGCCGCGAGCCCCAAGGGAGCGAAGATGTGTTGATTGCAGAATTCGTTGAACAACTGGCCCGAAGCCTTCTCAACCACAAGGCCGGCCACGGTCGAACCCACGTTCGAGTAAGCGTACTTCGCGCCGGGCTTGGCGGACGCATCCCAGTACGCGCCGTTGGCAAACTGCGCGCCGCCGACCAACAGCCAGTCCCGGACATCTTTCTCAAGCTGTTGTGGCGGGTCGAATGCAAAGCCAAGATCGTTGTCCTGGCTGGGGTCCGCCATAATACTGGACGCGTGCCCCAGCAGTTGGCGCATCGTGATCTTTTCATCCGGGAAATTGGGATTGCGGAGCGTAAAGCCGAGGTAATCGCCGACGTCCTTGTCCAGGTCCAGTTTGCCTTGGTCAACCAGTTTAAGCGCCGCGATTCCGACCGTCGGCTTTGAGCATGAAGCCATCGACCAAACTGTGTCGCCCGTGGGAACTAATTTCGTCTGGCGGTTCGCCAATCCGTAGCCCTTGGCGAAGGCGAGTCGTCCGTCTTTGATCAAACCCACACTGACGCCGGAAGCTTTGTTGTCCGTCAGCCATTTCTCCACGAACTGATCGAGATCTGAAGAAGCGGCCCCAACGTTGGCTCTTGGCTGAACCAGAGGCGCGGAGCAAAGCAAAAGAAAGAGAAGGAATTGTTTCATGGAAGGAAGGAGTCTGAGATAGATCAATCGAACTGTTGCTGAATCGCTGTGCATTCGGCGCGATCTACTACACTGAAGCGCGGAATTTGCCTAGGACAAAAGTGTGGTAGCGGAAAAATAAACAAAATGTAGTTCAACATCCGGCTTGGTCAGTTTCTTGATGAGTTTATCCAGGCAGGTGTCAGTCCCGGCTATTGTAGAATGTCGAGTTGAGGCTTGCCCTTTCGGGCGAAAGGATGGGCCTCATGGCGCGCAAACTCAGAGTGCAATATCCTGGCGCGATTTATCACGTCATGAACCGGGGAGATCGGCGGGAGCCGATTTTCAGGGATGAGGAGGATCATCGGCGTTTTCTGGAAACCCTGG
>CAMAWP010000025.1 GCA_945861765.1 Akkermansia muciniphila | reverse complement strand
CGACACCGGCGGAGCGTTCGAGCGCGGGCGTATTCCCTGGTCCCCGGGCCGACGGCTCGGTGCTGCTTCCCAACCAATGGTCGTTGAATCCTGTGGGGCGCCAGATTGTCGTCGGAGATTTCCCGGTTCAGATTGTGGTCCACCCCGACGGCCAGTACGCGGCGGTGTTGCACTGTGGTTATGGACCTCATGAGATTGCGGTCCTGGACTTGAAGACGCTCAAGATCGTCTCTCGGGCAAATTTGGACGAGTCGTTTTATGGGATCGTCTTTTCGCGGAACGGAGAACACCTGTACGCCAGCGGTGCCGGCCTCGAAGCGATCCACGTCTTCGATTTTCGCGCCGGCCATCTCTTTGGGCATCGAACCATCGCGCTCCGGGACGTTCGAGAGCGTGGCGTCCCGGCGGGGTTGGCGATCGATCAGAATGGAAAACGACTCTGGGCCGTCAATTTGCTGGCGCAGTCGGTGAGCAAGGTCGATCTCGAAGCGCAACGCACCTTGGGCGACATCGCGTTGGCGGATTCGGGCTTGGTCCCGGCAGTCCAAGAGCAGGATCCGTTGCGCGATGTGGATAACGATGCCGTCACCAAGCGCGCCCGTGCGTTGCTCGAGGTGCTGAATGAGCGCGCTCCCTATCCGTATGCGTGCGTCGTGGATGAAGCGCGGCAACGCCTCTACGTCAGCCTCTGGGCGCAGTCCGCCGTCCAGGTTATCGATCTCAAAACCGATCAATTGATGACCCGATGGCCGACTGAGGAACATCCGAATGAAATGATTCTGAGCCGATCGGGACGCCACCTCTTCGTCGCGAATGCCAATCGCAACACCGTCAGCGTCATCGACACCGAAAGCGGTCGAACCATCGAGAAACTCACGGCGGCTCTTGATCCGGCGTCACCTCCTGGATCGACTCCCAACAGCCTGGCGCTTTCGCCGGACGAATCGCGACTCTTCGTGGCGAATGCTAACATCAATGCGGTCGCTGTCTTCGATGTCGCTACGCCGGGGAAAAGCCGTTCGCTGGGTTTCATTCCCGTGGGTTGGTATCCCACTTCCGTGCGATTGACGCCGGACGGACGCCGATTGCTCGTGGCAAACGGAAAAGGCGTGATCTCGAAAGCAAACCGATACGGGCCTCAGCCCGGCCGCGAACCGCCGGCCTCGGTCCAGGAGTACATTGGCGGCCTGTTTCAAGGCACCATCAGCGTGATCGATCTTCCCGGCGCGGATAAATTCGACGAACGCATGCGCGAATACACGGAGCGCTGCCTGCGCTGCTCGCCACCCCGTCCGCCCGCCGACCGCGTGACGCGGGACAAGGGCCATCCAATTCCCGTCCGGCTCGGCCAGGCCAGTCCGATTCGGTACTGCATTTACATCATCAAAGAGAATCGGACTTACGACCAGGTCCTCGGTGATATGCCGCAGGGTAACGGAGATCCGAGCCTGTGCCTGTTCCCCGAAGCCATCACGCCCAACCACCACAAGCTGGCCCGCGAATTTGTCTTGCTGGATAATTTTTATGTCGAGAGCGAAGTCAGCGCTGACGGCCACGAATGGTCCGTGGGCGCCTATGCGACCGACTTCGTCGAAAAGATGTGGCCCATGAGTTACGGCCATAATAAGAGTGGAAAGTACACTTATCCCAGCGAAGGCCGGTTCAAGATCGCAGAGCCGGCGGGCGGGTATATTTGGGATCGCGCGCGCCAGGCCGGCGTGAGTTATCGGAGCTACGGCGAATTCGTCAACAACGGAGCGACCACGAATGAACCGTGCTTTACGCTGGTCCCATCGTTGCAAGGCCACTTCGATCCGGCCTTTCGCAGTTTCGACATGGAGTACTCCGATTTGTCTCGCGCCGATCGTTTCATCTCGGAATTGGGGCGCTTTGAACGCGAAGGAGAAATGCCGCGGCTCCAAATCGTTCGGCTGCCGAACGACCATACTTCCGGGACCAGCGTCGGCAAGCTAACGCCCACGGCATTTATGGCGGAAAACGACCTGGCTTTTGGCCGGGTTGTTGAAGCCGTCTCGCGGTCGCGCTTCTGGCCGCAAACCGCCATCTTCGTGGTAGAAGATGACGCTCAGAATGGTCCCGATCACATTGACGCACACCGGACCATTGCCTATGCCATCAGCCCTTACAGCCGGCGCGGCGCGGTGGACTCGACGATGTATTCGACCGCCAGCATGCTGCGCACGATCGAATTAATTCTGGGATTGCAGCCCATGTCGCAATTTGATGCCGCGGCCATGCCGATGTTCAACTCCTTTCAATCGCGATCCGATCCGCGTCCTTACGTGGCCGAGACCCCTCGCGCGAATCTTCAAGAGCGGAACAGCCCGCAGGCCTGGGGCAGGGAATTGTCCGAGAAAATGAATTTCGCCCGCGAAGATGCCGCCGATGATCTGCAGCTTAACGAAGTGGTCTGGCGCTCCGTTAAAGGCCCAGGATCGCCGATGCCTGCGCCCGTCCGTGCAGCGTTCGTCCGCGGTCATAGGGATGACGACTAGAGGCCATTCCCTCGAACATGCACCACGGCGCGGGTGGGTCGAACTTTGCGGACGGGCGTTCCTAAATCCGGCGTTGGGTCGATCCGCGCACTCAGCCGTTTTATCAGAAGGACGTTCACCTGATCGTGTGGCCACCGCGCGTGATTCCGAACAGCGCGGTTATCGGGTGGCTGCAGGAGCGAGCCAAGGGAAAGAAGTAAGATCGAGAAGGGTTGACTGATCCGTTGCCGCTATTTCGTCCCCCCCCGCGATTCTGTCACCGATTTGTTTCACTCGCGCCCTTGGTTCTCCGCACAGCCGCTGTAAAAGGCAATGTATGCGTCTATTAATTTTGTCTCTCATTGGAATAGGCTCCGTATTCGGTCAAACGCCAGGGGCTTTCGAAGGCACGACACTGCTCCCCAACGGCTGGAGGCTGACTCCAGTCGGTCGGCACGCGACCACGCCGGACTACGTGCTCAACGTCACGCAGGCGCCTGACGGACGCAGCGTCATCGGCCTGCACTCGGGATTCAACCCGCACGGCTTGGTGGTAGTCAGTCCGGGCGACTGGGAAATCCGCCAAACCATTCCGCTCAAGTCCGGCTGGCTTGGGCTTGCCTGGAGCCAGGACGGTGCGCGCCTCTATGTGTCCGGGGGCAACGTCACCAGCCGCCGGGAACCCGGAGCCGCACCCATCTATGCCTTTGCCTATGCCGAGGGACGGCTCGACCCGGAACCTGTGGCGCGCTTCGAGCATCGTTTGCCGGGAACCGAGATTTACTGGTCGGGTCTGGCGTTGCACCCCAAACGGCCGATTCTTTATGCGGCTAACCGCGGCACATCGGCCCAGCCTTCAGAGGTGGTCGTCTTTCGTACGGACACCCGAGAGCGAGTTGCGGAGATTCCGGTTGAGATCAGCCCGTATGACGTGGTGCTGGATGAGAGCGCGGAAACACTGTTCGTCTCAAATTGGTCGAGCCGCTCGGTCAGTGTGATCGACACCGTCCGGAACCAGATCAAGGCTACCATCGCCGTCGGCCATAACCCCAATGACATGGTCCTCTCGCGGGACGGAAGGCTCTTCGTCGCGTGCGGGAACGAGAACTCCATCTATGTGATCGACACTCGTGAACTGCGCGCGATGGAGGTGCTGCGAACCTCGATGCATCCACGCGCCCCGGTCGGTTCCACGCCCAACGCGCTCGCGCTTGATCCAGACCAAAAGATGCTCTTTGTCGCCAACGCCGACAACAATAACATCGCCGTCATCCATGTTGGCGAGCGCGATGAATCGCAAATCATGGGATTCATTCCGACCGCTTGGTATCCATCCGCCCTCTCGGTGAGCGCGGATGGAAAGACCCTCTTCGTCGGGTCCAGCAAAGGCCTGGGCGGCTATTCCAATGTGCGGGGTCCTCGCAGCCCATTGAAGGACGACGGCCAGCGTGATGGAAGAGGCTCGGTGAAATCCCTGCAACAGGGCAGCATCAGCGCGATCCCGCTCGGGGAGTTGCGGCATGAAATCGCGGCCCATACGCGGCAAGCCATTGCCAATTCCCCGTACTACGACCGCCTGCTGGCCGAGGCCCGGCCGCCCGTCTCGGGGCCATCGGTGGTTCCACGGCAAGTTGGCGCCGGTTCCCCGATCAAGCATGTCATTTACATCATCAAAGAAAACCGGACTTACGACCAGGTCCTGGGAGATCTCCCCAAAGGCAATGGAGATCCGCGCCTGACCATTTTCGGACGGGAAGTGACCCCGAACCACCACAAGATCGCCGAAGAATTCGTGCTCCTGGACAATCTCTATTGTGATGCCGAAGTGAGCGTGGACGGACACTCCTGGTCAACCTCGGCCTACGCGACTGATTTCAATGAGAAACTGTGGCCTCCCAACTACGGCGGCATCAGCCGCGCGTCGCCCGCCCCGGCTCACATTCCGTCGTCCGGCCATCTCTGGGACCAGGCGGCCCGCAAGGGGCTGACCTATCGCAGCTACGGCGAGTACGCCGCGCGGGTAAGCGGTGGTGAACAAATGGACGCCGCGCGTGGCATCGCCGGACTCATTGGTCACGTCTCTCCCAAGTTTCGTTTGCCCGGAATGCGCGATACGGACAACGTTAAGGTTTTCATAGAGGAGTTCGACGAGTATGAAAAAAACTTCGACTCTACCAACGCGGCCAAACGCCTTCCCAATTTCGTGGTGATGAGCCTGGGAGAGGATCACACTCAGGGCACGCGGCCGGGCGTGCCCACACCCGCCGCGGCCGTGGCGAACAATGATTGGGCGCTGGGCCTGCTGGTCGATCGCGTCTCGCATAGCCGCTACTGGAACGAAACGGCAATCTTTGTCATCGAAGACGACGCGCAAGACGGATCGGACCATGTGGATGCGCGCCGCACCGTCGGCCTGGTGATCAGCCCCTACATCCGCCGCGGCATCGTGGACTCCACGCTTTACACCACGTCATCCATGATCCGCACCATGGAACTGCTTCTGGGGCTGCCGCCGATGACGCAACACGATGCTGCCGCCATGCCGATGTATGCCTCGTTCGGCGCTGAACTCAACTCCGAACCCTACACCCACGAAAAGCCGCGCATCGACGTGAAGGCCGTCAATCTGGCTTCAGCCTGGGGCGCCCAAGAATCTATGGCGATGGACTTCAGCGATTACGACCGGACGCCCATGTTCGCGCTCAATGAAATCATTTGGAAAAGCGTGAAGGGTGCGGATTCGGAAATGCCTCTGCCGGTCCGTGCCTTTCATTTGCGCTAGTGGCGCGCCTATCCTTGCACGCCATGAAACGGAACGAACCGGGCTTTACGCTGATCGAACTGCTGGTGTGCATTGCCATCATTGCGATTCTTGCGGGGCTGTTGTTGCCGGCGCTGGCCCAGGCGAAGGAGCGCGCCAAGCGAACGAGTTGTCTGTCCAACCTGCGTCAGATCGGCATCGCCACCACTATTTATTTGGACGACCACCAAGACCTCATGCCTTGGGTGGCGGACGATCATCTGCAACTGACCCCGCCGGTCAACTCCGGCGGCAAACGCTACAACGGCATGGACTCTTTCATGCCGGTGCTGCATCCCTACCTGGGCGAAGTCCGGGTTTGGCTGTGTCCGAACGCGCCGCTCAAGACGAACGAGTCCTGGATGATGCATTTCGCCAGTCCGTGGAAAGAAGCCGGCGCGGACCGGCCCGAAAAAGGTTGGGCCAATTATATCAGCGACAAGCTGGCGGAATTGAATCCCGAGCAAGCCCGGTTCCTGCGCGGACGAACTCCCGCAAGCGTGGCGGTCAAGCGTGGCAGCAGCGTTTCCGAGGAAGAATGGCTGATGTGCCCGTTCTTCGAAAAAGCCTGGTGGCCGGAGTTCAGCGGCTCCTGGTCGGTGGGAGGCAGTGTTCCGCCCAGAAAGGGTTGGTCCGGTGACAAAGGCGGACGAAATCAGATTTACCTCGACATGCGGGCCAACTGGGTCCGGCGGGACATCGATCCTTGATCGCGCGGCCGCGAGCCGCGAACGGGTCGTGGATTTACTTCCGCCACGGATGCTTCGATGCAAGTCGTCCCACGCCTTCACAGGCGTAGCTACGAAACTGTCGCTGTAGTGCTAGGTGTTCTGCCGTGGGACAACTCCGTGAGGCGCAAAGTCCGACAAGGCAAGCCGCTCGGGACTGTGTTGGCACTGGTGTTGCAGAAGCGTGACTTAAATGACATTGGATCGTTTCGGGAATCGGTGAGCGTTAACTCGCATAAGGTGTTTGGTTGGAAACTAAAAAAGAGGCCGAGCGCAAGTTCGGCCTCTTTCTTGTCGTGATGTACCCAGTATCCCGTTTGGTGAGACCCTTTACCTTACTTCCTCGTGCTCGACACCAACCGTAAGCTTCTTCCGTCCAACGAATCGGTAGAATGACCACAGCCCGCCAAAAGCGGGAGCGACTCTCGACACAATGGAGCTGAAGCGCGAGTTCAGTTCTTCAAGATACGGGTGGTCAAGTTGGACGTGATTGCAGGCCATCCAACGCGCGAAAGCCGCCGCGCTTTTTGTTGGTTGCTGGGGCAGGCAAAAATCGACCAGCCCGATGCGCCCGCCTGCATCGAGTTCCTGATGCGCGCAGATGAGAGCCTCCTTCCAGCGGGGAATCATCGAAAGGGAATATGAAAACAATACGACGCCGGCGTGGCCCGCCGTTACGGTGTATGAACCGTATTCCTGGTCCGTCAGATGCACATTTTTCCATCGGTTCGAACGAATCCGCCTCCAGCATCGCTCGAGCATTGGTTCGGAGCAGTCCACAGCGATAATCCGGCCGTGGGGGCCGATGCGGCGGAGAATGTTTCTGAAGTTGCGTCCCGTCCCGCAGCCAACTTCAACGACGGTTTCGCCGGGACGCAGCGCGAGATCGTCCAGGATGGCGGCGCGGCCGAAGAGGAATGCCCAGCGCGTCACGTCGTAGATGCGAGAATGCAAGGCGTAGTACCGCGACATGATCTGCCGATGAGCGACGGAGTTCATCACGCGGCAAAGCTCGATTGATTGAAGAGCTAGCGTTTCACTCGCTTCAGCCTGCGTCGGCGACGTTGCGAACTAGTGGTTTCCGCGTGACTTTAAGGTGAATTCCGAGAAAGGATTCTTATGTGATTGAAGGCGAAACCTCTCGATCTGTCCAACCCATGTCGCATCGAATGCCTGACGCCAAAGCTGCCATTTTCCACGGACCGGGAAAAGCGTTCTCCATCACCGATCGAGCACTGCCCGCGAGCCTGGCGGATGGCGAAGTGCTGATCGCAATAGACCTCGCCACAATTTGCGGCTCGGATCTGCACACGGTGGGCGGACGCAGAGTTGAACCAACGCCCTGCGTTCTCGGCCACGAAGGAGTGGGCCGCATCGTTGCGGTGGGTGTGCGGCGCGCGGATTGGCGCGCAGGCGAACGCGTGACCTGGACGCTGACGGACAGTTGCGGCGCCTGTCCGGCTTGCGCGGATTTCGATCTGCCGCAGAAGTGTGCGCGGCTTTTCAAGTATGGCCATGCCGGGCTGGAGGATGGCACCGGTCTGAACGGCTGCTATGCCAGCCATATCGTGCTTCGCACGGGAACGCATCTGGTGCGAGTGCCAGACTCGTTGTCCGATGCCGTGGCCGCTCCCGCCAACTGCGCTCTCGCCACGATGGTCGCCGCCACGGAATCGCTGCCTCGACCTTGCCGCCTCGCTGTTGTCCAAGGCGCGGGGTTGCTGGGCCTATACGGCTGCGCTCTGCTCCGCGCCAAAGGCGTGCCTCGCGTCATCGTCGTGGACACAGAATTCAAACGCCTGGAATGGGTGGCCGAATTCGGCGGTGAGCCCGCGCTCGGAACGGCCACCGAGCACATTCGTCCCGGGGAAGCCGACGCGGTCTTTGAAGTCGCGGGTACTCCGGCGGTCGTGACGGAGGGAGTTCAACTCCTGCGTTCGGGCGGGTTTTACGCGTTCGTAGGCATGGTTCATCCGGAGTCCGCATTGAACATCACTGGCGAGGCTGTCATCCGGCGCTGCCTGACTATTCGCGGTTTCCACAACTACGCGCCACGCCACCTCGACGCAGCTATCGCGTTCCTGTCGCAGCAAAAAGAAACGCACCCCTGGGCGGAACTGGTCAGCCCGCCGCGGCCGCTGGCGCGCTTGAACGAGGCCTTCGCGGAAGCGGAGTCGCGCCGCTGGCATCGCGTGAGCGTTTCTCCACTGGGCTGACGGTCGCTCGCTATTGCCGGGTCGCTTGGGAATGAAACCGTCAATGCGCCACCTTCGCTCAACAGGCCGGCGAGGCACCCCGTGTCGTCGCCGCCTGTCTCCTCCACAACTACGGTCATCTTTGCCACGATCCGGCGAAGGCATCGCCGACCAAGGTGTCGATGCCCGGCACGAAAACAGTGGCGCCAACCGTCTGTCCCGAATGTTTGTGGAGGGTGACTGACATGGCAATGAAAGCATTCGGTTGTGAAATTGTTTCGGTCCCACAATGACATTGCTGTTAAATCCAAGTGACAACTGTGGCTGTCGCATGGTTATGACTTCACTTGAATGGACAAGTGTCGAGAATTTGTGTGTGCCGAGTTTCGGGTAATGCCGATGGCTGTAGTTCTGAGAGGAAAATTATGTTGAAAGAATTCAAATCAGAGCATCTTTTGAACACACTCTTCTTGCGGGCTTTGGTCCGCTGGACCTTCGCCCTTGTATGCTTCTCCACTTCGGGCTCCCTTCGTGGCGAATGATTCAAGGGGTCGTCGTCTTGCCAAGGCCGAATCTCTACCGTGAAACCAAACCTCCCTCCCGCCCAAGTCATAACCCTGTTCAGGCCCGGTCCATTGACCAGGAGCCTGTTGGTGAAGCAGGCGATGCTACATGATGCCGGTTCGTGGCACTTTGAATTCATCGAAGTCGTGCGGCGTATTCGAGAAAAGCTTCTGGAAATTGCCGGATTGCCCCTTGGTAGCGGATTTGTAAGCATTTTGATGCAAGGAAGCGGCACGTTCGGGGTCGAAGCTGTCATGGCGTCGGTGGTGCCCCCGGACGGACGGCTCCTGGTCCTGGCCAACGGCGCTTACGGTGAACGCATCGTCCAGATCGCATCACACCTGAAAATTGCTGTGACCGTGGTTCGCAGTCCGGAAAATGAAACGCCGGATCTCGCTCCCCTTCGAAGTGCTCTGCGGGATGAGCCAAGCATCACGAATGGGATCGTGGTGCATTGCGAAACCACCACCGGCATCCTAAATCCTCGAGCCGCCCGTTATCGAACCAATCACGCGATCTTGGTGGAAGGCATCAAGCGTCTAGGATTTCAACCCTACCTCGATCCTGACGTCCAAAGCTACATCATCACATCATTCCATTTTCCCAAGGATTCCAGTTTCCAGTTCGCAGACTTCTATCGCCGGCTTGCAGATAAGAACATGATCATTTATCCCGGGAAGATCAGCCAGACTGACACGTTTCGAATTGGATCTATCGGACGAATTTTCGAGCCGGATGTGCTGAGCTTGCTCTGGGCCGTTGGGGAGACAGCGGGCGTCATTGAGGCCATGCAGTGCATGACCACGGTGAAAACATTCTCAGTGCCGTGGTGAGGAGGCTTTCCAGGATGCGCGGCTTGGCTCTTGGCTCGCGGATTTCCATAAACGATTACTCGGCCCACGTTGCGCGGGAATCCGTCGCTGCGGCCAGGATCTCCACGTATTTGTAACGCCGATGTTGCGGGTTTGCCGTGGTCATTTCCGAAGAAGACAGTTTAGCATCTTCGCGATTTTGAGGGATGCTTTATGAAACACAAAACTAAAGGCCGGCGAGGCTTGAACCGCATTAGCCGGCGGATGCTGGACGTGGTCGAGCGGACACGTGGCTTTACTTTGATCGAACTTCTGGTTGTCATAGCGATCATTGCGATTCTCGCCTCGCTTCTCCTTCCGGCGATGTCCAAAGCCAAGGAGCGCGCGCGGAGGATCGGATGCATTAACAATCTCAAGCAACTTGGTTTGGGCAGCATGCTCTACGCCCAGGATTTCAATGGTCACTTGACGGCTCCCTCTTGGCTCCCCGGTTTCAACCGGATCAATCCGCAAACCGACCGCGACCATACCGACGATGACGCGAGCTGGCTTTACCCGTCGTATGTCCAGCCGTTCGGCAGCTACGTCTGTCCTTCCACGCGAAACACTATCCGCACAAACACCGTCTCGAAACCGGGTACCACTCAGCCAGTGGTGGTGGACCTCTGCAACAATGCCATCAATCGAAAGACGTTCGGCACCAGCTATGAAATCTGGGGTGTCATCGGGGGTGATGCTGGAATCAAAAAAACCGAAAGGACTCTCGCGAGCTACACGGTGAAATCATACAAGGGCGCCCTTGGCGCTGTGCCCGGTCCCACACAAGTTCTGTTGATGTTAGATGGTGACGATACGTCGGGTTCGGTGGGAAGCACGCATGGGAATTGGCCGGACCCTGAAGACAATCATGGCGCGATCGGAACATGCATGAACTTCTGCGACGGCCACGCCGAATTTATCAAGCGCAACCGCTACATCGAGGTCATCAATCTCAGCCAGGATGGCAACAGCGTGGCGCCAACGAACTGAGGCCTGGATGTATAGGAGCGCGGATGCCCACATCCGCGTATTGCTACTTTCTTCGCGATGGGATACAACGTTCTCCCAAGCGAGCTCGCGGATGTGGGTATCCGCGCTCCGAGGAGGAACGATGAACCCGAATATCCAGCGGCTGATCCAAGTCAAACGCGAATGGCATTGCCAAGTCTCACCGGAAGAGGAAGCCAAGGGATTTCGTGGCTGGCACAGCCGCGGTTACCTGCCGCACTTTGACGCTCCAGGCCTTCGTCAGTTCTTGACCTGGCGTCTTGCGGATTCCCTCCCGGCATCACGTCGCAGCGAATGGGAACATCTGCTTCAAATCGAGGACGAGCGTCAGAAGCAAATCGAATTGGAGGCTTATCTCGACAAAGGACACGGTTCGTGCCTGCTGCGTCTGGAAGATGTGGCCCAGGCTGTTGAGCGCACTTTCCTGTTCGATGACGGCTTGCGATGTCGTTTGCTGGCATGGGTTATCATGCCGAACCACGTGCACTTGCTGGTGGAGATGTGGCAGACGCCGTTGAGCAAACTTCTGCATAGTTGGAAAATCCTCACGAGCCAACGAGCCAACGCCCTGCTTGGCCGGATGGGCCAACTCTGGCAGGAGGATTATCGAGATCGATACATACGCGATCAGGAGCACTACCGTAAGGCCATATGCTACATCGAGAACAATCCGGTGAAGGCTCGCCTCGCGCGCAGAGCGGAGGAATGGCGCTTCAGCAGCGCCTGGTGGCGGGAGCATGGCAAGCGAGCCTCGCACTACATAGGAGCGCGGATGCCCACATCCGCGCTTTAGGAAATTGAATTGAAGCTGCCGCAGAATTTTCTAGCGACAGCCGATCGGCCAAGCTTTTCGCGGATGTGAGCATCCGCGTTCCTATCGTTCAGCGTGACGCCACTCGGTAAAATGCGGCGGATGCGGGAGCCGTATTGTCGCTGAAGATCCCAATGCCGTCCGACCCCACAGTGACGGTCCCGACTTCGGACCATGGGCCTGGCACAGTTTCCGCCCGCCGGATCGAATAGTTTCCGGCCGAAGCAGTGAATCGGATTTGCACCACCGTTCCGCTGCGCGATGGCGATTGCAGAGTAATCGGACCGGCTGGCTGAGGCGCCCCGGTCGTGTAATAGACTCGGAGCCGTGGACGATCCCTTTCCTCCGCAGCTTCCGATGTGGCGAAGCCCCATCCATCGGTTCCGCCGGTCCACGGCAGAATCGCCCACCCGTAGTTTTGGCGCGTGCCATCGGCCCAAGCCTGCACATCGGCCGTCACTTCGAACGAGTTGAAAGCGCCTTGGACATTTGGCTCCAGCCTTGGCACTCCAGCCTCGACCGTGGGAGTTTTCGCGGCTTCGACTCCATCCGCCTGAATTCCGTTCACCCACGTGTTCCAAGTGGAAGTGGTATCCTGCCACGGCTTGAGCATGGCGAAGAACTGACCGCCATCGCCCATCGAGTTGCCGATGACACTGGCAAGGTCGAGCATAGCTGCATGAACCCGGGCGTTCGGTGGAATCTGATTGGGACCCGTCCCGATGATTTGGTCGAACCGGATCAGAACATGATCCTGATCGGTCGAGGTCGTTACCCCGCCGTCCACGAAGATGCCTGCGAGCGCCGAGGCTTCGGCATCCGGTTCCGGCTCGCGAATGCGTGTGTCGAACGCGCTGTTGTAACTGTTGGCCCCTTGGCGAAAGGTGGGGCTGGCAGTTCCTGCGGGCACCCAGAGGACGCGCAACTGTGGCCGATCATCCAATTCGGCAACTTCGGATGGAGCGATCCCGGTCCCGTCCGTGTTGAAGGGCCAACCGGTGACAACCCATCCGTAATTTGTCTGCCCGCTGACCCAAGCCTGCACGTCTGGCGTCACGCCAATCGAGACGGCGAAGCCGCTGCCCGTCGCACCACTCCCGTCAACAACTCCGATTTGGGAATCGTAGGCCGTGCGCGACTGTACGTCATCCTGTTTAATGCCGCCCCCGACGCTATTCCAAGTGGCGTTTGTGGCATCCCAAGGAATGAGCATCCGGTGCATCGTGCCGCCATCGCCGGGATTGAGCGGCTTGATTAAAAGTGCCGCCGAGACGACGACTGCGCCGGCAGGGATCTGTCCCGATCCGTTGCCGACGATATTGTCGAATCGCAACAAAACCTGTGAACTATTCGGAACACCGCCGTCCGGCCAGTCAATCAACAGGCCTTCAGCGGGAGGAGGCGTGCGGCCGATAGGCCACGCGGTATCGGGACCTGCCTCGGATAGCGCTATATCCGCCGCGCCACGGTAAACTCCGTAGCCGTGGTCCGTCCCCTCTTGAAACTCTGAAAGCCGGATCCCCGTAACGCGGATGGTTCTGGTTGCTGTGCTGGTACCGCCAACTCCGTCGGCCAGAGTCGCCGTGACGGTGCGCGGTGTCAGGGACGGCGTAGTAGCCATGTTGCGATAGGTGACAGCGCGGAGCAACGCTTGCGTCGCCTCTGGGGTTGAAGCGGCGTTCAAAGTCACGGCCAATGGCGCCGTTCCGATTCCGCCAGCAAATGTTCCAATGACCGTTCCGCCAAAGCTCACGTTGCTCCCAGAGACACCAATCTGTCCGGCTGCCGATCCTTCGTTACGAATTTCCAGTCGATCATCACTGGCACCGTTGGCGGTGAAGGCCAGCGTCAGCGAGCCTCCGGCATAATTCGCGGAATCCGGTTCATAGATAGTTGCCCGGCCGTCCAGACCGACTGCGGGCTGGCCCGGAGCATAAAAGGCGGCCTTTGACGACAGTGAAAGCGATGCTTCGTTGTCCACTGTGGTCGCCCCCAACTTAGCGACGACCAGCGCCGCGTAACGCGCATCGGTCGAAGTCACGCGGTTGGTGACAAAATAGCTCACGTTGCCATCGGCCACGAAGTCATCCTGGCCCGTGAGGGTCACGGTTTGAGGCGTGTTCCAATTGGCTTGTGTGAACGTGATCGCGGTTGGAGAGAGAGTGCCTTCATTGGGATTGCTTGACGCCGGCGAGATGACAACGCTGGCGGTGGGCTGGGTCGCCAGCCTTACAGTGTAGCTGGTCGTGGCCCCTTCCTTAACCGTGAGAGGCACGGACGGCGCCGCGATGACACCAGGAGGTTCGTTGTTTACCGGAAGCGCTTCCGCCGGGATGAACACGAAGGAGGCCACTGGCTCATTCAATGGAGTTTCGAGGACGGGCAACGGCTGCGCGGCGTCGGCTGTGATGTCGCGAGACTCGATGATCCAGCCATCGCCATCGGCCTGATAACTCACGACGTTGTCGTTGTTCACGCTCAGCCCGCCTTCCGACGAGAGAATCAACACACCCTTGCTGGGGCTTTGGCCTGGGATCGTTAGACGCCACGTGCCGGTCGCGCTGTTAGTTATGGCAAAGGCTGGAGCCGGACCGTTGTGCACGAGAATGGTTCCGTCGCCTTGAAACCGGCCGGAAATGACGGAGTTGTTGGATCGAGGAATGAACACGAAGGCGACTGGGTCCTGCTCGTAAGAAGTGCCATTCCCGAAGTTGTCCTTTACGAAGACCGACCAAGTGCCGTTGGTGTTCACTTGCGAGAGGCAGAAGTTTCCTTCGTTCTTTCCATGCGTCACAAGGAGGACGCCGTCCGTCCCCGAAGTAATCCCGAAAGGCCGCAGATCGACGGTGGATCGCCCGCCGCCGAGGCCCGCGAAATGTGTGCCGAGGACGATGCCTGCCGAACCAGTGAAGAGGTCATTGGGTCCGCCGTTGGCGGCTGTAGAGTTGCGAGCCCATCCGCCGATCCAGGTCGAGTATGGGAAATATGCGGCGGCACAGTTGGCGTTGTACTCGGCCCGGTTCGCAGTGCAGTCCTGGACGACCACCCAATATCCATTTGAGATGGTGCCTCCGGAAACGGCGTCCATGGCGGCGGCCATGTAGTTAAGGCCAGTGGCTTCGCCATTGTCTCGGCCGTTCTGAGTGATTGAAGTGATCAGAACTCCATTTGGCACGTCATCACTCGGATCATCGCCAATCTGCAAGTTAAAATCGCCGCGACTCGAACCTGGGCGCATGCCAACTCCGTTGATGGAAACCCTATTTGTCAGCGTAACGGAGTCCGCGGTGTTGCCCGTATCGTTCTGGACGACTTCGATGTCGATGGCGCCGACGTTGTGACCAGGGCCAGCAGGCTTAATCACCGGCGCCTCGGCCGGGATGAACACAAACGAAGCGACCGGCTCGTTTGCTGGAGTCTCGAGGACAGGGACAGGTTGCGCGGCGTCGGCTGTTATGTCGCGCGACTCGATGATCCAGCCGTCGCCATCGGCCTGGTAACTCACCACGTTGTCGTTGTTGGCAGCGAGACCTCCCTCAGCCGACACAATCAGCACGCCATTGGTGGGCGTGTAGCCCGGGATGGTCAGACGCCATTTACCGACAGCGGTGTTGGCCACCGCAAAAGCCGGCGTTGTGCCGCTGTTGAGAAGCAGTGCGCCGTCGCCTTGAAACCGGCCCGAGACAACTGTTGTGTTGGTTCGGGGAACAAACACAAAAGCGACTGGGTCCTGTTCGTAAGAAGTGCCGTTTCCGAAATTGTCCTTCACGAAGACCGACCAAGTCCCGTTGGTGTTTACCTGCGACAAGCAGAAGTTGCCTTCGTTTTTTCCATGGGTGACCAGGAGAACGCCATCTTTGGTGGAGTCGATGCCGAGCGACCGCAGGTCCACGGTGGATCGGCCGCTGCCGTTGTCCACAAAATGCGTGCCCAAGGCCAAACTGGCCGAACCGGTGAGGAGGTTGTTTGGGCCGCCGTTGGTGGCACCTGAGTTGCGCGCCCACCCGCCGATCCAACTCGAGTAGGGAAAGTAGGCGGCGGCACAGTTCGCATTAAATTCGCCCCGGTTCGAAGTGCAGTCCTGCACCACGACCCAGTATCCATTCGTTACGGTGCCTCCTGAAACGGCATCGATCGCGCTGGCGCTGTAGGTGACGCCATTGGTTTCGCCATTGTCCCGGCCGTTCTGGGAGATGCTGGTGATAAGCACACCGTTGCGCACGTCGTCACTCGGGTCATCGCCGACTTGCAGATTGAAATCGCCACGACTCGATCCTGAACGGATGCCGAGACTGTTGATAGAAAGTGGAAATGTGACTGTCACCGAAACCACGTTGTTGCTGGTGTCATTCTGGACGACGTTGATGTTGGCCGCCGCGACGTTGTGCAGGGCGGGAGCCGCGTGCAGCGAAGCGGAGTTCATCATCGAAAAACCAAGCAGCGCCGCAAGGAACCCAAAGAGATGCTCAGAGTCAAAAGGCACTCGCCGTAGTGGATATTGGTCGTGGTACATTTGTGCGATCATAGAGTTAATAACGATTTATCGAATCGGGAGCGTACGGTAGTTATGCCAGGTGGAGATCCAACGACAGTTAGGTGACGATTTTGAAAAATCCACCGCCAGCAGTCGCGTCGGCTGGTCGGATTGGCCAAACGTCGCGTCAGTAGGGAAAGTTACACAAAGTTCACTTTCGAGGGCGGGCAGATGGGCTATGCTGGCGCGCATGAATTCGACCCAGATAATTGACGACATCTTCCGCCGCTTCCGCGATCGCGGCCATCGGCACTACGGCGAGTCCGTGACCGAGATCGAACACGCACTGCAATGCGCCACCTTCGCTCAACGGGCCGGAGAGGCGCCCCATGTCGTCGCCGCCTGTCTTCTCCACGACTACGGTCATCTTTGCCATGATTTCGGCGAAGACATCGCCGATCTGGGTGTTGACGCCCGGCACGAAAACATTGGTGCTAACGGTCTCTCTCGCCTGTTTGTGGAGGAGGTCGTCGAACCAGTGCGCCTGCACGTCACCGCCAAGCGATATCTTTGCTGGAAGGAACCCGGCTATCACGCGGGGCTCTCGGATGCCTCGCGTAAAAGTCTGCAATTGCAGGGTGGTCCCATGACTGAGGCCGAGGCGCTCGAGTTTGAGCGGCACCCACACTACGAGGCGGCCGTGCGGCTCCGGCGTTATGACGATCTGGGTAAAGTGGCCAACATGACCATACCGGACTTCGAGGAGTTTCGCACCACGCTGGAACCGTTTGTGCGAAGCGCGAAGTAGCAGACTGTGGCCGTGGGAAACTGGCGTCCGCCGAATTCTTTCCACACCTTGTGAATGCACCGATCGCTGAGCGGCTCGAGACGAGTTGGTTCCTCTCAATATGGTGCATGTTGGCGGCGTTCGGCTCTTACGCCTGCATGTATGGTTTCCGCAAGCCATTCACAGCCGGAGCTTATGCTGATTCAGCCTGGGGCGGCGGTTTCAAGGCGTGGTTGGTGACAGCTCAAGTTTTGGGTTACACGGTTTCCAAGTTCGTCGGCATTCGAATCATTGCCGAAATGAAACCAGAGCGTCGAGCCTGGATGTTTCTTGGCCTGGTGGGCATGGCAGAACTGGCCCTGCTGCTTTTCGCGATCACACCCGTGCCCTATAACGCCGCGTGGCTGTTTTTCAACGGCCTGGCCCTCGGGATGGTTTTTGGGCTTGTGCTGGGCTTTCTCGAGGGCCGCCGACTTACGGAAGCTTTCGTGGCAGGACTCTGCGCCAGTTTTATCCTCGCCGATGGCGTGACCAAATCCGTTGGCACTCTGCTCCTGAACCACGGCATCCCCGAACGCTGGATGCCCTTTGGGGCGGGACTCCTGTTCGTGCTGCCACTGGCTGGCTTCGTCTGGATGCTCCGTCAAATCCCCGCGCCGTCCGCCGCCGACATCGCCGCCAGATCCGAACGATCTCCCATGACCCATGGGGACCGGCTCGCGGTGTTACGGCGGCACGGAGTCGGACTGGGGTTGATCACTCTCGCGTATCTGCTGATCACTGTTTTGCGAAGCATTCGGGCGGATTTTGCCCCGGAAATTTGGGCAAGTCTCGGCACGACGGGACAACCCGGTGTTTTCACACGGTCGGAGATTTGGGTCGCGCTGGGCGTGGTCTCGATCAACGGCTTGGTCTGCCTGGTTCGTGACAACCGGCGAGCGTTCTTTCTCGCCTTGTTCTTGTGCATGGCAGGGTTGGGCCTCGTGGTCCTGGCCTTGTCAGCGTTGAACGCCGGCAAAATGTCGCCCTTCGCGTTCATGGTCGTATCCGGCCTGGGGATGTATGTGCCGTACGTCGCCGTGCACACGACGATTTTCGAGCGATTCATCGCTCTGACCCGTGAGCGCGCGAACATCGGATACCTCATGTACCTGGCGGATGCCATGGGCTACCTTGGATACGTGGCCGTGATGTTGGGAAAAAGAGTCTGGCGCGCCGACGGCGATTTCCTTGGATTTTTTACCGCCACAAGCTGGGTGGTTGTCATTGCGTCCCTGCTGGCCTTTGGGTGTGCGGGTTGGCTCTTTGCCCGCAAATTTCCCACAACGGCTCCCAAATCATCATGAGAAAGAAAAATGGTCAATTCTTACAACGGACACGATTATCGACTCCTTCAAATCGCCATAACAATGACGCGAAGTCGTCACTTGCGCCGCCTGAGGATTAAGGTAGAAAGGAGATGGTCGGCCTTTCTAAATTCTATCACGCTATGATGACACCAAGAAACTCTCCGCAACAACACCGCCCTTCTCCAGCAGCTTTTACGTTGATCGAGTTGCTCGTCGTGATCGCTATCATCGCTATTTTGGCCGGCATGCTCCTGCCTGCTTTGAGCAGCGCCAAGGAAAAAGGCAAGCGCGTGAAGTGCGTGAACAATCTTCGGCAGATCGGCATTGGCATGCATATTTACGCTGATGACAACAAGGACAAAGTCGTCGAAGCCCGCGGCGGCAGCGTCCAGATCGCTCTCAATCCTCCCGAGGAACGCGCTGTCCAACAATTGGGCCTGACTGTAAGCAACCGGACGGCCAGCATTTGGACGTGCCCAAACCGTCCCACTTTTCCGCAGTACGAACGTGAGTACGAGCAGTGGATCATAGGGTTCCAATACTTCGGCGGAATTGGGACTTGGATGAATCCGGCCGGGTCATTCCCTTCGCGCAGTCCCGTCAAGCTTAGCCAAGCGCAGCCGGGCTGGGTTCTCGCGGCCGATGCAATCATGAAGATTGACGGCAAATGGGGCAGCGGTCGAGATACAGCATTCAAGGACATGCCTCAACACCGCGCGGGCGCTAGCGGCCGCTTGCCAGTGGGAGGGAATCAGCTCTACTCGGACGGGTCTGCGAGCTGGATGCGCTTCGAGAAGATGCTCTTCATCCATAGTTGGGATGTTGGCGGCTCTCGCGACGCTTACTTTTACCAAGAGGATATTGGGGAAAAGCTGGAGCTTCAGCGCGCCAAACTGAAACTGCGGTTGTAAACAACGGCGATGCCGGCAAACTTTCGGTTCGATCTCCCAACCTACGTGCCTTTTCTCCAAGCTTCGGTTTTCTCGATATGAAATCATGCCGCTTGTATTCACTCCTGCTGATCCCGTGGGCGCTCGTCTCGGCACCCACGCTCCACTCGGCTCAGCCACATGCTCCCAGCATCACATCACTCGAAGCGATCCACGTCGCGGAACTCCATACGGGAGCCGTGGCCGACTCGGTGAACATGTTGATCGAGGACGGCGAGCCGGTTTTCCGAGTGGACGCCTCACGCGGTGGCATCCGAATGCGTGCGCGTGTGCAGGCCGTTCATGGTCGCCTCCTTTCTCTAGCCCGCGCCGGAAAGGAAGGCGACTGGGTGACCACCTATCGCTGGCCCGGTGTCCGCGTCGTGGCGCATCGCGGAGGCGCGTTGTTGGGACCCCCTGAAAACACACTGCCCGCAATCCAAAGAGCGATCGAAGTCGGCGCGGACTTGATCGAGATCGACATTCGGCAAACCAAAGACGGGCACCTCGTGCTGATGCACGACACGCGTGTGGATCGCACAACCAAAGGCAAGGGCATGGTGAGTGAACTCACGCTCGAACAGATCCGGCGATTGGAAATCCGCAGTGCGAGTGCGGAAGTGATCCGGGTGCCCACATTGCGCGAAGCGCTCGAAGCCATGCGCGGAAAGATCGATGCGGATTTGGATTTTAAAGAAGGGGACTTGAAAGCGCTTGCCGCCGTCGTGCGGGAAACACAAATGGTCGAAGCCTCGACGTTTTGCAGCCCGCACGAGCGATGCCGTGAACTGGCCAGCATCGAGCCCGGCATCCGCCTGCGGCCCACCGCCGATTACCCCGAACAGGTGCGGGCCTTGATTCGCGATTTGCGGCCCGCGTTGATCAACCTGGACTGGCATGCGGTGACGGAGGAAGCAGTCCGGTCAGCCCACCTCGGAGGCTGCCATGCCTTCGTGAACTGCCTGGAGACAGCCGACACAGAGTTCTATGCGCGACTCGCCGCGGAAGCGGGCGCCGACTACATCCAGTCGGACCGGCCTGATCGGGTCGTGAAGCTCCTCAAGGAGATGGGGCTGCGAAAGGAGCGTCCGCCACTGGGAGATCCGCTCGGCACGCCGCTGCGAGCTAGTTGGCTGCAATATCCGCTCCGTTAGCAGCGCTTGTTCCACGGTCGCTGGACCTGTCACGCGAAACATCTCGCCGAGACGGCTTATCGCCGCGAGCCATGAACGGGCGGCGGTGCTGTGTTCCTGCAGCCAGATGACATCCTTGTTGTTCGGTGTGGTGAGGTGTTGAGCGGAGGAGGTTGCGGTGAGCTTCGGGCGGGTCCGTGGATCGACCCAGCGGCGGAGCTCCGAATGGCCGTCGGCAAAGTTCAACGCGCCGGAACCGCCATGAGAGCTGGCGGGCACATCGTAGAGGAAATTCTGCTCCGGACGATTCGGATACCCGATCATGTCCACGAGAAAGAACCCGTCGTTGATGCTATCCTCGCGTTCATCAATGAGCACCCAGATCTTCGAAGGGCCGAGATTGGCCAGTTCCGACGCCTTGGTGTAAATTGTGAACTTGTTCCCCGGATTGTATTCGCTGCGTTTTGTGCCGTTCATCCAATTACTCATGGAAACGCTCCGAACGCGAGGGAGAACCGTCCGATTGTGCAGCGACGTGCTGCGATCGCCCGGACAACGCCAGATTGCGGCAGACTGATGATAAGGCCAAAGATGGCGGCGCATCAGGTAAAATTGATTGGTGTTATCCGAGACCGGTGTGCGATCGAGCCATCCGGCCACCCACGTAAGCGGGTAATGCTGGTCCCGCACGGAGTTGAATCCGTCCGGCAAGTTGCCGTTGTTCGGCGGAAGACGGTCGTCATTGTCGTGAACGTACATGACCCACGAGAGACCAAGCTGGCGGAGATTGTTCAGACATTTGATCGACTGGGCCTTGAGCTTCGCCTGGCCCAACGCTGGCAGAAGCAGGCCCGCGAGGATGGCGATGATGGCGATCACGACCAGCAGTTCGATCAAGGTGAAAGCGGCCTTGCCGGTTGGCCGCGGGGAGAAAGACGCTTTGATTTTCATCACGACAGCCTAGTCCACCATCGTGACGAAGAGATTGCGGCGCTGTGAAAATGGCGTCAACTTGTGGAGTGAAGAAAGAGGCCGGATTGTGCGTCCGGCCTCTTTTAGTTCCCAAACAACAACCTCCCTTGAATGAATAACACTGCGGCACTGCCCTCAGGGTCAGCAAAGAGACCGGACCACAGGTCCGGTCTCTTCTGGCGAAGGCGTCGCTCTAGCTACTGAGCGATGAAGAATCTGGCTGAATCGGTGGGCGTCACCTGATAAGGCGAAGTGGCGCCGGACACAGGCTGATACGGTCCAACGACTGTTGCGGACGCCTTCAGCGTTCCTGTGAATTGAATCTCGACCTTGCCGTTGCGGAAGGCGATGGATGATTTGGCCGGAGGCGGCAGCGCGGCTGGTTCAGGCACTGTGCGGACGCGGAAGGCTTTCAGAGCGCCGGGTTGAGCGCCGTTCACCAGCGCCCGGCTGCCGTCGGCGTTGATTGTGAACCATTCGACGCTCGCGCCACCGGTTCCCTCGAACCAAAGCAGGCGCAGGAAATAGACCCCCGGTTTTTCCACCTTGAAATAGAAGATACTGTCGGCTGCGCCGCGACCCCCATCAAGCTGGCCGAGCACCAACTGCGTTGGATTATTGGTCGTGCCTGTGGAGACCTGGAATCCATCATCACTGTTCACGACCATGGTGTATAAGCCCGCCTGGCGAAACTCCAGAAACGTTCGGGCCTCGCCCGCAACGTTATTGTCACCCGCCATGCCCGGAATTCCTGGAATAGCCAGGTCATCGATGTTTTGCGGAGGCGTGCCTGATGATTTGAAGTTCCCGGCCTCGCCCGAGGCTTGGTCGAAATTCACATAGTCAATTGCGAAGACCCCGTCGGTTCCTTGTGCGCCTGCATCGTGAACGCTTGGTCCCAGCTTGCCGGCCAACTGCTGCTCAGCCAGCGCAATCGCGTTGCCCCGCGCCGCGTCCAACTGGTGAGTGCGCCAGCGCAATCCAGGCTGCGAGCCCGTTCCGGGAGCGGTTCCCAGCGCCGCCGGCACCGTGGTAAATTCCGGCGCGGCGAACTCCACCGAGTCCACGATTTGCTTGCCCGTCGCCGTAGTGAAGGTGAGCTTCAGCGTGTGCTTTGAATTCGACTCGAAGATATCTGCCTGGGCATACCGCACGAGCACTTGTTTGTCCGATCGCGCAACTGAAGCAGCCGCCACGGCCTTGCCATCCAACTCGAGTTGCACTCCCTTGGCCTGATCGACCGTGAGCCAGTCCGTGTCCGTGATAGTGGCTGTGGCGCTCAACGGCGTGGCGCTGATCGTGGTGTAGCTCGGCGCGACAAATTCCGCCGTGTCTTGCACTTGCTTGCCCTCGGCGGTTGTGAATTTGACCTTGACCTCGTGACGGGAAGACGGCGGGAAGACTTCGGGCGCTTGCGTATATTTCACCATGATCCGTTCACCGTCCCGTGTCACTTGCGCACCCGTGACCGCTTTGCCATCGAGTTCCATGGTGATGCCTTTGGCTTCGTCCACCTTCTTGTTCAGGGCCTCGGAAATGCGCAGTGAAAAGCTGACTCCGTCAGCGGCGATGCCGGTGACCAACGGGGGCACGCCGATGGCGATGTTGTCCACTGCCCACCACCAATCGTTGGCGGCCTTTTCCATTCCAAACTTCACCACCATGCTCTTGGCGTTCGCGCTGTTCGCGATCGGGACTAAAACCGCCTCGTTGATAAAGTCTCCGTCCGCGTGATATGTAGGGCTGCTGGAATCCGAGTCCCACCGAAGGACCTCGATCGGTCGAGCGCCGTCAAATGACACTGTGATGACGCCGGTCTGGTTATTGGTCTTTTCCCCATCCGGTCCCACCGGAAAGCTGGGCGCTCCGTCGTCGAAAGCTTCCGGTCGCCAGGAGGAATCGAAAGCCAGGACCAGCGAGTTGACGGCCTGGCCTGTAACGTTGATCGGAGGTGTGCTGACGTAAGTATTGAAAAGCCCTTGCTTGTGGCCGGCGTCATCCCATTCGTCCGGATCCGCAATCATCACGGCCCCTTGACCGAAGAGAAACTCAGAGCGGCGTTGATCACCGGCCGTGCGAGTCCACCAGCTTTTGTCAGCAAAACTCCAGCCGGCCCACTCCGTCACGCCGTCCTGCGCTTTATCGCCCACGCCCGGAACGCCCGAGTCGTCGGCCAACCAGCCCGCAGGTGCCTTCTTGGTCCACACTTTCTCGCCCACGAGAGCCTCATCGAGATTGCGTCCAAGCGCTAGACCTTCAAAGTTTTCGAAGAAGAGCTTTGGCCCAGAGCCAGTTCCTGGCTGCCCAGTGCTGCCGCCTGGTGTGCCGGTGGAAGCCAGCTTGGGCAACGTGAACGCCATCGACGTCAGCACGCCCATGCCATTGTCTCCGCCTCCGGTTTCGCGAGCCGCGGTGTCGGCTGCATAGTCTCCATCAATATCGACACTGCGGTTATTCATCGTGCTGTGCTGAACTTTTCCCGCGTCCAGGGCCTTCTTGGAACCCGAGAGCCATGTGTCGAAACCTGAACCAACGGAAATCTCAGCGGTCCAATTTTCCAATGTCCCTTTTTCAAAGTCGCTGTTGGGAAACGCGAGCTGTGCGGTTTTTCCATCCCACACAAACAGGTCATCGATGCAAAGCCATCCCCAGCTCGCCTTGAAGGTCCCGTAATGATCCTCGGCGCGGAAGACCGCCTTGAGGCCTTGGTGTTCCGGTCGAATGTACCACCGGTATTCAGGATGATGCCAAAGATCGCGGCCGCTGTTGCTCTGATTGGGCGCCATGGCTTGGTTTCGCTGCACATATCGGAAGTCACTTGCGTCACCGAATTGCCCGTTGCCGTTGACATCAATGATCAACTCAACGCGCCCAAAGGCGATGTCGCTTCCGTCGGCTTGATAACGAGTGCGATCCGTCCCTTGTGCTGAAGCAAATTGAACGAAGACATTTTCTGTCGCGTTTGGAATCGCCTGAATGACGAAGACGTCGGAACGAATTTCAACACCCGTGCCTGTCAGGTCCCCTCCGCCGGTTCCGACAAAGGTCCGGCCCGACATGTGATCCTTGCGGGCGTTGCCATCGAAGAACCAGGCGTTGCCCGTCGCATTAGCTTTGCGATTTACTTTCCACCCCGGGACGGCCCCGCTGGGATGGTCCGAAGCCTTCAAGGCATTTCCGACTTCGTCGAACCATGTCGTGGCGTTTGGATGACTCTGCGGTGTCGGAATGCCTTCATCGAATCCGCCATTGCGCAGGATCTTTTCCTCCCAATCCCAATTGGCACGAAAGGCGTCCAGCGTGACGTGGTAAAGCGTCGAATCGTCGAAACCGACGATTTGCGCGCGGCGTCCCTCGAGACCGCTGGTGTTGATGAAAATTGATCCGAAATCGTTGGCGCCTCCGCCAGCGGCGCCACCCCAGAAGCCTTCCAAAGCAACGTCACTGCCTGGATCGTACTGGCCGTTCGGATCTTGCGCCGCCGTTCCAAGGTCGAGGTAAACTCCGGACTTGTTGTCGCTGCCGTTGGCTCCCGGCAGGTTGACGAATTCAGACCCACCGCCCGAAACGTTTCCGTAGATGAAGCTTGTCACCGGCGTCAGCGTAAATGTGTCGGATTCCAGCACGGCCTTTTCTGAGAAGTCCCCCGACTCTGGATTGGTCATCGTGGACAAGAATTTCGCGCCGTAGGACACGTACTTTCCGGTCGGATCACTGACGATCAGCTTTGCCGGATCTGCCACGGAAGTTTCTTTGACCGTCCATCCCTCCAAGGCGTTGGCGGCTTCGAAGAAGCCGTTGCGAATGGGATTGGGCACCACCTTTCCGTCCGCTCCGTTCACCCGGATGGTGTTGATGGCGATGTAGTATTCGGCGCTCCGATCCACGATGCGCAAGCGCATCTGCTTGCCGGTGTGTTCATCGAGTTGGAAGAAATAGAAGCGGCGCCAGGCGGCGTGGTTGATCTGATCGCTATTGCCACCGCCGAACCACATCGCCGGTTCTTTCGAGAGCCAGCGGTCGATGGTGCCGTCCGCGCCGATGTCCAATCCAATATCGAAGACATCGGGTTGGAAACGTGGCGCGTCGAAACTGCCGTCGGGATCGCCCAGGCCGTTCGAGCAGACATCAATCATGATGAACGCGGGCGGCTGTCCGGAGTTGTTGGTTGCGGCCTCCGCCTTCCAGATCAAGCTGGCCGCCAGGAGAATTGCAGGGAGCATTTTCATTCGAATTTTCATAGTTAAGTTTTCCTTTCGTTAGCGCGCTAATTGTGGACTCGCCATAAGGCGAAGTCGTGGAGGTTTAGTGACAATTCCGAAAAATATCTGTTTGTCCAGCAATGAAAGGTTCACTCCGCCGTTCCCACGTCGATCGCGAGTTTGAGGCGTGCCTCAATCGGTCGAATTTTCCGAAGAGCGGAAATCCACACCGTTGCTGCCGGTCGGACGAAAACCCGGGCATCGTTCGGCGCTTCGGCTCAGAGCTGCTTGGTCATCGCCGGACGAGGGCGTGGTTTGTGGAAGGCGAGGTGATCTGTTTGATGCCTGTAACCGGACTTCGCTGCATAAGAACCACTGCTCGCGACGGCAGAGCTCGTGAGATGGTCTGAGGTCTCACCGGTTTTTACCTCCTCCGTGAGGTCGGCGACACTCTCCAAAATTCGCGTCGGCTGATAGACGTAGTCGCCGACGTCTTCTAATCGTGTAGAGCCGCTTAAAACCAGGAACGAGCGCATTCCAACCTCGACCGCGCCGCGGATGTCGGTTTCCATGGTGTCCCCAATCATTACGACATTTTCCGGCTCTCTGCGGGCGAGTTCCGCGAGTTTGACACGGGCGCGGTGGAACATGTATCCGTTCGGTTTGCCCAGGTAATAGGCGCGCCGACCGGTGCTCGCTTCGAGGTAGGCTGCTGCCGCGCCTGCACCCGGGCGGGTCTTTTCGCTCGAGACGGGACACCAGTTGTCCGGATTGGTCGCGAGCAAGCGCGCACCGCGTTCGATCCACTCATGAGCCTTCGTGAGTTTCTCTGCGGAGATTGAACCCTCGCCAACGACAACGTAACTTGGGCTGATGGCATCGTTGTGAATTTTACGTTCATGCAAAGCTGTTAACAGGCCGCCTTCGCCGAGCACATACGCCGTGCAGTTCGGATGGGTCTCACTCAAGAAGTCAGCCGTATTGAGCGCGGAGGTGTAGAAATGCCGGGCGGAAAGGCCAGGAATCCCAAGGTGCTTCATCCGCACGGCCAAGTCTTCTGGTGTCGGCGCTGAGTTGTTGGTCAGGAAGAGAAACGGCGTGCCGGTGGCGTTCATGGCTTCGACGAACTCGGCAGCGCCAGAAATTAATTGGTTCTCCCGGTAAATGACACCGTCCATGTCGATCAAGTAGCCTGTTTTCATATCAATTAATAAGTAAAATTGGTTCACTCAGTTGATGGGGATTTCACGCAGAAATGTGAATACTCCAAGGATAACTGCGCGGGTTGTGGCGGTTGTCCGGGTCTAAGGATCCCCAAGAGACGCTACGATTAAAACTCAGGCTGGTAACATCTCCGTGACATCGCGTGACATCAGATCTTTAAGGAATCGCACTAGCAAAGTTGACTTCTGAGAAGCCGAAGCGAACGGGCATGTATCCGCGGATGCGTTCTGAAAGCTCGGGACTGGCATTCATAGTCCGGCTCGGCCGGGAACCCAAGTAAGACTGCCGCTGCCTCGGGACAGGTTCAACTGGTTGGCCGGCGATTTTCTCGCGGCAACGCTTCGATGAGTTGGTTGGCATCGCCTTTCCGCTTCTTCAAAGTAAAAGCATCCTAGAGTTGATTCGTAGCGGTGCGGGCTTAGAAATGCAGGCTGTCGCCGTCAATGCTGATCACCTGAAAAAGCTGAGTGTCTTCGGCGGTGCGAACGGCCCATGAGTCGTTCGAAAGGTCGTACATTTTCGGCCCACTCACCGATACCACGTACACCGTCCCGATCTTTGGATCATAGACTTGATTGTAGCCCTTGGGCACGTTCGCCGTGCCGACGCGCATCTGGCCCGACATATCGCCGCTCCGGGCGTAGGTGTGGTCGTGGCCCGTCAGAACGAGGTCCACCTTGAATTCGTCAAACACCGCCTTCCACTGCTCGCGCAATTGCGGATTGTCCCGCTTCTTGGCCGGGGAGAAGATCGGATGATGGAACGTGATGATCGTCCAGCGCTGCGGGTTTCGGACCAGCACGCCGCGCAGCCAGGCCCCCTGCGTTTCCTGTTGTTCGTTGGAGTTCAGCGAAATGATCCGCGTTCCTTGGTAATCGAAATAATAGACGCTTTCCTCGAGGCCGCGCGGGCCCTGGCCCGGCAACGCAAATTGCGGCCGCCAATGCCGGCTGAGGGTGCGCACGCCAGGAACGGCAATCCGATCGCGCAAGGGCTGGTTTTCCGCGGTGCGCTCGATCAAATCGGCCAAGGTATAGCCGGTAAGTCCGGTAAAGCCGGCATCCACACTCCTAAAGTGTCCCTCGGCATCAAACGAAGTGTTCGCCGTCCGTCCATCCGCGTGTGTTGCCTTGACGCGGTAACCAGTTACCTTGTCGGCGGCATTGCGCTCGTTCACCAACTCGACCTTGACCTTGATCGCGCCGTTGGTCTTCGTTTCCAAGATGCGTTCGTTTTCCGGTCCAGCGCCCAAATTGAAGTACTCCTGATTTCCCGGAGTGGTGACGACGGGAATGGTGGCGTTAACCCATGCTGGCGCACCAAACCACTCGCCCCATTCGGCGTCACGCTGGGCTCGATTGATCAGATCGCCTGTGTGCAGTGTGAACGCCGCCCGCGGAGCCTCGCGGAAGGCTTCGCGCACTACGCGCGACCAATGGGTGCGGATATCGTTCTGGGCGTCGCCAAAGTATAGGAACGTAAACGGCGCCGGTTCGCTGCGGGCCGTGCGAAAATGGAACCACTCGCTCCAATTGAACGAGTCGCCGACACGGTAGGCATAAAAGACGCCTGGTTCCAGGTCTCGGAATTCGACCGTGTGACAATGCGCCGCGCCGAGATCCGTCTCCAGGACGGTCGTGCACGCCTCGACCTCGCGGGTCGAAACCTGCGCTTTGTCGATCGCCAGACCAATCTGGGCCAGGGCGTGTGTGACCGACACATCGGTCCGCCACGTGACGGCCTGGGAAACTGCCGGGTCGTCCGTCCACATGAGCACGATGCGGTCGGGCCGCGCGCTCGGCCGGTGAACTTCTTTCTCCGGCACGGGACGCCGCGGTGCATCAGGTTCGTCATGGGCATTGGCCGAGGGGGACGCGCACCTGAGCGCAAGGAGCAAGCTGCTGCGAAGAATTGAATAGAACGTCATAGAAGCAACAGAGGTTGTGGAATCTCAGATTTCGAAGTTCGCGATTCAACGCCGAACCGAGCACACCCTCGTACTCTTGTGTTAACTGCGCCTTCATGAATCTCCCCTGAGCCGCACCTGACCCGCACGTTCAAGCTTTCCAACGATCCTAAGTTTGAAGCGAAGTTCTGAGATGTGATCGGCCTTTATCTGGATCCACCCACACAGGCGGTGGTGCTCTGCTGTGAAGAAATGAGCCAGTGCCAACCCTTAGAACAAGGTCAACCGAGATTGCCCCTGAAGCAGGGAGCCATCTGCACGCGCACCCACGATTATTTCCGCCACGGCACCATCACGCTGTTTGCGGCAATGAACTACCTGAACGGAAAGATCATTGCTGAGCGCGCCTCGCGTCACCGGCACCAGGAATGGCTAAAGTTTCTGCGGAAAATCGAAGCTGAAGTCCCCGAGGGAGTGGAGATTCATCTCATCCTGGATAATTACGCCACCCACAAACATCCCCGCGTCAGGGCTTGGCTGGCCAAACGTCCTCGGTTTCATCTGCACTTTACTCCGACCTCCGCCTCGTGGATGAATCTGGTGGAGCGATTCTTCCGGGATTTGAGCGAGGATGTGGTCTTGCCGGGAAGCTTTGGGAGTGTGGGCGAGCTGGCGGCAGCCATTTCGGAGTATCTGGCTGAGCGCAATCTAAAACCAACGCGCTATGAGTGGAAAGCCGACGGGAAAACCGTTCCGGCGAAGATCAAGCGCGCCCGCGAAGCCTTGGCACACCAGCAATCAGTTAATAAAGACTCTTCAGAGATACTGCACTAGTAAATGGCCAGCGACAGGGCGAACTTCATGGAAATATTCTTCGTTCATAAGTTGTGTCAGGATCCAAATCGTGCTCTTTCAATGGACTTGATGATGGGCTGAGCTTGATCGAGTTCAGACATGAAGACCAGTTCAGAAGTTCAGAATCAAGCGCACCATCCGGCTTGACCGTGCGAACGATTGCTGCCACAGATATTCCCTATGATCAAGTTTCCCATCGTTCTTTCCCTTCTCGTGTCGAGTGCGTTCTTAGCTTCGGCTGCCGATCACGTGTTGCATTCATTTAAGAAGATTCAACTGACAGACCAGTTCTGGTCGGAAGGGGCCAACTTCGGAGATTTTAATCAAGACGGAAAAAGCGACATCGTGTCAGGCCCGTATTGGTACGAGGGACCGGACTTCAAGAAGAAGCATGAATACTATCCGGCCACCCAAACGTTTAAGCGCAAAGGGATCAATGGAACGGAGGAAACGATCCCGGGGTTCGAGGGAGCCATGGGAACTAACAACGCTTACTCCAAGAATTTTGTAGCGTTTACTTTTGATTTCAACAAAGACAAGTGGCCCGACATTCTTATTCTCGGATTTCCTGGCGAGGAATCGTCTTGGTATGAAAATCCAAGAGGCCGCGAAGGTCATTGGCAAAAGCACGTTGCCCTGAATGTCACGGACAACGAATCGCCCACCTTCGCGGATCTGACAGGTGATGGAAAGCCCGAGATCATTTGCAATTCGGGAGGTTACTTTGGTTATGCCGAACCTGACTGGAGCGATCCTTCGCGCCCTTGGAAGTTTCATAGAATCACTCCAAAAGGCATGTGGCAACGCTTCACCCACGGTATGGGAATTGGCGATGTGAATGGCGATGGCAGGCTGGATCTTCTCGAGAAAGACGGCTGGTGGGAACAACCCTCCTCCTTAACCGGAGATCCCGAATGGAAGAAACACAACGCTACTTTCGGCACGGGCGGCGCACAGATGTATGCCTACGATGTGGATGGCGACGGAGAGAACGACGTCATCACGAGCATCGCCGCTCATGGCTACGGCTTGGCTTGGTACGAAAATGTGAAGGCTAACGGTGAAATCACTTTTAAGGAACATCTGTTCGTCAACAAGGAGCCGAAAGAGAATAAATACGGCGTCCAATTCTCACAACTTCACGCAATCGATCTAATCGACATGGACGGAGACGGCCTCAAAGATATTGTCACCGGGAAACGCTTTTGGGCTCACGGTTCACACGGCGATGCGGAGCCGAACGCTGCCGCCGTTCTCTATTGGTTCAAGCTGGTGCGTGGCGCGGACAAGAGCGTTGATTTCGTTCCTTACCTCATTGATGGCGATTCAGGAATTGGAACTCAGGTCGTCGCTGGCAACGTGAATGGGGACAAACTTCCTGATGTGGTCGTCGGCAACAAGAAGGGGACATTCGTTCTTCTGCACAGCACGAAAAAGGTCAGCAAGAGTGAATGGGAAAAAGCCCAACCGAAACCCTCTATCGCTGGCGGCAGCCCCTCGGTCAAATAGCAAAGATCCGCACGCTACCCTGTATATGCTACCGAGTGAACTCTATGACAAGACGAACACAATTAGCTTGTGGGCTGGCCTGTCTCCCTCTTTGGTTTGCTTTTGAATCGACAATCTTTGCAGCCGAAGCGCCTTCCGGGATCAAACCTCTTGGACAAGACGGCAAGCCTCTGAACCTCGATTTCGAAGATGGCACGCTGAAAGACTGGACGGCCGTAGGCAAAGCTTTCGAAAACCAACCCATCAAAGGAGACGCCGTGATTCGCCGCCGCGGCGACATGAAGAGCGATCACACGGGAAACTATTGGATTGGAACCTACGAAAAGGGCGGCGATGATTTGACCGGCACGCTGACTTCGGTCCCGTTCAAAGTCACGCATCCCTACGGCAGTTTCTTGATCGCGGGCGGCTCGACCGAAGGCAACCGAGTCGAGTTGGCGCGTGCCGATAACCAACAGGTCTTCTTCAAAGTCTCAGGGTTCGACACGGAAAATCTTCGGCCAGTGGTGGTTGATTTACAGGCGCATGTGGGCAAAGAGATTTTTATTCGGGTCATGGACCAACAGATTGGCGGATGGGGTCACAGCAACTTCGATGACTTTAAATTCCACTCTGCCAAGCCGGCTTTCGTCAATGCGATCGACCCAGGCCAGATCGCCAAGCAAGCGGAGATGCCGTCCATGGATGCGGTTAAGTTTGCGGGCCTTTCCCCAGAAGAGGCGGCGCGTGAAATGACTTTGCCTCCCGGCTTTTCCGCGAAACTATTCGCCGGAGAGCCCGATGTGAAACAGCCTATCGCCTTCGCGATCGATGATCGAGGGCGCTTGTGGGTCGCGGAGGCTTACACCTATCCGCGTCGCGCTCCCGAAGGACAGGGTAAAGACCGGATTCTTATTTTCGAAGACACCGATGGCGATGGTAAGTTCGACAAGCGAACGGTGTTCATCGAAAACTTGAATCTGGTCAGCGGATTAGAGATCGGCTTTGGCGGTGTATGGGTTGGCGCCGCGCCCTACCTGATGTTCATCCCGGACAGAAATGGCGATGACAAGCCCGATGGAGAGCCGCAGATCCTGTTAGACGGTTGGGATTATCTCCGGGACACTCACGAAACATTGAATACTTTTACCTGGGGACCCGATGGCTGGCTCTATGGCTGTCATGGAGTATTCTGTCCCTCACTTGTCGGAAAGCCGGGTACTCCGGCCAATCAACGCCAGCGAGTCGATGCGGCGGTTTGGCGCTATCATCCGACCAAGCAGGTGTTCGAAATATTCGCTGAAGGCACGAGCAATCCGTGGGGCGTTGACTTCGATGAACATGGCCAATGTATTATTGAGGCCTGTGTGATTCCACACCTTTGGCACATGATCCAAGGCGGTCGCTACGAACGCCAGGGTGGGCAACATTACAATATTACCCTCGATGAAAAACGCGATCACGAGCGCTTCCACCAACTGGCCGGACAAGGCCACATCAATCCTTTCATTTACGACGATATCAAGACAATCGCCGACCACCTGCACTATGCCGGAGCGAAAGGGCCGCACGCTGCGAATGGCCGTTCCGATGCCGCCGGCGGGGGCCATGCTCACGCTGGCTTGATGATCTATCTCGGGGACAGTTGGCCCGAGCAATATCGGAACGGAGCTTTCATGAACAACATCCATGGCCAGCGGATTAACATGGATATCCTCGAGCGGAAAGGATCGGGATTCGTTGGCCATCATGGAGCAGATTTAATCAATTCCAACGACCGGTGGTCCCAGATCCTCAATTTACTCTACGACCAGAATGGGTCGGTCTATATGATCGACTGGTACGACAAGAACCAATGCCATCACAACGACCTCAACGGCCATGACCGCTCGAACGGTCGAATCTTCAAAATAGTTTACGACAACGCGAAATGGACGCCTGTCGATTTACAGAAGAAGAGCGACATCGAATTGGTTCAACTCCAATTGCACAAGAACGAGTGGTATGTCCGCCATGCGCGGCGCATACTCCAAGAACGCGGTGCGAATCCGAAAGTCCACCAGGCGTTGCTGAAGATTTTGAAAGAAAATCCTGATGTCAGCCGCAAACTTCGAGCGTTCTGGACCCTAAGCGCTACAGCGGGCTTGACCGAGGAGATCGCGTTGGCGCAACTGCATGACACGAGTGAATATGTCCGCGCCTGGGCCATCCAGTTCTTGGCGGAAGATCGCAGGCCTTCGGCGGCGGTGTTGAAAGAATTCGCCCGCCTCAGTAAAAGTGACCCTTCTGCTTTCGTCCGGCTTTATCTGGCTTCAGCCCTGCAACGCACTCCCGTGAACCAGCGCGCAGAGATCTTGGAAGGTTTGCTTTCGCACGCCGAAGATGCGCAGGACCACAACTTGCCGCTCATGTATTGGTATGCGGCCGAGCCAGTCGCCGGGCAAAGCGCGCAACTCGGCGCCGCTTTGATGGGCAAGTCCAAAATCCCTGTGGTTCGGCAGTTCATCGCCCGGAGAATGGCTTCCGGAGAAAAGACCGCGGCGGCTGATAAGTAGAGCGCGTAACCAAGAGGCGTCCGGCTGATAAAGGAAACCGATGAAACCTACGACTACCCCTTGGGTGTGCATGTTGATGGCGGCGCTGTTGATCCTAGGTCGAGCCCAGGCTCAGGACCAGGCGCCTGGCAGCAACCTAGCCATTTTAGTGGAAGTTTTGAATGGAACCGACGATCCCCAGTTTCAACTCGATGTGTTAAAGGGCCTAAGCGAAGGGCTCAAAGGCCAACGGCAGGTGCCGATGCCAAAAGGTTGGGAACAGATTGAAACAAGGCTCGGCCAAAGCGCGAACGCGGAAATTCGCGCACATGCACAATCGCTTTCTTTGACCTTCGGCAGCACCCGAGCACTCACTGAGCTTCGGAAAACTCTGACCAATAATTCAGCCGAGCTGTCCGCCCGGCGCATGGCTCTGGATGCTCTTTTAGGAGCAAAAGATTCTGGGCTCGCCCCGCTGCTGCAACAGTTGTTGAAGGACATTTCTCTGCGCGCCCCCGCCGTTCGCGCCTTGGCGGCCTATGAGGATACCCAAACACCCGCGTCTATTTTGGCGGTCTATAGTTCCTTCACCACCGCGGAGAAGCGAGATGCTCTCAACACTCTGGCCTCGCGCGCCGCCTTCGCGAAGCCGCTGCTGGCTGCGGTTGGCAGTGGTTCCGTCTCGGCGAAAGATCTGACGGCGGATGTGGTGCGCCAGTTGCGGAACCTGAAAATTGCGGAGATCGACCAGGAACTGCAAAAGGTGTGGGGTTTAGCGCGCGACAGCAACGCGGACAAACAGAAAGAGATTGCGAAATATCGAGCTGTTTACCGAGCGGGCGGTTCTCAGCCGGGCGATGCTTCGAGAGGCAGAGTTGTCTTTGCCCGCGTCTGTGTTCAATGCCACACACTATTCGAAGCCGGTGGCAAGGTTGGTCCTGATTTGACAGGCTCAAACCGCGCTGACCTTGAATACATTCTGCAAAACATCGTGGACCCCAACGCGGTGATTCCGAACGAGTATCGCACCTCGACTCTGGAAACCAAAGACGAGCGAATCATCACGGGGATCGCGAACGCGCAGGATGAAAAGGCAGTGACCATCCTCACGGCCAACGAGACCTTGGTCATTCCTAACAACGAGATAAAATCGTTGCGACAAAGCGATGTTTCAATGATGCCTGAAGGCCTGCTGCAACTCTTGAACGATCAGGAAATTCGCGACTTGATTTACTACCTCGGTCGCCCTGGGCAAGTGCCACTGACGACAGCCCCTAACAATCAATGAATTCCCCGCGATCGCTCCCCGGTTACTATCCCATCGAGCTGGAGAATATGAACGCATTCGCGAGAAGTCGGAGCGAGTTGCCTCAAGCGCAAGTCAGCTATGTTCCAATGACGAACTCGCGCGATGATTTGCTTGCCGCCCTCATACCTTTCTGTTTCCTAATGGCCCCAACGACACCGCGCAACCGATCAGACTTATGCCCAAGAAAATCTTAATTATTACAGATGACGCCGGCGAATCCTTCGAGATTCTTTACGCGCAACATCGCTTTCGCGAGGCAGGCTATCATCCGGTCATCGCGGCCACACAAAAGAAATTGTTGAACGGCGTGCTTCACGACTTTGAGCCTGGCTGGAACACTTACATTGAAAAGCCGGGTTATCTCATTCAGGCTGATATCGCCATTTCACGAGTCAAGACGAACGACTACGAGGCAATCATGTTGATTGGTGGACGCGCGCCCGAGTTTTTGCGCCACGATGCGAAGCTGATCAGGATCGTCCAGGAATTTCATCGTGCTGAGAAATGGATCTTTTCTATCTGCCACGGCATTCAAATTCTCCTGGCCGCTGGTCTTGGAGGAGGAAGGAAAATGACCTGTTACAAGAACGTCCGCTCTGAACTACAAACGTGCGGCGGGACGTGGATTGACCGTCAAAGCGTGATTGATGGCAAGTTCGTGACTTCGCAGACCTGGCAAAGTCACCCAGAATTTTACCGAGATATTTTTCGCTGCCTGAACGGGCAAGACCGCTAACAAGAGGAAGCCCTATTCGAGCAAACAAAAAAGCGAAGCCACGGCTTCGCTTTTGAAAACCGTGATGGGAGTAGATTAACCAGCCTTTACGCGGGTTACTTTTTCTTTCACGGTGACTGCCCGTTTGCCAATGCGCTTGCGCAAGTAGGTGAGCTTCGCGCGCCGAACCGCGCCTTGGCGTTCAACTTCCACTTTGTCAACCCGGGGTGAGTGGACCGGAAATACGCGCTCTACACCCTCGCCGAAGCTTATGCGCCGAACCGTAAAGGTAGCGTTCAAACCATGGCCACGGCGTCCGATAACGACACCAGCAAAGATCTGAATTCGCTCCTTGTCGCCTTCAATGACCTTGGTGTGGACACGCACCGTATCACCCACTGCGAAGATAGCTGGGACTTTGCGATATTGTTCAGATTCGATCTTTTCAAATAAGGCTTGGCTCATAATTTAAACTTTGGTTTGCGGCACGTTTTCCGTCCCGCGGATAGGGTTCAATAAATCAGGTCTTCTCTGTCTCGTTCGCAATTCGGACTGCTCCAGCCGCCATTTGGCAATTTCCGCGTGGTGCCCGGAAATCAGCACGTCAGGCACAGTCATTCCCCGAAAATCGGCTGGCCGAGTGTATTGCGGATACTCGAGCAGATCGTTGCTGAACGACTCTTGCACAACGCTCTCTTCATCCCCAAGCACCCCAGGCAACAATCGAGTCACAGCGTCGATTATGACCATCGCGGGCAATGCTCCGTTCGTCAGAACATAATCGCCGATCGACAATTCATCATCCGCCAAGCTTCGAATCCGCTCGTCAAATCCCTCGTAGCTCCCACAAACGAGCAACAAATGGGAGTGCCGCGTCAGATCCCGAACAAGCGCTTGATTCAAGCGCCGCCCGGACGGCGTTAGCAACACGACATGCGTTTGTTCGGACGTCAAACTCTCGACCGCCTCGAACAGGGGCTCAGGCTTAAGCAACATTCCCGGCCCGCCCCCGAACGGTTTGTCATCCACCGTTTTATGCCGGTCATGGGTATAGTCCCGCAGATTGTGTATTCCTAATACCAGCAAACCCTTATCGCGGGCACGCTTAATGATGCTTTCATCGAGGGGACCTGAAAACATCCCCGGAAACAAAGTCATCACATCGATCTTCATGACCTCTGAAGGAAGTTAAGCTTCTTCGGCTGCGAACAATCCTTCAACGCTGAACCAATTCCTACGGATCAGGAATCCGATCGCTCTTCGACGATTTCGATTCCGCAACGCACGCCTTTCTTGGCACTGCCAACTTGCAACAAGGACCGAATGGCGTGAATCGTTGTTCCTTGCCGCCCAATGATCTTGCCGACATCTGTCGGGTGCAAACGCAACTCGTAAACAGTCAGCCCATTGCGCTCCACCGGGGTGATGGTCACGGCGTCAGCACGCTCTACTAACCCTTTCACCACGTATTCCAAGAAGGCCTGCATAAGCCCTAAACCAGCCATCAAGCAGCAGCTACGGGCACCCTCTTGGCTTTCCTCAGAAAGCTGGAGACAGTATCCGACGGCTGCGCTCCTTTGCTAATCCAGTATTCAGCGCGCTCAACGTCGATCACGACGTTATTGTCCTTTTTTAAGGGCTGATAAGTCCCCAACTCTTCGATAAATTTACCATCACGCGGACTGCGGCTATCCGCCACAACAATGCGAAACACCGGGGTGTTCGTAGTCCCGATGCGTTTCATGCGAATTCTAACTGCCATAATAAAAATCTCTTCTCTTTGAGGCGGAATAACTACAACTCTTCACTAACCGCCATTCTCGGCGGTCCGCAAAAGAATGGGGAGCCTAGGCTCCGTTTGCTCGATTGGCAAGTCCTGTTTTAGCTTTTTTGCTTTTGATGCCCATCGCAGACTTTTCCTGGTTGCAGTTGAAGACGGACTTGGAAGTCGGAGATGGGCGATGGCCTGATCAGGTGAAGAGGGGTGCGGTGCTAGTTTTTGATCGAAAGCCTTTCTTACACGAGGAATTGAAAGTTACCCGCTGACTTGACGAAGGCACTTTGATCGACGATCCTACAAGTCAATTGGAGGGGGGCGTACTGGTTTCGACTTGGGAGATGCGCCAGATGTGGCATGCCGAGGATGGTTCGTTGGCCTCGTTAATCACCGAGCCAAAAAATAACTGCTAACCAAGAATTAGCTCTCGCGGCCTAATGCGCCACGACGTTCGTCGCCTGACACCTGCTAAGGTGAACGAACGCTGACAGCAGGTTAGGTTAATTGCGGAGACCGCGCGCAATTGGCCGAAAAAATTTCATGCGGACTAGGCCGTGCGAATCGTGTCAGATCGTTATCGCACAGCAGAAAACTCTCTTCTGACTAAGCATGTAGTCGCGGCTGGTTTGTTTGCTAAGGACGCGGGTTCAACTCCCGCCGCCTCCACCATATT
>CAMAWP010000024.1 GCA_945861765.1 Akkermansia muciniphila | reverse complement strand
CTATACCGGACGGCGCAAGCAGTCCGCCGAATGACCCTCGGAAAGCCGTGTGCGGGAAAACCGCCTGCACGGTTTGATGAGGGGCAGGAGAACGACGGTCATTGGCCTGCGGGCCTCTCAATCCGTCTTCTCCTGCCTACTCTACTTATTGACCGGCTAAACGAGAAGGGATTGTGACCATCCTACTAGAATGCCCTTGGCCTGGGAGAGTCGTTTCCGGGGTGGTAATGCAACAGAATTGCTCGTGAGTTGCTCCCTGTCGTCGGCTTTCTGTCGGAAGCCGAGCGATTTGCTTGCCTTTTTCATTGGGATGTCCTTCTGTTTGACGCATCGAAGTGTGACTCAAAACAGGAACAAAGATCAGTCTTTTTGGCAGAAGTCGAACGACCTGCAATGTCGCGGTTGGCCCTATCGGCTGAGCCGGTTTATCCGAGCTGGCCTTCACAACTGGTGTACCAAGGTTATTTGGCTGGCGGATGAGCCACGCTCTTTGCAGGCCTGGAAACGCGGCTGGGACCCGGAGCACTATATTCGATTGCGCCGTTGGCACGACCAAGGTTTTCGTCCCAAGGTGGTCTATGATATTGGGGCGCACGTTGGCGGATGGTCGGAAATGTCACAGTCGATATTTGCTCCTCGTCAGTGTTTCCTGTTCGAGCCGCAGCCCGAGTACCAGGCAAAAGCCCGCGCCCGCCAGCCTCACGGAGCCGATTGGCAGGTGTTCCCGGTAGCTCTCGGCGACAAAGAACAATCGGATCTAATGTACGTCACGCAGAACGGCGCCGCGTCATCCATGCTCGCCCCGTTGGGAGGCGCGGTTCCGAAAGATTGGGGAACCGAAACGGTCGGGCAAAAATCCGTACAAGTGGCAATGTTGGACAGCTTGGTGGCGAGTAAAGGGTTGCCTTTTCCCGATTTGGTCAAGATCGATGTTCAAGGTTATGAAGGGCGCGTCATCGCGGGTGGAAAGAACGTTTTATCGAAAGCGCAACGGATCGTTATCGAGGTGTCGCTGCGGGCTATTTACAGCGATCAAGCGCTTTTGCCCGAGGTGTTACAGACGATGTCGGACTGGGGATTTGAACTCGAAGACATCAACGAAACGTGCCGACAATGGGCTGGACCTCTCTGGCAGACCGACCTCTGGTTGAAGCGGAGCGCATAACATGTCGGACGCGACGCTACTGCAACGATTTCACGCCTGCCTCGACTACAAGCAGGCCAAGCCTTGGCAGAAACCCTTCCTGAATCCTCAGCGTTTTGCGCGCAATCAGATGAGAAAGCGCGGCCTGGTGGCGGTTGACCCAGGCGCTTTGCGCGCGGTGCCAACATTCCATTTGCCCGAGTTTACCGTCGTTAGCGGGGAATTCGTCAGCGAAGAGATTTCTAGTTACGGTTTATTCGAGCCTGAGTTGACCGAGGCGTTTCTCCGGCTCGTCCAACCGGGGCAGATCGTCGTGGATATCGGAATGCATCTTGGGTATTACGCAACGCTGTTCGCTGTTTTGGTAGGGGACGAAGGTGAAGTCCATGCCTTCGAGCCGACTCCGTCCACGCGTGAAATCTCCCGTCGGAACACCAGTCGGTTTGCCTATGTGACCGTGCATCCTTTTGCGGTTTGGTCGTGCGTGCAGACGATTGCTTTTCAGGATTTCGGACTGCGATGGATGGCTTTTAACAGCTTGGCGAAAGCTAAGATCGCGGAAGCGCCCGTTCCAGCCAAACAGATCGACGTTCAAACGATCACGTTGGATCAGTTCCGCCATTCGTTGGGTAAGAGAGTCTCCTTCGTGAAGATTGATGCGGAATCGGCTGAAAGAGAAATTCTGGCTGGGGCGCGGGAGTTGCTTCGGATGGATCAGCCGATTGTTTCGGTGGAAGTCGGGGATTGTGGCGGCGTGCGCGATAGCCGTTCGCTGGTCAACGATTTCAAAGAGTTGGATTTTGCGCCGTGGGAGTTTGGCTCGGGTCGGTTCTCGCGGCATGAGCCTCGCGAAATTTACGATTACGATAATTTGATTTTTGCCTCGTCGCGATCCGATCTCTCCGCTGTTTGATGCGCCCGCTCCTGCCCATTGTTTTCAATCAGTTGGTAACCCTCGGTTTCGGGATCGTTTGGATGAAGTTGGTCTCGGAGTTTATTGAGCCCGAAATCAATGATGCTTATGGCCGGTTTCTCACTTTGACCCAACTCGGAATGCTGCTCACGCATTCGGGGCTGATCAATCACACGACTCGTTATTGGCAAAGGGAAAGTGCGCAGGCTGGAATTTACGCTCGTTTTTTGTGGTCGATTAGCTGGCAAGCTCTTAAATATTTGGTGCCGCTCTTGGTGATCACCGTGCTCGGCGTCAGCCTGTTCTACCAGGACCCAATCTGGATTTGGATTTTACCATTTCTTATTTTGGGGAACATCGCGATGGCTCTGAACATGACTGGCACGGGGGCGCTCAATGCAGAGCGGAGGCCATGGTCGGTCTTGTTTCTGAGCAGTGTGGGGGGGGCGGCTCGGTTATTCCTTCCACTGGGTTTGGCTCTGCTGACGAGCGTGACTCTGGTAACGCTGAGCGTCGGTTTCGCTCTCCACGGACTTGTGTTGATTGGCTGCTTGCTGCTTCTGTTTCGGTCCACGATTGGATCGCCGAGACCTCCGGAAGCCCAGGCCACCAAATGGGTCCAAGAGCTGAGAGAATACGGGCGTCCGTTTGTTTGGCTCGGGGTCGGCGCGTGGTTGATGCAAAATGCGGATCGGTGGGTCGTTGCTCTCTTTTTTGGCAAAATGCAATCTGGGCATTTTGTCTTTGCGACCGGCATTGGGTCTATTATTCCGACGATGATCATCGGCGCTTTGATGCAATTGGTCTTCCCCGCCATTTTTCGGCAAGCGGACTTGGCCAAGACACAACAAGATTGGCAAAGCATCGCGAAGCGCTGCGATCAAATTACCGTGGTTTTTCTGATCTTAAGCTTTACCGGCTTATTTATGCTCACCTTGATTGGGCCATACCTTGTAGGTTCGCTGATCTCCGCGAAGTATGCTCCCGCCGTCGCCATGCTTTTTCCAGCCGGCCTGGCGATGGTCGCGGCTCAGGTGAACCAGTTTCACTATCTCCTATTGCAGGGACAACATAACAGCGTTGGGATGATCAAAGTGATGATGATTATCGCCGGGATCAAGACAACGGGAAGCATCATCGCGGCAGCCATTTCATGGCCGGCATTCATTGGTTGGCTAATCCTCTCGCCGGTCGTTAGCGGATTCATGGGCCGGCATCTCATCCGCAACATGGCTTTAGGCAATAACGCGCTTTTGAGCGTTAAGGAAAACACAGGACAGATCACACCGTGAGCTTATGGATAAATTGGTCGTAACTTCGCAAGAACGTTTTTGGCATCCCGATGTCTTTATCCGCGATCAATGGGTGAAGAGCGAGGCGGAAAAACTACCCTCGGGCAGCAAGGTGCTCGACGCGGGCGCGGGGGGCAGTAAGTATCGTCCCTTCTTTTCCCATTGCGACTACAAGACGCAGGATTTTTGTCTCTATCAGGGGCCTTTGGTGAAGTATCTGCAACCAATCGACTATATCTCTGACATCGCAGCGGTTCCATTACCCGATAATTCTCTCGATGCGATTTTATGCACGGAAGTGATCGAACATGTCGTTGACCCCATGGCTGTGCTGGCCGAGTTTCACCGCTTGTTAAAGCCGGGCGGAAAGCTTCTCTTAACCTCGCCCTTGTTGTCCCACTTGCACATGGAGCCTTACCATTATTATGGCGGGTTCACTCATTACTGGTACGAGTTTTGGCTGCCCAAGAAGGGATTCAAAATCGACTCAATTACTCCAGTGGGCGGCCCAGGGCGTACCGCGGTGATTTTTTTGCAGGCTTTTTACTCGATCTGGTCAGCGGCAGAAAAAGAACTCAAACCAGGTCTCCGACGTTTCCTCTCTAGGATCTTCCGGGCTGCTATCAAGTTGAACATTCATTATATCGCGCCGCGCATTTTGCCCCGATTCGATCCGTGGTTGGGAAATCAGTTGGTTTGTTCCAGCTATCTGGTGGCTGCCACGCGCATTGAGAAGACGCCGTGAGATCGCTGGAAAAAATCTTTGCACTTGTTCCCGATTGCCATGTCGCGGGCGGTTATTATCGATTGCTGTGGCGGCGTCATATTTACGACGGCTTGCTGCCTTTGGTGAAGGAATTGGTTATTCCGGAGGCAGTTGATTTCAGTTGGGCCCGACAAGGCCATGATGTGGAGGCGGGCCCGCTCGATAAGGAACGAGGAATCGCAAGCGAGAGTCTATGGAACCAAATCCAGCGCGCTCATCGACAACATGGTTTGGATGCGGTCATCTCTTATTGCTTCACTCAAGATATCGAAACCGAACTTGTCAAACAGACCATTCAACTGGGAGTGCCGTGGATTAATTTCTTCTGCGATAGCACGCACATGTTCGAGAAAGTGGAAGGACTGGCCCGCGTGGTTTCTCTAAACTGGTTTCCCGAGAGTGCTGCGCTCCCTCGCTATCAGGCGCTCGGCGTCCCCTCGTTCCGTCGGCCTTTTGCTTTGAATCCAGAATTCCTTCCGGACCTGGCCGCTCGTTCCGCCGGAAGGCGCGTGGCTTTCATCGGGCTGCCGACATCCAACAGAATTACTCAGCTTGGTTGCCTGCGGTTGTTTGGTTGCCCGGTGGAGATCCGGGGACACGGATGGATCGGAGAAGGCCAGAATCCATTTTACAATCCTAAGCCGAGAAGCCGACGTGTCATGAGCGCGCTCCTCAAGCGCGGGCTATGGGAGAAGTGCGTGCGCCGACTGCTTTGGCCTCTCGTGAAAAAACAAGCGCAAGGGCCGCTTCAAGACGAGGATTTTTATCCCTTCGTGCAGAGCTGTCTGATGGTGCTCGGCTTGAACCAGGGAAAAGATCGACAGGGCCAATTTGCGAGCTATTTGAAGTTTAGGGACGTGGAATTTCCGGGTTACGGTTGCTGCTATCTGACCGAACATAATAGCGATGTCGCTGACGCGTTCGAAGTGGGTCAAGAGGTCTTGACCTATCACAATATGCTGGAGGCTGCGGATCAGATTAAGAGAATTCAGCGGGAGCCAGAACGGGCGACGAAAATCGGCTTGGCGGGGAGACACCGCGTTTTTTCCGCCCATACTTGGAGGATTCGGTTGAGGGAGCTTGCGGAAGAGTTATAGCCTTTGACGGATCGAGTCATCGTTCCTCCTGAAAAACCCGCGGTAATGAAATCGCCGGAGTGCCGCAAAGGGACAGTAGTCACTGATGTAGAACGGACGGGGAGGCATCTCGCTTGACGAAATTCTCGGCCATTCGGCAATCTGCCGAACGAACTGTGAAAAAGCTCGTTCGTAGGAATCCCCGCAGTGCGGAGCGGCCAATCGCCGGCCAACCTCGCGCAGGGATCGGATTTCTTGCTCAGGAGTTTTCTGGAGCGTCTTCAGAACGTTTGCGACGGCTTCGAAGTCCTCGGGCGGATAGAGGAGGTCCGGCCGAACCTTCGCGGTGTAAGGGTCACCCCCGCTCTGAATGCTCGGATAGATGGGCAGCACCCCCTGGCTCAGGGCCTCGATCAAAGAGATCGGCAAACCTTCGTAATCGCTCACAAAGATCGCCGCATCCCATCCCCCTAGCGCTTGCCAATAGGCATCGCCCTCTTTTCGTCCGTGGAAGACAACTTTTGGATTTTTCCGAAACCGCTGTTCGAGGCCCTTGCGCATCGGGCCGTCGCCAAGAATCTCGAATCGATAATCGATCTTGTTTCGATCCAACGTTTCGCAAAGCCGTGGCAGCCTGTCCACCCGTTTCTGCTCCTTAATCACCCGCCCAACGAATCCGCACACCACTGGACGATTCTGCATGGGTGAATGATGGGCAGTCTGGTCCGGGGCAGAGATTGGATAAGGAAGCACCGTGATGCGCGATGGGTCAAGGAGCGGCAGCGATCTCCGAGCTTGTGCCGCCAGTTGGTCGCTGACGCACATGATTCCGTCCACCAGGCCTTCTCCGGAGGCGAAGAGCTGCGTAATATTAGGCGCATCAGTATGGATCAGGGAGATCCGGCGAGTTGCCTTGTCCAAGTCTGCCAGGAAGGGCAGGCCCCAGGAATTGTGATAGATGGCGACGTCCGGTTGCGCTTCCCGAAGTGCGTGGCGGAATTTGCGGCGAGCCGAAGCAACGCAATCCCGCCACGTGAGGCCTAGGCACCCAATCCGGGCAGATGAGAACTGTTCGGGCTCGAAGAACGCGAGTATCTTCGACTCGATACCCGAACTCAAATCCCTGGTCAGATGGCGTCGCAAGATCGATTCAACGCCCCCTAAGCTTCTAGAAAAGGTAAAATAATGCGTGAGCCTGATTTGGTTCATTGATTAGATTGGTTTCTATTAATGAACGCATTAGCCAGGCGGATAAAGATCAAATGACAGGTGCGGCTTGATTTTGGAAAGCTGATTGCGCTAAAATATTTTGCGGATATAAGAGAATCATGATTTCGAATTCAATCGACCATAGGCTGAAATTCCAGCAGCTCTTTTGGTTTAGTCTCATTGCTTTGGCGGCTATTGCCAGCGGCTACTTTCTGGCAGCTAATGTCTGGTTAATGGCGTTCGGCTTCACCGGATTTCTCTGGTTGTTGCTCTTGCCCTACCATTCGATCCTCTCCGTCTATCTTTCGGTGGCCACTTTCAGCTCCGCGTTGATTGTCCCTCTGTTTCCAGGACGTCCTTACATGTGGGAGTTTGCGGCCTTGCTTGGCTGGTCCGGCTTGATCATCACCATCTCCATGCGGAAGTATGCACCGAACTTTAATCGGGAGACCAGAGAGAATCGGTGGCTTTTTGTCGGTCTGATCGCCTATGTCGCCGTGTTGGTGATCACCATGTTTTATCGCGGTGTGGGTCTCCGCATTCTTGGTTCAGACCAAATGGGAGGACGCTTTTATTTTCAGCAGTTGACCTGTGCCATTTTTCCGTGGCTGTTCATCATGTCCCGACTCGATGAAAAGCTTTTGCTTCGTCTCTACATTCTCCAGTGTTTGTTTACGGTCACTTACTTGATCTCGGACTTTGTTTTGTCGGTCGCGCCCGAAGGAATGTTTTTCCTCCTGCAGTTCTTCGAATTGTCCGGGGATGCGGTGAACTTCGAGATGCAAGCGTCTCGGTTTGGAATTCGGCGCTTTCAGTCCTTGTACATCGTCAGTAGCGGGCTGTTTTGTCTCACGCTCATCATGTTCAGCCTGCGAGATTTTTTCAGCAGAAAGGCTCTTCTCTTGATACCCGCATTAATCGGAATCCTGGGTTTAGGACTGCTCAGTGGCCATCGGTATCTCGCGATTATTGTCGTCGGGGTGTTTGTCTTTTGCGCGTACGCCCAGCGCTTCTTTGCGATGCACAACGTTTTCGCGGGCGGGGCGACCCTGGTTCTTGTTCTGTTCTGTCTCTACGGTTTTGCCGACCGGATGCCGTTGGCCGTTCAACGCGCTCTTTCCGTTCTCCCGGCTCTCTCCATAGACAAGCAAGCTAAACAGGATGGCGATGCCACGTTCGAGACCCGACGCATGTTGCGCAAGATCGGCATGGATTTGATTCCACAGTATTTCTGGACCGGGCGAGGTTTCGGGCTGTCAACGACCGACTACTCCTGGCAATGGGACCCGAGCACGATTACCACGCACGTCAATCAGGGGAGATTTTTCAACGGGTTTATTGGACTGATGGTGAACACGGGAGTTTTCGGCACCACCGCCATGATTATTTTTCTAGCAGCGGGAACTGTGTTGGCCTGGCGTATCCTGTCATTTCTCCGGCTGTACGGGTGCGAGGATTATTTCTCACGCATGTGCGCGGTCGTCTCGGGGTTATGGATCGCCAACGCGTTCGCATTTCTGTTTTTGCACGGTGACAGTGAGTATGCGATGAAGACCTTCTCTTTGCAGGCGGGCATGTTGCTGGCTTGCCATGTCCAATTACGGGCACGCCTTGAGTCTCCGGCGCTGGGATGAAGATTCTTCACCTGACAGGTGAACGGGAGGATATGGGAGGTATCCTTTCGGTTATTAGGAATTTGCGTTTGGCCAGCCAATCCAGGGGCTGGGAACATACAGTCTGGGTTAATCGAGATTTTGTCGAAGGTCGCCGCCCGCCTTTGACTTTTAGGTATAGCCGCCATATTTGCAGTGATTCACCCAATCATCTGGCGATCCTCGTCCGGGCTTTCCGCGCTTTCTTTGAACTCAAGAAACTGTTGTTGAAAGAGCCTTTCGATGTTGTCCACGCCCATACTAGGGGGACGCTTTTTGTAGCTTTGGGTCTGACGGCGTGGCTCCGTCGGCCAGTTCTATTTACCAATCATTCTTACGCGCGACGGGTTGGATTGTATCAACGCGCGGCATGCCGCCCCGGCTTTCACACCGTGGTGCTCACTCCGAACATGGCAAGGCATTACGGACTACGGGAAGAGTCTCCGAAGGTAAACATCATCTCTGCTTGTTGCGCCGATAGATTTTTCGATGAGCCGTTCGCTGCCGCCGAGGCTGCTTCAGATCGGCGTCCGCTGCGTTTGGTGGGTGTAGGTAATATTATGCGCTGGAAAAACTGGCATTTGATCGTCCAGGCATTGGCTCAAATGCCGGAAGCTGAGCGGCGGCAAATCGAGTTTTCGCATTGGGGGCCTACTCCGGGGGATTCGGACTCACAGAAATACGATCCCGAGTTACGACAGCTCGTCCGACAACACGATTTAGAAAATGAGTTTTTGTTTCGCGGCCCGACGCATTCCGTAGCTGATTGCGTACGCCAGGCCGATTGGTTTGTGCTTCCTTCAACCAACGAACCATGTTCCGTAGCGCTCATCGAAGCGTTGGCTTTGGGTCGGCCCGCGTTGGTCTCAGCCAGTGGGGGCAACTTGGACATCATGTCTCCGCCCACAACGGGTTTATTATTTGAGCCAGACAATGCGGTGGATTTGGCCGACAAGCTCAGGCTCGTTCTGAAGTCTGAAGGTTCTTCGTTGCGTCCCGAGGCCATGCGTGAGGCAGTTCGTTTGAGATCGGCATCGAATGTGGTTGCCCGATATGCCGCGGTTTACGAGCGAATCTTCAATGGAAGCCACGGCCGACGCACTCGGACTGTCAGTTGACGAGTCGCGCGGCGCTGTCCAAATAAACCTCTTCAGAGTTCTACTCTAGGCCGGAATCTGCCGCGAGTTCTCGCGTAGATCCCTCGTTACCCATCGTAAACCCGCTGAAGCACGGCCGTGCTGGAGGCTCGCGTCAATGTTTGCTGGGTTAAATCCACGCGACAATTTGGGATCGCCTTTCACCAAGGTAATTCTTCGCTTGGACACTCTTTGTCCCATCGCTCCCCTTAGCGTTCTGAAAATTATTATGAAACAACAAATGGAACTTAGCTTTGACAGTTCATCGGCATTCCGTCCCATTATCCGCCGCCAACCGCGCTTGCGGCGAGCTCGTTGGTGGTTTAATCGGATGAGGCAGATTGTGGATCATGCGCGAGACATTCAGCCAGCCCACTCTGCAGGTCCGGAGCAGGCCGATTTCGCCACCACTCGAAGAAAATCAGCCTGTCCTACCCCGTCCACCCTGTCCCGCGTGAATTACGCGAACTAACAGAGGCACTCGTTACCGGGCACCTGACGCTACGGCGAAGCGGGTGAAGTCTCATGTGGAACCCGAGCTGCTGTGCTGTTGTTGCGTTCTTTACACGACCTGAGAACGCAAGGCCGGAAAGTCCAAAGTGCGACTTGCTTTGCGTCGTGTGTTGAGCTTTTATCCTCGAAATTCATGCACGGCTACCTGTCACTCATCCTCCATGCGCATTTACCTTACGTTCGTCACGCAGAGCATGACACTTTTCTGGAAGAGAACTGGCTTTACGAGGCGATCACTGAGACTTACGTCCCTCTCCTCCAGGTCATGGAAGGATGGCTGCGAGATGGGATGAATACTCGGCTGACGATCACACTCTCCCCGACTCTCTGTTCCATGTTGCTCGATCCGCTGCTCCAGGATCGTTATGTCCGCTACCTCAATGGGTTGATCGAGCTTGGGGAAAAAGAAACCCATCGCGCGTATTGGGACCGTGCGCTGAGGCCATTGGCTGAAGGTTACTTGGAGCGTTTCAAAAAGATCCGTGATACCTATCTCCGTTATGACCAGAACCTCGTTGAAGCCTTTCGCGGTTTTCAAGACCTGAACAAGCTGGAGATTATTACTTCTGCGGCCACGCACGCTTTTCTGCCGTTGCTGGACGATGCCCCTTCTTCAATTCGAGCGCAAGTTCTGGTCGCCTGCGATCATTATCGCGGCTGCTTCGGGTGTGATCCTCGAGGCATCTGGTTGCCGGAATGCGGCTATACGCCGAGGGTGGATTCCGTTTTACAAGAGGCGAACATTCGATGGTTTATCACTGAAACCCACGGCATTCTCCACGCTAATCCTCGGCCGCGGTATGGCGTTTTTGCGCCTCTCTTTACCCCGAACGGCATCGCGGCGTTCGGCCGGGATTTGGATTCCGCGAAGCAGGTGTGGAGCAAGCACGAAGGCTATCCAGGGGACAGCCGGTATAGGGATTTCTACAGGGACATCGGGTTCGACCTGGACTACGATTATTTGAAGCCTCATCTGCCCGCGCCGCCGCAGCGCAGTTTCACCGGCATCAAATATCATTCAATTACAGGCGCTACCGCTGGAAAAACAATCTATGATCGCGCTCTGGCGCTACAGGCTGCTGCCGACCATGCTGGACATTTTCTCGATGCGAGAATGCAGCAGATCCAGCATCTCGCCGGTATTATGGATCGGCCACCGATAATTCTGGCACCCTACGATGCGGAATTGTTTGGACACTGGTGGTACGAGGGGCCGGAGTTTCTCGATTGCTTCTTCCGCAAAGCGATCTACGACCAGGATGTGTTTTCGTTGATCACGCCGGAGGAATATCTGCGCGAACATCCGACACAGCAAGTCGCCCAGCCAAGCCCGTCGAGTTGGGGTGAGGAAGGCTATTGGAAGGTCTGGCTCAATGAAACAAACGAGTGGATTTACCCACATTTGCAGGTTGCGCAGGAGCGAATGACGAGCTTGGCCCGATGTTTTCCGCAAGCCACCGGGCTCTTGGAACGTGCTTTGAAACAATCCGCTCGGGAATTGCTCCTGGCGCAAGCGAGTGATTGGCCTTTTATTCTGCGCACCGGGACGAGCCCGGAGTATGCTCGCAGACGAGTCACAGACCATTTATTGCGATTCAACGCTCTGCACGAGCAGATCACGAGCAATGTTGTGGACGAAGAATGGCTCGCCAAAATCGAATGGCTGGACAACGTATTTCCGGACGTCAATTACCATTATTGGACATGACATGGGTGGTCCCATCGAGACTGCCTAGCTCAAACAAAAGGCCGCCGACCGAACACTCCGCAGGTATTGGCACAAGGCTGTCGCCCACGATCCGCTGCTTATCATTCCGCCGCGAACGCTCGCAACGGTTTGACACTGCACGGATTTTTTTTCAGAATGCGCCCCGATCAATCCGAGGCAATTAATTTGTATGAATATTTTTCTCCCATTATCGAGCCGGTTTTGGAATGCGTTCGGCCCCCGTTGCGTGGCTGGTCTATTGTTCCTTCTCGCGCTGCGCGGTGGGCTTTCCATAGGGGCCGCCGATAAACTGACTCTTGTTTCGAAATGGGATCGTTTCGAGGCGGCTTTCAGAAGCAGTCAAGCTTACGAGAATCCAGTTCAAGCCGTTCAACTCCGCATCATCTTCACCTCGCCATCCGGGAACAGCCGCATGATTGACGGATTCTGGGATGGTGACCGTACTTGGAGAGTTCGATTTTCGCCCGATCAAGTGGGTAAATGGTTTTACTCGACATCCTGTTCAGACGTGAAAAACAGCGGACTGCAAAATCAATCGGGGACCTTTATCTGCACGGCCGCGAAGGGTAAGACCAGTTTCGACAAACATGGTCCAGTCCATGTTTCCAAGGACGGTCATTATCTGGCGCATGAAGACGGGACACCGTTTTTCTGGCTGGCTGATACCGGTTGGAATGCCGCGCTGTTATCAGCGCCGGACGAATGGGATTTCTACCTGCGAGAACGGAACCGCCAAAAGTTTACAGCGGTGCAATGGGTCACGACGCAATGGCGGGCTTCGCCGAAGGGAGACCGCGAAGGGCAACCCGCATTTACCGGCCAGGATCGGATCGCTATCAACCCTAAATTCTTTCAAAAGCTCGACGAGAAAGCCGATGCCTTGAACCGTGCTGGACTTCTGAGCGTGCCCGTTTTGCTTTGGGCCATCGGAGGCGGGTCCAGTCCACAGATCAACCCCGGTTATTCTCTTCAAGAAGACCAAGCCATTCTGCTCGCCCGTTACATGGTGGCTCGATGGAGCGCGAACGATGTGATCTGGATTCTGCCTGGCGATGGGGATTACCGAGGTGCCAAAGCCGAGCGCTGGAAACGGATCGGCCGCGCTGTCTTCGGTGATGAACCGCATGCTCCCGTAATGCTCCATCCCGGTGGCATGCATTGGGTGCTCGATGACTTTCGCGAAGAGAAGTGGCTCGATATCCAAGGCTACCAGAGCGGCCACGGAGATGATGATAAAGCCTTGAAATGGATGTTCGAAGGACCGCCCTCGACCGACTGGAAAAAGTCGCCATCACGTCCTTTGATCAATTTGGAGCCGCCCTATGAGAATCATGTGGCGTATCAATCCAAAGCTCGGATTAGCCCTCACACCGTTCGTCGGGCCATCTATTGGAGTTTGCTCAGCTCTCCGACAGCCGGTGTGACGTATGGCGGTCACGGCGTCTGGGGCTGGGACGATGGGACTAAGCCGCCGACGGACCATCCGAATACCGGTGTGCCCCTTCCTTGGCGTGAAGCCTTGCGAATGCCCGGGGCTGAACAGATGGCTCACTTAGCCAGTTTTTTTACGTTGATTGATTTTTGGAGATTGAGACCCTCTTCGGACGTGTTGGCGCGCCAACCCGGCAACGAAGCTCCGCGCCGCCACATCGCTGCGGCCCGATCCGATGCCGGCGACTTGGTTGTCATCTACATTCCGGAAGACCGGACGGTGGACATTTTTCAGAAGAGCCTCCCGCGAGATTTCTCGGCCACCTGGTTCAACCCGCGCACCGGGAAAAGTTCCTCCGTCGTCGCGGTGGTGAACGATAAGGCAATTCAGTTTGCCACTCCCGATGAGGGCGACTGGTTGCTGCTTTTGAGAACTCCGAAGTAGCAAGCCGTCGGCAATTGGCGATCCCTGATTCTCCTCGGAGATCTGGACAAACGGGCTTGCCGACGGTTTGAATGCGCACCAGCCATGATGAAAGCATATCTGCTTGCAATAGCACTTTGGACGAGCGCCCTGAGCGTTGTGGCTCTCGCTGATGGCGATCCGAAAATTCAGTTCGACCGGACTGTTTGGGACTTTGGCAAGACGTCGCGTGTCGAAAGCGTTTCCGGAACGTTCAAGTTCAAGAACGTCGGTGATGGCCTCCTCAGAATCCTGGAGCCGATTCCCTCCTGCAATTGCACCGTAGCCAGCCTGAAGCCTGATACTCTCAGGCCTGGCGAGACGGGCGAGCTATCCTTTGTGCTGAATCTCGGACTATCCAAGGCAAACCTGGAAGAGCACATTACCATTCACTCGAATGACCCTCGGACTACTGAAGTCGTCCTCACATTGAAGGTTGATTACACCCCGCTCTACGACATCACACCCACAACACTCGCGCCGAACATCCCCGAGGGGGGCAAGGAGACAAACCAAATCATCACCATCACACGCACAGATCGAAAGCCGCCTCGCGTCTTGAAGCTCCATCCCTCGAAGCCATGGATCACTGCGAACCGAGAGCCTGGTGGCGGGGATGATGATACGGCCGTGCGCTTTCGCGTCGCAATTCAACCTGACGGACCGCCGCGCCGCTTCGTCGAATACATCCACGTGTACACCGCCGAGGAGACCAACGGCCCGACAGCCGCTATCCTCGTTTTCGGGCGGGTCATAGAGGAGCTCTCGCTGAGTCCCGAAGCATTGTCTTGGAGCATCACCGACCCGGCGAAGACCAATCCGGAACGTGCGGAAGCGCTACTCACTCGGCGGGTAACGATTCGTTCCGGAAATGGTCGAGCATTCGAGTTGAAGAATCCGGAGATTACGCTTAAGGGCATTAAGGTCACGCTCGTGTCGAAAGAGTCCGGCAAAGCTTATGAACTCGTCGCCAAACTTAACGAAGTGCCTGAGCAAACAATGAGCGGTTACGTCTCGTTTGAAACCTCGGTGCCGACTCAGCGTAAGATCGAAGTGCCGATGATCGTCACTGTGCCGAAGCGCTGAGTGTTTCCAAAGCTGAGGAAAGAAAAAATGAAGATTCATTACGATCCTAATTTCGCGTTCGCTCGATGTTTGGCAATTGTCTTTGTGGCGGCGAATCTTGCCTTGGTCAGCCAAGGCGAGCCCGCGCTGGGCCAACGAGGGATGGTGGCGACGGTCCACCCTCTGGCTACCGAGGCAGGACTTCAAGCGCTTCGTCGTGGCGGAAACGCGATCGACGCAGCCGTCGCCGCCGCACTGACGCTGGGAGTTGTTAACGGCTATAATTCAGGCATTGGGGGTGGGTGCCTCATGCTGATCCATTTGGCCAACGGACGAACGGTGGCCATCGATGGGCGGGAGGCGGCTCCCCTGGCAGCGGTTCGGAACATGTATGTTCGCAATAACCGGGCTGACCCACAATTAAGCCAGCTCGGCGCCTTGTCCGTGGCGACACCGGGATCGCTCATGGCTTATTCCTACGCATCGCGCACGTACGGCCGCCTTAAGCTGAGCGATCCTTTGCTCGTCGCGGCGCGGATTGCGGAGAACGGTTTTCAAATCGATGCCGATTACGCCCGAGTTCTGGCGTCCCATGCGAATGAGCTCAGCGGTTTCGAGTCCTCGCGCGCGATATTTTTGCATCCAAACGGCAGCCCAAAAAAAGCGGGCGAGATCCTGCGACAGCCGGATTTAGCGGCGACCTATCGAGCGATTGCCGCCAATGGAACCGACTGGTTTTACAAGGGCGTGTTCGCTCTGGCGATCGGTGATTGGATGTTTCGGAACGGCGGCATTCTCAACTTCAACGATTTTGCGATTTACCAATCTCGATTGCGAGATCCGGTGGTCAGCACGTATCGGGGTTACACGATTGTTGGGTTTCCACCTCCCAGTTCCGGCGGCGTTCACGTGGCTCAAATTTTGAACATCCTTGAGTATTTTGATCTGGCGAAGATTCGAGCCACCAATTCCGTCGATGCCATTCATGTCACCAGTGAAGCGATGAAACTCGCCTTCGCCGATCGCGCCTATTGGCTGGGCGATCCTGATTTTATCAAGGTTCCGCGCGGCTTAACCTCCAAGGCCTACGCCACCAAATTGGCGAGCCGCATCCGAATGGATCGAGTCGCGAATGTGATCCAACATGACGTTCCACCCGGAGCTCAGAAAGATTTCTTTCGGCAGCACACCACTCATTTTTCAGCAGCCGACGCGGCGGGGAATTGGGTCGCTTGCACCGCTACGATCAATACGTCGTTCGGCTCCAAAATCGTGGTTCCTGGAACAGGCGTGCTTTTGAATAATGAGATGGACGATTTTTCAATTCAGCCTGGAGTGCCCAATTTCTTTGGATTGGTGGGTGCCGAGGCCAATGCTATCGCCCCCCGCAAACGTCCATTGACGAGCATGAGCCCCACGATCGTCATGAAGAGTGGCAAGCCTGTCCTAGCGTTGGGTGCCGCAGGCGGGCCGACGATCATCAGCCAAGTCGTGCTTGCGATTATCAACACTATTGATTTCGGCATGGGTCTCGAAGCTGCTTTGGCCCAACCCCGGTTCCACCATCAATGGGCACCCAACCGGCTTACGATTGAAAAGGCTGCGGGCGAAAAAGTTCTACCTGAACTGGAGAAACGAGGCCACATGTTGACTCCGGTCGATTCATTCGGAGTCACCCAGGCCGTCGCGGCCAACCCGACAAATCGAGCCTTTATCGGCGCGCATGATCCACGAGTTAACGGCAAGGCTGCGGGCTGGTAAGTGAGCCGGTGAACTTTGATCGCGCCCTTTCTGTTCGACGTTTCCGCTTGCATCTGCGATCGAGTCTCGAAAAAGTTTCTCAATGGAACAACCAGACCAACTGCGAGAGCTCTTTCGGATGCAAAAAGCCTTGAACGAACGGATTGGAGTCAAGACCGATGGCATGAACGAAGAGGAAAAGACCAAATGGCTGCTCAATTATTGCCGCGCCATGACTCAAGAAATGGCTGAACTCACGGATAGCGTTCCTTGGAAATGGTGGGCCAAATATCAAAAGTTCGACGAACAGAATGCCCGCGTTGAGGTGGTGGACCTTTTTCATTTTCTGATCAGCGCTGCCCAAGTCCTCGGCATGAGCGCGGACGACGTATTCAATGCCTACATGAAAAAGAACGAGGTCAACTTTAAGCGCCAGGAGAGCGGTTACACTGCGAAAGATCAAAGTGATTCCAAGCACATCTAAAGCGCGGCTCTGCTGTCCATGTTCCTTCGCAGCCAGCGTCGCGATCTAATGACTCCGAGATCTAATGTCCCCATGCGATGGCGCGATGAAGTCAGCCGCATCCTGATCACGAAAGCGGAGTTGCATCGGCGGGTGAATTCTTTAGCAGCGGAGATTGAGCGTGATTTTGCTGGAAGGGAATTGGTGATTGTTTCCCTGCTTAACGGCACCGTCCTCTTCCTAGCCGATTTAATACGGCGATTGACGCTGCCGTTGCGTTTGGATTTCATGGGCGTTTCGAGCTACCGCGGCGGCACAGAAGCCCGTGAACTGATCTTTACCAAGGAGTTGCGCCTGGACGTCCGCGGACGCGACCTCCTGTTGGTGGACGATATTCTTGATACCGGCAAAACTCTGGCCTGTGTTCTGGCTAAACTTGGGCGGTTAAAACCCAAGGAAATCAAAACCTGCGTTCTCCTCGACAAGCCTTCCCGGCGCGTGGAAAAAGTCGCCGCTGATTACGTCGGGTTTGAGATCCCAGATTTGTTCGTAGTCGGCTACGGACTGGATTTTGCTGAGCGATATCGCAACTTACCGTTCGTGGGAGTGCTTCATCCAAACGTGTATTTGAATGGTGCGGAATCCATGACATCCGCTGCCAAGTGAATTCAGGAAGACCTGCCAGCGACCCAAGCCAAGAAACCAACATGCTCGTCAACGTGACTTTCCATTCGTATTTCAAAGACCTAACCGGATGCAGTGAGGCGGCCGAAGAAGTTCCGCTCGGCAGCACGATAGGTGACGTGTTGGAAAAGCTTTTCCGGCGTTTCCCCCAATTAGTTGCGATGGAACGGTCCACCTTGATTGCCGTCGGAGTCGAGTATCAAAACCGACGCTATATCTTGAAACAAGATGACGAGGTTTCTTTGTTCCCGCCAGTTCAAGGGGGTTAATCTTTCGCCACACTAGAGAAAACAGCCGCTGCAAATCGGACCATGAAACGTCAGTTGATTATCACTCACGACCCGATAAACGAGGCTGCCCTGGTCGAAGCGCGCTCGATGTCCTCCGGGATGGGGGCAGCGGTGTATTTCACGGGCGTGGTTCGTGGCACCGAGAATGAAATGCTCATTAGCGCCATTGATTACGAAGCGTTTCAGCGAATGGCGGAGCATCAATTCCAGTTGCTGTTTGATCAACTCGAGGCGCGATGGCCCCTGGAATCAGTCCGGTTGATTCATCGAATCGGGTTGGTAAAGGTCAGCGAACCATCGCTCTGGGTCGAGGTGATCGCTCCTCATCGGGGTGAAGCGTTCGCAGCCTGCCAATTCTTGATCGATGAGATGAAGCGGTTGGTGCCGATCTGGAAAAGGCCGGTGAACCCAGGTTTGAACGCACCTTAAAATGGACTGCGGACCCATTTCTGGAGCGACTGCTCCCCATCGCCGCCGAGTATCCTCCCCGCTCGCGAGCGAGGCCCTCGACCTCCTGGCCACGGAGCCTTTCGACGAACAGGGCGATTGACGCGGTTATCACTCTCAAGCGCTTCGCGTTGGCTCGGCATCCGCAATTACTTTGACCCTCACCGCAACTTTCTCTAGTTTCCTTTGTATAACAATGGGTTGAATTGAATTATTTTTAATGGCTTTTGTATCGATAAAAAACGTTCTGGCACAAGCGGCTTTAGCGAATACCGACCAATTCGAAGCATGGACTAAAGAGTGGCGGATTGCTGTCGAGAACGGCTCGCAGGAGTCATTGATCGCATTCTTCAGTCGGGAGGCGGGGCTATCCGAGGACCTGTTTTTGGAACGTCTGTCCCAAGCTCTCAAGTGGCCTTACTTGGATCTTCCCAAGACGACCATTTCTGCTGAGGCGCAGAAGAGAATTTCCACGAAGGTCGCTTTTCAATACACGGTGTTGCCCACGAAATTTGAGGACGACACCTTGCAAGTGGCCGTCAGCAATCCGTTTGACACGGCAATGTTATGCGCCGTCCAGTTTGATGCCCAATGTCCGATTGAGTTTGGGTTAGCCTCTAAGATCGAGATCGAAAAGGCGCTCAAGAAATATTATGGAGTGGGCGCTGAAACCCTCGACGAAATAGCCGAAGACGAACCGATCGATCTCGTGGTGGGTGATGACAAAGAGATCACGGAAGGAGATCAGGAAGCGAGCGTTATCAAGTTCGTCAATCAGATCATTTGGGAAGCCTTCAAAGACCGCGCGACCGATATTCACTTCGAGCCGGCCGAGGATGAACTGCGGATTCGCTATCGCATCGACGGAATCCTGCACCAGACGCCGATGCCACCCCAGCTCAAGCGTTACCAGGCTGCTCTGATTTCCCGTGTCAAGGTGATGTCCGGGATGAACATCGCCGAGAAGCGTCTGCCTCAAGACGGCCGCATCAATGTCCGGATCAAAGGTGAAGAGATTGATATCCGCGTTTCCACAGTGCCGACCGTCTATGGCGAAAGCGTTTCGTTGCGGTTATTAACGCGGGGTAAGATATTCCTCAGCTTGGAGAAACTTGGCTTTGCGCCGGCTGAAGAAAATGCGTTGCGCGAAATCATCATCAAGCCTCACGGTATTCTTCTCGTCACGGGCCCGACAGGTTCGGGAAAATCCACTTCGCTCTACGCCTTTCTGAGCACGATCAATTCGGTGCATAAGCGCATCATCACGATCGAGGAGCCGGTCGAATACGAGTTGAAGGGCATTAACCAAATTGCCGTCCGATCGGACATTGGATTGACGTTTGCCATGGGCTTGCGGCACATTCTTCGGCAGGATCCCAACGTGATCATGGTGGGTGAAATTCGCGACTTGGAAACCGCCGAGATTGCCATTCGCGCTGCTCTAACCGGCCACTTGGTTTTCAGCACACTCCACACCAACGACGCTCCGAGTGCTTTCACACGTTTGATCGACATGGGGATCGAGCCGTTCTTGGTGGCGTCATCTGTCGAGGCTGTCATGGCGCAGCGCTTGGTGCGAACGATCTGCCAGCATTGCAAAATTGAGCAGAAGGTCGAACGTGATTATTTGCGGAGGATTGGTTTCCCCGAATCTGAAATCGAGACCGCGAAGTTCTGGCGAGGAAAAGGCTGCGTGGAATGTCGTGAGATGGGTTATCAGGGACGCATGGGCATTTATGAGATCCTGATTTTGAACGAGGCGCTCCGTCCGTTGATTCTGAGTCGTGCCCCGGCCAGCACGATGGCCCAGCGCGCTATCGAACTGGGAATGCGCAATCTTCGCACGGATGGGTGGAACAAAGTCAAAGCGGGTCAGACGACCATCGAAGAAGTCCTGCGTGTCACGCAAACCGAGGAACACCTGAATGCTTTGGTCGGCGATACTAAATCCGAAATGTGGGTGAAAGAGTGAAGAATTCCGCATTCCATTCTTGTCATGTGCTCGATGCAAAGCCGGACGCCCGGCAGCTCTGGCGGTTTAGTATAGAGGACGGGAAAGTTGCCTTAGCGAGCGAACAACGACTCCTCCCCGCCGAGCCGCTACCCAGCAAGCTCGTTGGCAAGGATTGGCGGTCTCTGTGGCAACGGAAGATCAACATCGCCTGGCTGCCCGCGGATCATGCCTTTTTGCGCGTCGCGCACCTGCCGACTTCTGATTTCGCGGAAGTGCTTTCCATGGTGGAGCTGCAGCTTGAGAAGCTGTCGCCGCTGCCAGCGAACCAAGTTGTATGGAGCATCGAGGTCTTGCCGCAGCACGCCGAGAACATGCAAACCGTGGTCGTCGTCATCGCCGCGCGCCATCTCGTGGAGGCGTTCCTGGGTAAACTCGAGAGCGATGGTTATCAGCCCGACCGGTTGGAGCTTCCCCAGCTTCACCAACTGCTCGCCACTCGAATGGAGGAGGATGGGGTTTGGATTTATCCAAGCAACGAAGGAAGCAAGCATCTCTGCCTCATCGCATGGTGGTTTGGGGGCTCATTGCAGCAACTGCAAGTGCTCCAGTTGCCCGATTCCCTGAACCGCGGCACGCTGTTGGCCGAACAACTGACCAAGGCCGCCTGGGCTGGAGAAATGGAGGGATGGCTGACGTCTCGACCCCGATGCCACTTGGTCGCTGACGCAGCCACATCAGCTTTCTTGGAACCGTCCTTAAAACAGTGGGCTGAGGACAGCGTCGTGGCCGTCGAGCCTTTGTCGAAGGCAGCAGTCGCGGAGCTTGCTGCCAAGCGTTCGGCACGCAATGAAGCCAAGGCCAACTTGTTGCCCGTTGAATATACGGCGCGTTATCAGCAAAAGTTCATTGACCGTCTTTGGATGAGCGGCTTGGGCGGCATCGTCGCGGCTTACATCATCGGAGTCGCAATTTATTTCGCTTCTCTTCAAGTCCTCAATTATCAGCAGCACAGTCTGGAGAAAGAAGTCGCCTCGCTCAGCCCTAAATATACGAATGCCATGAAGCTGAAGGAACGGGTTGAAGTGCTTCAAAACCAACTCAACCTGAAGTACGCCGCGTTGGATTCTTTGAGGGCAGCCTCCGAGCTGCTGCCTCCGGACTTGAGCCTGTCTCAGCTTCATTTTCAGAGAGGGCAAAAGCTTTTCTTGCAGGGAACCGCACCCCAGGAGCAGGTCAGCCAGCTTACAGACTACAACTCAGCTCTTCGGAAGGCGACGGCGAACGGCGAGCTTCTATTCAGCAAAGTAGAACAGCCACGGTATGAGACCCGCGGTCAAACCTTGGCCTGGCGCTTTACGTGCGACCTGAATCGCGTTGAAACAGAATGAGTCTATTTTTGGACAAATTGAATCTGCGGCCTCAGGAACGGCGCTTGGTCGTTTTGATCGCGATTGTTTTGTTCGTGGCGCTGAATATCTGGCTGGTCTGGCCGCATTTTAACGACTGGCAGGCTGTTCAGACCCAGCGCGAAAAAACCAATCAAACGTTGAAAGATTATCAGAAAGAGATCGTCCGCATCGCGAATTACGACTCAAAGCTCCGGGAACTTGAGAGCGCCGGATCAAGCGTCGTCGCTGAAGGACAAGAACTCGATCTTCTGCTGACCGTGCAAAATCAGGCGCGGCTTACCGGCCTCAGCATTACCAGCAACGATCCAAGACCTAAACCGAGCACCGCAAAGACCAACCAATTCTTTGAAGAACAAACCCTCCATATCCACGCTAACACCGGAAATGACGAGCTGGTGAATTTTCTAGTCAGTCTCGCCTCGACCAATTCGTTAATCAGGGTCCAAGACATGAGCCTCCAGCCCGCCACAGGTCAAACGAGACTGGAAAGCGATCTGACATTGGTGGCGAGTTACCAGAAGAAGAGGCTGCCTCCGCCTGTCCCCGTTGCCCTAGCCAAGGGCGTGGCCAATGCGGCTGCCAATGCCAAGCCATTGGCCAGCAAGACCAATAAAACCGTTGCTGCAACCGGGACGAACAAGGTTGCGCCCTCAAAGCCCAAAGCAGCGGCACAAGCACCTTTAAAATAGTGAACTCGTCGATCACTTTCCGAGCCCTGTCTCGACACACGAAACGCTAATTAAATTTATGTCGAAAAAGTTTATCACGCTGCTTATTGCTTCAATGGCTCTGCTGGGAACTTGGCTGTACGCGCAAAAGGTCCCGCAGCGCCGTCCCAACGCGCCGCCTCCTACCACAAACAATGCTGCGTTGACGCCCGCTCAAACCGACGCCATGGTTCGCACGTTGCGGCAATCCATGACCAATTCGCCGGGTGGCTCGAGCAACGCTCCGGTAACGGCTCCGAATACTCCCGTGCCCGCTACCTTGCCGCTGCTGAACGCCGCCCCTGCTCCAGTCCAAGTCGCGCTGCCTTCTGCCGGGGGCACTGCATCTCCCGCAAGTCAACAGACTATTCAAGCCATTGCTCCGCCGGTTTTGGCTGCGCCTGCCTCCGTGGTCTCACCGACAAGTGTCCCAGCCGCCACGCCGCCAGCCTTCGCCCAACCGGCCCTTAACACCAACCCGGTTGCCAGCACGGTACCGAACCCAGTCGCGCCAGCGTCCGGGCCACGTCTTCCCGGAGTTCCCGCCGCAGCTCCGGAAATTGCCGCCCCTGATGCTCAAGCCGCGGCGGAGCAGGACATTATTCCGGCAGGGATGATCCAAATTCAAGGGATGGCGCTCGACCAATTTTTTGAAGTTTACTCGATGATTTCAGGCCGTTCCGTTTTGCACCCATACGCTTTGGCGGGCGCTCCGCAAGGCATCACCCTCAAGGCTCAGACCGCGTGGACGCGGCAGGAAGCGATCTTTGCCATGGATGCGGTGCTCGCTTTGAATGGAATCGCCATGATCCATACTGCCGACAAATTCGTCACCGCGATCCCGGAGCAGATTGCCGGAACGCAAGGCTCCAAACTCTCCCAAGTCAAGACTGGGAACTATACTGAGAGCGATGAGTTTGTCACCCAGATTGTCACTTTGAAGACCGTTAAGCCGAGCGAGCTTGGTCAGGTGCTGGCCACCTTCAGCAAGATTCCGAACAGCATCACGCCGTTTGACAACAATCAAACCATTGTCTTGCGGGAACACGCTTCCAATGTGAAGCGGATGCTCGCACTGATCGAGAAGATCGACGTTGTCCGGGAGTCGGATTACAAGCTCGAGGTCATTCCGATCAAATACGGGAAAGTTGGCGATCTTTACAACACGATGGCGAGCTTGATTTCGGGGCAAGCCGGAGGAGGGTCCGCCGGAGGCGCTCCTCGAGCAGGAAGACAAACGACTAGGCTCGGCCAAGCTCAGCAGAACAGTCGCCAACCCGGTCAGGCTCTCCAGCCGCAGCAACCTCCGCAAAGCGCCGGCGGGGCGCAAAACACATTCCAGAATCGCTTGCAACAGATCGTCAGCCGTGCGGCGGGCGGGCCTGAAGTGCAACTGCTCGAGGATGCGAAAATCGTGCCGGACGAACGCTCGAACAAGCTGTTAATCTTTGCCAACAAACGCGACATGGAGATGATCACAAACATCGTGGCCAAGGTGGATGTGCTCCTGGCTCAGGTGCTGATCGAGGCGATCATCATGGAGGTGCAGCTCGGTGATTCACAGAACATCGGGGTAAGCGTATTGCAAAATCCGAAGCGATTCAGCCAGGACGTGACCGGAGCGGGAGCGGTGAACAACGGCCAGTCGTTTTTGAACAATATCACCAATTTCCCCGGCGCTCTGCCATCGGGTTTCAACTACTTTGGCAAAATCGGAAACGATCTGGAGCTGGCGGTCAAAGCCATTGCCAGCGACAGCACGATCAATGTGATCTCGCGTCCACGCGTTCAAACTTCCCATGCGATTCCGGGGACCTTTGAGTTCGTGCAAACGGTCCCTTATCCGTCCGGATCTTATGACAGCTACGGTGGTTACGGAGGAGGTTTCGGAGGCTTTGGCGGAGGAACGCCGCGGACGATCATTGAGAAGGTGGACGTCGGCATTCGGTTAGGTGTCACCCCGTTTATCACTCCGGAAGGTTTGGTGGTGATGGAAATCACTCAAGAAGCCAGTCAGGTGGGGGCAGACAAAATTATCGATGGCAATCCTATTCCCGTGATCAATAAAAGAGTCGCCGAAGCGACGCTGACGGTTCGAAACAGAGACACCATTATGATGGGAGGTTTTATCACCGAAAGCAAAACCAAGAACAAATCTGGGGTTCCGATATTGAAGGACATTCCCGGGCTAGGAGTTCTTTTTCGTTCCAAAAATTCTGAAAACTCGCGCAGCGAGTTAATTATCCTGATGCGTGCGACCGTTTTGGAGACTCCCGAGGAAGCGGCAATCACAGCCATGGACGAAAAATCACAGCTCCCTGGGATTCAGGAGGCGGAAAAGCAGTTTCAGGCAGAGGATCAGAAACGGCTGAAGAAAGTGAAGACCTCAAAGCGATAAACCACCCGCTACCACCGGCGCCTCGGGTCATTTCTTCACGTAGATTGGTTCTTTCACTCCGCTCATCTCGGCAAATTTTTTTAGCTTTTCCAACAACATAGGTGAGATCACAGTTCCAGCGGATAGAATAAGCACTCCATCGAGAGTCTGGACAGGCGATAAGAGCACCTGACCTGGGCACAGGTCCTTGACTCCGACGGCTTGCCCTGATTTCTGAGCATCTTCAATTAAGGTCACGCGGGCCGCGTCGATAACTCGTGGATCGTATGCGCCTGAACGTCTCCGCATTTGATCCAGGCCTTCGGCTTTGGGAGTTCCGGCGATCTCCAAGCTGATCAGGTCCGAAAGCAGCCTGAGGATGCGTGATCCCATGGGGAGAGCCTCGCCCGCTATCGAATCTTGCGGCAGGCCCGAGCCGTCGAAGTACTTGTTTTGGTAAAGGACAATGCGCGACACATTTTCGAGTCGTGGAATATTCGTGAGCAATTTGGAGCCGATCTCCGGAACTCGAGTGAGCATTTGCTTTTCAGGGGGAGTCAAAGTCAGGTTGGCCCGCTCCTTCTGAATAATGCTTGCGGGAATCGTCACATAACCGATTTGGGAAAGCATCGCTGCAACTTCGATTTCCCAGACGTGCTCAATCTTAAGCGCTGGCCCTACTGTTCGAGCGTAGTCTCGGAGCATTTGCGACCGGCCGAAGATCTGCGGTTCCACCAGGGATAGAATTTCCGTCAGCATCTTGACACTGCCGCTGAGGGTGTTCTCGAGTAACTCCCGTTCAGCCGTGATCAACCGATGTTGCTTGAGACCGGCTTCCAGTGCCGCCGTCAGCGTTTCCGGCGAGCATGGCTTATTCAAAAAGCGGAAGATGTGGCCTTTGTTAATCGCTTCCACCGCGGTCACCTGGTCAGCGTTACCGGTCAGCATGAGGCGGACGGTATCAGGAGTGAGAGACTCCACCTTGGTGAGCAACTCGATGCCGTTCATGCCCGGCATCTTCATGTCCGCAACAACGACCGCAAAGGGTCCGTTGCTTTGTATCGTCTTTAATGCTTCCTCGCCACCGAGGGCAGTGTGAATCGCAAAACGCTTTCGTAAATTGCGTTCGTAGGCCGCCAAAATGTTGGCGTCATCGTCAACGCATAAGATTTTCTCGCTCATAATTGTGAGGAAGTGAAAGACCTTCGTCCACCGCAGCTCGCCAGGTCTGAAGGCGCTCGACCATCCCAAGCTCAGTCAAATAGTCCAAATCAAGTTGAGCTGCGGGAACTCCGTTTCCAGCACGGCCAGGGCGCTGGACCAATGCGTGAGCCACGTGAACAGCCGTCAGAGGTGTAAAATCTTTTGAAGGAGCCCTCCTGGGATTCTGATGCCAGGAAATGGCGTCCAGCACAGGCGTCGGCAAACCCCACAAACCGCCCAAGTAAGCTCCCACGTCTTCATGCGACACGCCAAAAATCTGCTGTTCCGCCGCGCTGAGTTCTACGTTTTGTTCAATCACCATTTGGACAGCCTCATGGTATTGAGCGCCCAAATGTGAAACCAGGACAAACTTGCCCAAATCGTGGAGCAGCCCACCTGTAAAGGCGGCATCAATCGTTTTCTTTTCGGCGTTTTCAGATACGGCTATCGATTTTGCCGCAAGAGCCGTGTTCACGCTGTGATTCCACAAGCTATCCAAACCGTGTTCGTGGAAATGGCACGACTCGAACTTCGAAAAGCCATTGATGGACAATGCCAAGGATTTAATCGTATCAAGCCCGAGGTACGAGACCGCATCAGCCACACTGGAGACTTGTCCGTAAAACCCGAAGAAGGCCGAGTTCACCATTTTCAAAATCTTCAGGGTCATGCCGGGATCACGAGCCATGATCTCCGCAACCGCTGCCGCAGAGACCTCCGGCGCTTGGAGTGTAGTGATCAACTCGTCGTAAAGCGACGGAACGTTCGGCAGTCGGTCCATTTGCAGGACGAACTGCCGGATAGGCTCGCTATTCAGCGTAGAGCTGAGCGAGGAAGCGCGCGTCACCGCGGTTTTTAAGGTTTCGGGATGGCAAGGCTTCGCCAAGTACTGGTGAGCCGGTCCAACCGACGCCATGACGAGATCCCGTTGAGCGTGGCCCGAAAGAACGAGGCGCACGACGCCGGGGTGCCGCATCCGGACCTCGCTCAAGAAGGCTGCTCCATTCATTCCCGGCATTAGCATGTCGGAAACGACGACGTCGAAAGATTGCCCGGACATGACCTCCAAACCTCGAGCGCCGCTTTCGGCAAAAAGCATGTCCCAATCTCCTCGCATGCTCCTCAGCATGCGCTGCAAGCCCTGGAGCGCCAAGGGTTCATCATCGACAAACAGGATGCACTTCTTCAATTCGACTTCTTTCCTTTAGCCGATGTAGTCGGAACCAATGGGAGGCGAATGATGAACGTAGTGCCTTTCCCAAGTTCCGTTTCGAATTCGATCGTCCCGCCATGTTTTTCCACTATCACCGAATGCGCAATGGCTAGACCCTGGCCCGTGCCTTTGCCGATTTCTTTTGTCGTAAAGAATGGCTCGAAAATTCTGCTGCGGCATTTTTCCGGGATGCCCGCTCCTGTGTCGCCGATGCGCACCTCCACGCAATCGCCGCATTGCCGGGTGCTAATAGAAATAACGCCTTTGCCTTTGGCACCATCACTCACGACTTCGGAAATGGCATGAGCCGCGTTGACAATTAAGTTGAGAATCACCTGGCTAATCTCTCCGGGAAGACAAGGCACTGGCGGCAAATTCGAATCGAAATCAGTCGCCATCTCAGCGACATATTTCCATTCGTTCCTCGCCACGGTGAGTGTGCTTTCGATGGCTTTATTAAGATCAATGCACGTTTTGTCTTCGCTGCCAGGATGCGAAAAATCCTTCATCGCGCAGACGATTTTGGCGACGCGTTCGATACCTACCAACGACTGCTCGATGGCTTTAGGGATTTCAGCCGTTAGATACGCGATGTCGGCGTTCTGAGAAGCCATCTCCAGTTCAGCGACCAACTGCGGAGTGATCGCGTTGGATTTAGCGGCTTGCAACAGTTCCTCGTACTTCTGGAGCAGATGGTTTAAGTCGGCAAATGCATCCTGCAAGAAACGTGTGTTATCACCAATGTATTGGGTGGGGGTGTTGATCTCATGTGCAATGCCAGCCGCTAATTGGCCGATCGATTCCATCTTTTGGGCATGCCGCAATTCGATCTCCATCCGCTCTCGTTCGTTTTCCGCTCGTTTGCGGTCAGTGACGTCTCGAGCGACAATCAGGATATTCTCGATCTCTCCTTTGGTATTGCGAATCACCCCGGCATGGGATTCTAACGTCCGCCACGAACCATCCTTGTGCCGCATCCGGTATTCAACAAACTTGCCAACTCCAGTAGCTTTCGTCTCACGGGCCGCAACAAGGATTTTTTCTCGATCTTCAGGATGCGTCTGTTCGAAAGACCAGGTGCCTTGGAGTTCTTCGGGGCTATAACCCAAGACCTTGGTATAGGACGGACTGTTGTATAATCGTCGGCCAGTCATGTCCACGAGTGCGATCAGCTCCATCGCATTTTCCGTCATGATGCGGAACATTTCCTCACTTCGCCTCAGAGCCTCTTGATCCCTCTGGCTCTTGGTGATGTCCCGCGCAATGGTTGAGAGGTATTCAACCTGTCCGTCAGATGTTTTATGGGCCAAAATCAGTTGAGAAACCTTGATTTCGCGGCCAGTTCGGCTTAGGAATCCCGTCTCACCAGCCCAAACGCCATCCCGTACGGCGACCGCCATTCCTTCACGTTGGATGCGCTCAAGAGCCCACTCCGGATGAAAGTCGGTAATACACAAAGTGGAAATATCTTCGGTATCGTCGATTCCTAGCATTTTTCGTCCAGCTTTGTTCAGATAAAAGACCTCTTGGTTTTTAGAATCTGTGATAGCCACTAGGTCGATGGTGGCCTCCATGATCGCCAAGAAGCGATCCTTGCCCGGCTTAAGCTGCGGGCCCAAGTTTGACTGTTGCGAAAACTCCGTTACCCCGCTTGATTGTTGAGACTCCATCGTTTCCTTCAAATTGAATCTCATGCTTTTTTCACTGCATTCAGCTCGCCTGCCCGATATTCATCGAGCGAAGTTCGGAGTCTGGCATCGCTGATCGTTGAATTGCCACGCTTGACTGTCAACAGCATTCGAGATGCCATCAACATTTGAGAACGCGCCTTCTTCAGCTAATTTCTCCAATGTGGCTGACCGAGCCGCAGTTCGTCCTAAAAGGCAGATTCAATAGAGGGGGTGGCTGGTATGTTTCGATGGAGCGTTAGGCAAACTGTCTCGCTCTGATCACCGTGCGGGTCTTGGATGGAGGGCTGAATCGAGCAGCGAACTACTTCTCCCTCTCAATGCCAACGTGATGGTAAGGGAAAGCCGTTAAGGTTTAGGAACGCTCTCTTGAAGCCGCTTCAGGTCGCGAAGTTCTTGCTGGCTGACAGTTAGGCCGCCGTCCAAAGTGAACTTCTTCGGCCAAAACCATTTCCAATACTCGACATGGCCATCCGCGAACGAGAGATTGCAACCTTGATTATGCCGATCCGATGGTGTGCTCGTCCAACTCGTCGAGGCGAGAGAAAACCTCTCCTTTGCTGGCACCTCGAATGAGCCGAGCCAAATGCTCGCTTCATGCTCCTCGATGAAAACGAAAACTTTGTCTGGTGACGGAGCGACGATTTCGCTGTATCGCGTCTTCACTCGTGGGTCTATTCCCGCATCGTCTCCATTCATGCAAGCACTCATCGAGTAGCTTCGATTGCGCCTCTCGGCATTTTGGCCGATCACGGACGACGAGTCTGCTGGGCAGCGATACACGGCCGCTGACCTCGTATAAGGAAACATAGAGCCCATGAGGATATTGGAGACGGTCAAATCCTCTCGGGGATTGCCAACCACCCAAGAATTAGCTGTGCTCCTTCGACCCAACACCCGGTCGTTGGAACTCGAAGTCGTCTTGTTCAAAGGTAACTGATCATCCATTTCATCGGCATACAGGAACCAGCCTATCTGCAAGACTCGAAGGTTGCTGAGACATGTGATTCGATGGGCTTTGGCTTTAGTGTGATTCAAAGCGGTCGAGAGCAAGCTCGCCAGTATCGCTATGATAGCCAAGACCACCAAGAGTTCGACCAAAGTAAAAGCAGCTTTCCCCGAGCGGCTCTCGGGCGGGCTTCCAGCGGAAATCTGCTTTAAATGACGCATGATAGTTAGTCCGGGTTGCCACACCCTTACGCAGTTACTCAAGGTAACATCACTTCCGACAATCCACTACAAGACTCTAACCCAACACACCTTCCCTCACGGTTCGGCAAACCGAGACGGAATACTCACTAGTCCGGTAGATACCGATTTTTGGAGATTTCGTCAATGCTTACGTTATAGAGACGTCAGAGCTCCGCAGACCTTTTCGGAGAACCTCGAGCATGGTCATTATGATGGACGGATGGATGGCGCGGGAACGAGGTGAGGACTGGGGAGCAGGGCCGCGCAAGAAAGATCCACAGAGGGTAGAGTGGAAGGAAATTAAGTCCGCCGTGATCTACCGACTCGAACGTCCGAGATCATCGTGACCATCTGCATTATCAAAAGATGGAAAAAGCAGGAGCGCCCATGGGAAGCGGAGCCGTTGAGTCTTTGGGAAAACAGTTTCAACGCAGGCTTCGAGGCTGTGGACAATTTTGGAGCCGCTCCGGCCTGACGTCCCTGCTGCGGTTGACCGTGTTGGTTAAAAATGAGGATCAATCCCATCTTTGGAACTGAAGTCCACCGTCATCTTCGGGATGCACCGCATTTCGACCCAGGGCACTTTCCTTTGGTTCCCCGCTGTTTTCAGTGGAACCATTTCCGTGGCGCGGGCTGGAAGACTCACTCCGGAGGGGTGCGTGGAGTGTGGACATTTTCCGGCCGTGTGCTGTTGTAGCCGATGAGGTTTGCGACTCACATCTCCCGGAGAGGAGATTCGAGAATAGCCCACCCTTTCAAGGGTGGGATTAGGGAGTCAATAGCCAAAGTCCGGAAGGGACGATTGAGCCATTCTCGGGCGATCCTTTGTCCTGAACAGACAGTAGGAGCTGACGTAGGACATTGGGGATTCGACCGTCCCTGCGGGACTTATGCAATCGCTAATGCGAACCCGGCAGTGAATTGCCGGGTTATTCTCGAATCTCCCTCCGGGAGACGAAGGGAGCCAATAGGTCCAGACTCCCGTCAGCCCGGCGGGATGAAAAAAAGGTATTCATCCGCTGTCGGCCTATTCCATTGAAAACAGCGGGGAACCTCTCCATTTCCCGTATGTAGTCTCTGCTTTAGCCGGTTTGTATGTGTGGCCGGCTCAAGCTGGGACTACATACCGTCCAAACGGAGAATTGCTGTCTGTCGGCTGATCACGCTTGCTAACGGCCAGAAGGATCGCCTTTAATCAACCAGGAAATGACCTGGCTGCATTCCGATTTATCGACGTTGAACGATAGGTTCCATTGTGAGCTTGCGGACCGTCCGATTTTTTGTGAATAGCTGCTTTTTCCATGCATCTTGAACGCCTTTTTATCGCCAACGCCCGAGGTGTGGACGAGTTCGATTGGGATTTTCGAAGCTCCACCGATGCCATCCGGAAGTGGACGGTGCTGCCGCGCGGTGCCCAGAGCCGATCCTTGGTGAGCTATATCGCGCTGGCCTGCGCTGGCACTCGACAGGCACTCGCACTAACCAAGGTTCTGCCGCCGTTTGCCGCGGCAGGGCCAGGGCCGATTTCCATCGAGTTTGTCACCGTCTGCCAACCGCCCCATGAGTGTGGGCCTTCGCAACCTCCCCTGAGAGGCGGCGGCTGGAAGATTTTGTCTTCAGGAGAATTCCTACCCCTCAGCCGGCTTGAATTTAGGAATAACGATCCGTCAGTTAGGAGGAATAAGCCTCACTTGGGCTCCACCAATTGTGGCTGGCTGTTTCTCGGGTATGGGCGCCGGATTCGTGGCCATCTGAATACGGATGCCTTCGATTTCGCCGACCCGCAACATCGTTTGAAACGGTTTGCGTCGTTGTTCGATCCAGAGGCGCGCTTGACGGATCCTCTCGCGTTTTTGGAGCGCCTTCACAATAAAGGTGTCTTGTATGAGAAGGGTCGCTCCCTGCGGTTCATCACGCGGTTGAATTGGGAATTGAGCGCATTCCTGCACATCCAACCCAAAGCCTGGCTAGGAAAGCGGCATGATTTTCGGGCCGACTGGCAAGAGTTGAACCCGATCGAGCGGACCCTGGCGACCGTGGTGTTGGATGCGGCCCGTCATCTGCTGGAGGGGTCAGTTCGGCAAGCGGATCCGTTTGAACTGTCCGGAGTTCTGGTCTTGGATGGGATCGAGGCTTGGTGTCCTGGTGAAACCATCCCGGAGTTCCTCAGCCTGCTCGATTCGATGTTCCCGAATCTGCAATTCTTGGTAACTCTTTCCGCGCGGGGAAGAGCGCTATTTCCACCACTTCTGTCGCGGGAGACTCTTCCTATACCGCCACCGCCGCGACCGCCCAAACGAACCCCTGTCCCGCGGTTGTCGCCGGGGGCAGTGCTGTTGATCGATGTGGACAGCCAGTTGCCTAACTTGGCGCTGATGAAATTAAGTCAGCACTTCAAAGCCCAAGGCCGACGAGTGGTTCTGGTCCGGCGGGAATCGCAGATCAGTCGGGTGGAGACCGTGTTCGCAAGTTGTGTGTTTGCGTTTCCGCAGTCCGCGAAACTTGTCGAACGGCTCAAGCGGCAATACGGATCTTCGCTGCAATTGGGAGGTTCGGGCGTGGACATCAAACTCAGATTGCCGCCTGAAATCGAGGACTTGCCCGCCGATTACTCCCTCTACCCCGAGCTCGGAGACAGGGCACTCGGATTCCTCACGCGCGGCTGTCCGTTGCACTGCCCCTTTTGCATCGTGCCGATCAAGGAAGGCAAGCCGCGGATCGTGAGCGATTTTGACACGCTGCTCGCGGAGGGGCGAAAAAAGTTAATCTTGCTCGACGACAACATTCTGTCTCATCCCAAGGCGATCGAGTTGATGGAGGAGATGCTGAGCCGCGACCTGGAGGTTAACTTTAATCAAACTCTGGATGTGCGATTCCTGACCGAAGTCACGGCCCGGCTGCTCCGTCGGATTCGATGTTCGAACGTCCGTTTCACGCGGCGCAATTATTACTTCAGTTTGAACAACACCCATGCCCTCGATTTAGTGCGGAGGCGGTACGAATTGTTGCAGGTGACATCGAAGGACAATGTGGAATTTGTGTGCATGTACGGTTTCGACACGACCCTGGCGGACGATGTGAAGAGGTTTCAATTCCTCCGTTCGCTGCCGGGGGCGTATGTTTTTTTGCAACTTTACCGGCCGGTGCTGGGTGGTCCCGAAGCCGATTTAAGCAGCTTTTTCGGTGTGGACGCTGATGAGCAGATCGACGCCTTGCTGCGGGTCAATTTCACGCAAAACATGAAAAGCATGGAGGTGTATTACCGTTGGCTGTGCCGCTTGTATGCCGAGCAGTGCGGGCGGGTGCATCGCGGGCTTGTCGCGACCCTCTTTCGCTACAACGGGCGCCATCGGATGGGCTGGTTCCTCGCCAGGCTGGAGAGAGCTTGCCAAGACCATGTCACTTGCCATCAACAACCCCTAGAAATCAGCGGATCGGTCGCCGATAATTTCCCGCAGTTTGTCTGAAAAACAATGTGAAACCGGTCAACTTTCTGAAACAAGTGATCTAACTACGAAATGATCTCGGCTCGAACGAAATGCTTCAAGGCCATCGCCGCCATGTCGGAGAACCGGGTGATCGGGCTGAAAAACAAAATCCCATGGCATCTCGCAGAGGACTTTAAATGGTTCAAATCGATGACGACAGGCCAAGTCGTCGTGATGGGCCGCAAGACGTTCGAATCTATCGGGAAACCACTTCCTAACCGCACCACGATTGTATTGAGCCGGACCCGATCCTCGATTGCTGGCGTGCGGATTGTCTCGAATCTCAACCAGATCGATTTGGCGGGCGAATCACGAGATGTCTTCATTTGTGGCGGTGCCCAAGTCTATGAGCAGGCTTTACCTCGCTGTTCGGATCTTTATCTCACGGTTGTGAAAAGGATTGTGGAGGGAGATACCAACTTCCCGCCGTTTGAAGACCAATTCAATTTAGTCGGTAACATCCTTGATCGCGACGAATTCGTGATCAAGCATTACCGGAACAAGCGCTTCCCGAATCACGGCGATCAAGTCACAGGAATCTCTCCAGCGGGTCCTTCTGCCTCAAGCTAAAATATCGCGAAGGATCTGGCCTTCTCCGGTTGGCCCGATCAGCTTTTGATCCAAGCCTTGAGACCGATAGCTCAGGCGATTAGCGTCCAACCCGAGCAGGTGGAGCACGGTGGCTTGCAGGTCTCGGATGGAAACTTTGTTTTCCACAACGCTATAGCCCAATTCGTCGGTCTCACCATAGCTGATGCCGGGTTTGATCCCGCCACCGGCCATCCAGATTGTGAAGCAGTGAGGATGGTGATCGCGGCCCAGGAAGATGGAGCCACCTCTCGCTTCGTTCATCGGGGTCCGCCCGAACTCCCCGCCCCAGACCACCAACGTTTGGTCGAGTAGTCCGCGTTGTTTCAGATCTTTGATCAAGCCGCTCATGGACCGGTCCACGTCGCGGCACTTTTTCGGAAATTGATTGAGGAGATCGTCGCCCGTCCCCGTGCCATGAATGTCCCAGCCCCAGTCGTACAGTTGGACGTAGCGAACGCCCCGTTCCACCAGACGGCGGGCAAGCAGGCAATTGTTCGCGAAGCTGCCTTCCCCTGGCTTGGCACCGTACAGCTCTTGAATGTGCGTCGGCTCCTTCGAAATATCCATGACCTCCGGGACGGAAATTTGCATCCGATACGCCAACTCATATTGCGCGATGCGAGTCAAGGTTTCGGGATCGCCAAACTGCCGGGCTTCGATCTCATTGAGCTGATTGAGTGCGTCGAGCGTTCGGCGGCGGCTGGCTCGGTCCATCCCCGCAGGATTGTTCGCAAACAGAATCGGTTCTCCCGCCGAGCGGCATTGGACTCCTTGATAGACGGAAGGGAGAAAGCCGCTGCCCCACAAACTTTTGCCGCCGGTCGGATCTGTCCCGCCCGAAAGCAAGACGACGAACCCAGGCAAGTCCTGGTTTTCCGTGCCGATTCCGTAAGTGATCCACGAACCCATGGAAGCGGACCCCGCGCGCGGCGAACCGGTGTAGATGAACAGCTCAGCCGGAGCATGATTGAACTGATCCGTATAGACCGATTTGATAATCGCCACGTCGTCCACGATCTGGGAGAAGTGTGGCAACGTCTCGGTCACCCACGCGCCGCCCCTCCCGTGCTGGGCGAACTTGTAGGGGCTGCCGAGGAGTTTGGGAACGCCCTTGATAAACGCGAAGCGCTGCCCTTTCAACAATTCCTCGGGGCAAGGCTTGAGGTGGAGTTCAGCAAGCTTCGGTTTCCAATCAAAAAGATCGAGCGACGGCGGCGCTCCGGACATGTGGAGGTAAATCACCGACTTGGCTCGCGGGGCAAAATGCGGCGGGCGAAGCGCCAACGCATTGTCCGTCTGCGCTATGTTCGCGCGAGCCGAGCCCGGCCGGGAACAGAGGCTACCGAGGGCCATGCTGCCCAAGCTGAGCCCCGTCTGTTGGAAGAACTGCCGACGTGTGATCGCGCGAGCTTGAGCGAGATTAAGATTGGCTTCGTTCATTTTGATATCAGCTATGGCTTCGGAACGGGCTTCTTTCCGGGCTTCGGCAAGGTAATGAGTTCGGCGATCTCAGAAATCGAAACGATGCTAAATGGATAGTCGTCACCTTTCGGCGTAACGATGATCGTGTCCGGATCGTTAGTGAAAAAGAGATTCTCTCGATGCTGGATTTCCATGGTCTTGCCGCTGGTCAGATGAATGCGGAAAGGATGAAAACCCTGTGGCGAATCGTAAAACTTTCTGAGTGTCGCTTTAGTCATATCGAATAGCTATTTCAGGACGTCAGTAGCAAATAACTTACCCTTTCGTCAGCACGCCATCCAAATTGAGCAGCACGTTGGCGACGGAGGTCCAAGCCGCGGCTTCGGAGGCGCTCAAACCTTCCGGAAGCGGACCGAGCGGATCGGTGGCCAGCTTTTTCGCCTCGTCCTCATGCAGCCGGTAATGAGTCAATTCCTTTTCGTAATGATCCAACAGCACGCGGACTTGCTCCTCGCTCGGCGGCCGCGCCAAGCAGAGCAGCAGTGCGTAACGGATCCGATCGGCTGGGGTCTTCCCGCCTTCCATAATGCGACGGCCCAACGCTTGCGATGCCTCCACATAGACGGGATCGTTCATCGTGACGAACGCCTGCAACGGCGTGTTCGTGTGAATCCGTCGCACGGTGCAAGTTTCCCGGCTGGGCGCGTCGAAGGTTGCCATGCTCGGATAGGGGACGGTTCGGCGCCAGAACGTATAGAGACCGCGGCGGTATTGGTCTTCGCCCTTGCTCGTGGCCCACGTCCGCTCGCCATTGAACGCGGCGCGCCAGAGACCGTCCGGTTGCCTCGGATAGACGGATGGACCGCCAAGCTTCCGGCTGAACAGGCCGCTAAGAGCGAGGGCTTGATCGCGCAAGGTCTCCGCGTCGAGGCGGAGGCGCGAACCGCGGGAGTAGAGTCGATTCAATGAATCCCTTTGCAATAGCTCCGGCGTGACCCGGGAGCTCTGCTGGTAGGTCCCGCTCATCACGATCAGCTTGAGCATCGCTTTCATATCCCAACCCGAGTCCATGAATTCAACCGCCAGCCAGTCGAGCAGTTGAGGATGGCTCGGCAGCGCGCCCTGCGTGCCGAAATCTTCCTCGGTCTCGACGATGCCCGCGCCAAACAGCCGCGCCCAAAATCGGTTCATCGCCACGCGCGCCGTCAACGGATTTTCCCGGTTGACCAGCCATTGAGCCAAACCCAGACGATTGGTCGGAGCTTGCTCTGGCATCGGATGAAACGCCGCGAGCACTCCGGGCTCCATTTTGTCCCCTGGATCGAGAAAGTTTCCCTTGTTCAGGAAATGCGTCTCGCGGCGCTTGGTTCCGACGAGTTCGCGCAGGATGGGAAGGGCGACCGGTTTAATGCCGTCGAGGTCTTTCCGAAGGGTCGCCAGCCGTTCGTTTACCTTCGCCAACGAGGGAGCGAACGCGCGGTAATAATTGATCACTTCCTGCTTCTGCTCCTCCGTGCGCTCGCTCGTCGCCACCGCCAGGAGCAGCCGGATCTTCTCGGGAGTTTCCCGCACTGGCAACTGCTGGGTCGTCGCTGAAATCCGAAACCGTCCCATGGTATGATTGGTCCCATATTTCTGAACGAGCGTGAAAATCAGCGTCGATCCAACCTCGCCTAAAGTGGAGTCTTTGAATTCGAAGGACGCGGCGTAAACGGCTCCGGTCCTTCCGCCGATACTCCAACCGGATTTGCCTTCCACGTTTCCGTCAATTGCCTTGGCGATATCAAAATCCTTTTCGCTGAAATTCGCGGAAGCATTTTGAAGCTTGAGAGTTTTCTCTTCCGGCAACCGAAAGTTCGCCACGGGATTCGGCGCCGAGCCAACAGTCTTGTCCCAAACTTTTTTCCGATCGCCGTCGAGCGCGACGATTTTGAAATCGGTGAGACGTGTTCCGAACCCGCGATCCGTGCGGTTCCAAATGACGATTTCCTCCACGGGCGTCTCCTCGCCAAGATCAAGCTCCCACCACGGATTGTCCTCGGGTTCAGTCAACGTGGTCGAGCCAGACTCGAAATCGCCATCCGTTTTGCCGTCGATGGCGCGCACAGCGGCAGCACCGCGGCTGGTGCTGGATTGAGTGGCGTCGCCAGTGACCGCCACGTTGTCACTGCCCTTGAGGACTTGGACCTCGGCGAGCGAAAGAATGCGCCGGCTGCCCGGAAGCTCGACCCGCACAAAGCGCGCGCGCGGCGGCTCCGCTTTTGGAGATCGAACCGCAATTTGAAACTCATTTAAGACGAACTTGCCGGAGTCAGCGGCACGACCAGCTCCGTTGTTTGGAAGGCTGATATCGGGCAAGACCTCGATCCGGAACGCTGTGGCATTGGTCAGTTCAGTTCGGACACGAATGGTGTAAGTGTCGGTCTCCGGTGAAGTCCCGCCTGCCAAAATCGAGTTGTCAGGAAGGGGCACGAGAATCGAACCGGCTGCGGATGTGACCTGAACCGGAGTGAACTGAGTCCAAGGAGTCCCCTGGGCTTGCGCGGATTTCCACGACCCTAGATCGGCCTCGAATTCAGGCGTCATCCGGTTGCGCTCCTTTTCGAGATCGGCGATCTGGGACTTGAGTTGGTCCGTTTTCTTGCGCTCTGCCGCCGTCGGCAATGGCAAGGTCGGTTTTTCATCCGGCTGATCGTTGTCCTCGGTCTGATTGAAGAACGCGTAAAACTGGTAGTATTCTTTCTGAGTGATCGGATCATATTTGTGCGTGTGGCACTGAGCGCAACCGACGGTCAGACCCATCCAGATTTGTCCGGTTGTGTTCGCTCGATCCTTCACTGCCGCAACCCGGAATTCCTCGTCATCGGTGCCTCCTTCGGTGTTGGTCATTGTGTTGCGATGAAAGGCGGTCGCGATGAGTTGATCCGGCGCTGGATTGACCAGGAGGTCGCCGGCGATTTGCTCGATCGTGAATTGGTCGAACGGCAAGTTGCGGTTCAAGGCGGCAATCACCCAATCGCGCCACGGCCAAATGTTCATCCTAAGAGGGTCTGAACCATAACCGGCGGAATCGGCGTATCGCGCCAGGTCAAGCCACACCCGCGCCCAGCGTTCACCATAGGCCGGTGAACTTAACAGCCGGTCCACGAGCCGCTCGTATGCATCAGGGTGCTTGTCTTGAATGAAAGCCTCGGTTTCAGATGGTGTCGGAGGGAGTCCGGTCAAATCCAGAGAAACCCGTCGAATGAGCGCGTGACGGTCGGCATCTCCCGACGGATTCAGACCGTGCCCTTCGAGTTTTTGCAGGATGAAATGATCAATTGGATTGCGCGGCCAGGAGGTGGCTTTCACCGACGGAACCCGAGGCCGCGCCGGTTTCACAAATGCCCAATGCGGAGTGTAAAGGGCGCCTTCCTCGATCCACTGTTTTAAAAGAGCAACTTCGTTTGGTTTCAGCGGCGCGCCGGCTTCGGCTGGAGGCATTAGATCATCGGCATCTTCCGACGTGATACGCCGAATCATTTCGCTGTGGGCCGCGTCTCCGGGAACTATTGGACGCACTCCTTTGTGTTCTTTGATCGCTTCCTCTCGCAGATCGAGTCGAAGCTTGGCTTTGCGGCTGCCTCCGTCCGAGCCGTGACAACGGAAGCAACGCGACGAAAGAATCGGGCGAATCTGCGAAGAAAAATCCACGGGATCAACGCTCTGGGCCTGAGCTTGGCCAAAGCCTGCCGACAGACAGAAGATCACCCACGGGATTATGCCTCGGCGGAGATGCGCTAATAAGGGATTCATGAACTTGATTACACTACCGCTGCTCCACCAAAGGCTCAAGTGCGCACTTGCAGAATTTCCACGAGCGCGACCTTTCGGGAGAGAACTTCCCGGACTTCGC
>CAMAWP010000023.1 GCA_945861765.1 Akkermansia muciniphila | reverse complement strand
GCCCAAGTTACCCGCACCAATGTTGTCTCTAGGAAAAGCCAACAGAAACCGATTGAAGAACCCACGCCGAGGTCGTGACTGACAAGCAGTTACGCCGGACAATGTGCTGGGAATTTACTGTCCGGCAATGGGGGAAGATGAGTCTGAGGCTGTGGAATAGCACGGCGAGGCTTCGGTGCGAGGGTTTCCTAGGACCTGATGATGGATCAATGAATCCAGCTCCGGACCCGCTTCCGTTTGGTAGGGATCGAGATGTGGCATCAGGCGCGCGGAGTTTGGGCCTTTGTCATCGTTCTCGCTCACGAAATTATTTCCTGGTAAAGCTCACGCTGCATTGTCTCCAAAAGGTTAACTCCCTGTAAAGTCTGTTCCCAAATATCTCCGAAACATTCCTCAAACAGGAATCTTTGGTCACTACACTTCCGGGAAGCGTGTTGAAAGTCAGTTATTCTTCTCCAACCCCTCCAGATGCCCCAGATTCTTCACCGGTTTGAAGATGTCGAGCACCTCAGCCAGCAACTGCTGATCCAGGGGCTCCTCAACCCATCGCGCCCAGCTACGAATGTTGTCGGGGTTGGCTGAGCCTGCGATGGTGGTTGTGATATCGGGATTCGCAACCGAAAATTGGAGCGCGAGTTTGGCGATATCAATTCCTTTCTTGGCGCAATGCTCGGCGGCTCTGCGCGCGGCGGCCTTGACGTTCTCCGGCTCCTTCAGCCACTTGGGGAGCGGCGCGTTGGTGAGTAAACGTGCTGAAAACGGACCAGCATTCATGATTCCGACACCTTTGGATTTGAGATGAGGAATTAGCTCGTCGGACAACCGCGTGTTTTGGAGTGTGTATTGGTTGTAGCTCAGGATCACGTCGAGCTCGGTTTGATCGAGCACAAAGTTGAAAAGCTTCATGGGGTAGCCTGAGATGCCGATGAAGCGGACCTTTCCTTGGTCTCGAACTTTTCTCAAGGCTGGCAGCGTTTCATCCACGATTTGCTGCATATCCACGAACTCGATATCGTGGCAAAGGCAGATGTCCAGATGATCCGTCCCCAGCCGATGCAGACTCACATCCACGCTCTCGACCACGCGTTTGGCCGAAAAATCGAAGTGCGCGAGATCGTACCGGCCCAGTTTGCTGGAAAGCAAATACTGCTCGCGAGGAATATCGCGCAACGCGGTGCCGAGCAGCACTTCGGACATCCCACGCCCATAAAACGGAGAGGTATCAATGAAGTTCAACCCGGATTCGAGCGCGACATGAACTGAACGAATCGCTTCGTCGAGGTTAACTCGGCGGAATTCCTGGCCGAGAGAAGAGGCACCGAAACCGAGAATGGGCAGTTTCAGGCCGGTCTTGCCGAGTAAACGTGTTTGCATTCGTGTTGTTTTGTAACTGCTGTCCGCGATGAGGCGGAGGGTTGGAATTCATTTCGACATGGTTTACCCAGAAACCGTCGCAGCGCTCGACACAAGGTCGGCTGGGAAAAACTTTCGGAAACTAGACATTGTTTGCCTCGCCGCAGATTCGGAATCCGGAATGGGAAGAGCTTCGGCCGACGCGTAACCTGAGTAACCGATGTCGGTTAAAGCCTGCGCTACAGCTCTGAAATCAACGTGGCCGTCCCCGGCAGGCCGACGATTACTGTCCACAAAATGCAGATGCCCAACTTGCTTGCCACCCAATCGCAGCGCAGCTGAGATGGAACGTTCCTCTATGTTCATGTGAAACACATCGCACAGCAGTTTCACATTTTTTGTGGTGAGCGATTGGACCAATTCCAGGCCGTCCTCGACCGTGTTGACAAGGTTGGTTTCAAAGCGGTTGAGCGGCTCGAACAGCAGCGGGACGCCGAAAGCACCCGCACGAGATCCGAGTTTATCCAGCGCCTCACGTAGCCAACCGATCGCTTGCTCGCGCGTGACATCATTCTCGAAGCGTCCCTGCATCGACCCAATAATGGTCGGAGCGCCAAAGCTTCCCGCGAAATCAATAATCGCACTGATGAATTCCACCGCCCGCGTCCGGGTCGCAACGTCGGGATCGGTCAGCCGCAGCTTCCGCAGAACCCAGCCCGCTCCAGTGCCCATGGCCCCGAGCTTGAGACGGCCTTGCGCGAGGATTTGTTGAAGCAGGCGAGCATCGAGATCTTCAGCGGACGGCGCAAATATCTCGACTGCATCAAAGCCCAACTCCGCAGCTTTTGCACAACTGCCGGCCAGATCGCCCCAGAAAACAAACGGCCCGCCTTTGGCTTGAGGCACCAATGAGATCGTGACGCACGATTGAATCATAAATTTCCGTCCAGTAGTCGCTGATGTAAGCGCAGCTTCGCAAGTTAAACCGAGATCAGAATCATATTGCCATAAGCCGTGGTGTCGCCAGTGCGAATCAGGCCTATGGCATTGGGTACGCGCTGTTTGAATTCAATGTGCGGCTCGAAACTCACCTTGACGCCGCGGCACGCTCGCTTGAAAGCTGCTTGGTGCTTGCGATCGTTGTGTTTCTTGAATTCTTCAGCCATAACAATCTCTCCACATTTCCAGTTCGGAAGAAGAGCGTCCAGCACCTGAAGGATTGTCGGAACACCTTTCATCAGTGAAATATCGACCGTCTCGATCTGCGGCCAAAAAGGGAAGGCGGCGTCGGCGATAACAAGAGCGTTCGTGTGCCGAACGCGGCAAACGAGCGAACTGACGTGCGGATTAATAATGCCTTGAATAATCATAACCGATTAACATGCTGCGCGAGGCTAGGAGTTCTGAAAGCGAGTTGTCAAGCCGACCGATGTTTTGAACAACAATTCCCAATTTAACCCGGGACATTTTCCATTTGACGGATGGAGCTCCGGCTTCGCTCATTCCCTGTGGCGATTGTTTAAATCAGGAACTCCGTGCATGCCAAAATTTGAATTGTTGGAGTTGACTCGATGGGGAATTGCTAACACCGGACAGTCGATAGAGCCTTCAACTTCGCGGCGGACTTGCCGCTGTCGATCAATTCTGCCGCCATATCCCATCCTTCCAGGAGCGAGCGCGTTTTCCCGGCGATAAACAACGCTGCGCCGCTGTTGAGCAAGACGGCATCTCGCTTCGGTCCGCGCTCTTTTCCCTCCAGCAGCGCGCGAACTATCCGAGCGTTTGTCTCGCGGTTGCCCCCTTGCAAATCGGCCAGAGTCGCCGGGAGCAACGGAAAGCCATCGGGCGACGTTACCGACAGCGTAAATCCACGGTCCTGGTAGAATTCAGCGATGGTGTTCTCGCCCAACGTGGACAACTCGTCGAGAGTTGCGTTGCCCGCGCAACCGCTGACAACCATTCCACGGCGGACGCCCAGCAGTTGGAGCACTTGCGCGATCGGTTCACAAAGCTTCGGATCGGGAACTCCGACAAGTTGAGCCGAAGGGCGGGCAGGATTCAGCAGAGGCCCAAGAAAATTGAAAATTGTCCGCTGGCCGCGATCCGCACAAATCTTGCGCGCCTGTCCGATGTGTTTGTAGGCGGGGTGATACTTCGGCGCAAAGAAGAACGCGAAGTGATGGTCACGCAGCGAGTGAGCCGCTTGCTCGGGAGTCAGATCCACGGGGATGCCGAGCGCCTCCAGAACATCGGCGCTGCCGGATTGAGAGGTGATAGCACGATTGCCATGTTTGGCGACCGTGACTTCCGCCGAAGCCGCCACCAGAGCAACGGTGGTAGAAATGTTGAATGTATTCAGGCGGTCACCTCCTGTGCCACACACATCCAGGATTTCCCGCTGGCGCGTCTCGGCGTCGAGAGGCGGCGGAATGGACTTCTCCCGCAGTTCATGAGCGAATGCGGCGATTTCACTGGCCGTTTCGCCTTTGGACGCAAGCGCGGTCAGAAAATCTGCTTTCGCTTCTGGCGACACTTGCTCCTCGATCAGGTGAGAAACAGCCAAGCCGATCTGCGCGGTGGACAAACCTGCACCCTGTCTCAGTTGCGAAATCAATTCATCGAACACGGGTCTAAACTAGAGTTCAAAGTTCAAAGTTCAAAGTTCAAAGTTCAAGTGCCGAGGCAGGCAGCAATGGCCGTGACGCTTTGCTGCATCGTGGCGCAAATGTAAGTCTGGCTTTTTTGACGGCGGCGTTTCACCGTATTGGCATGACTAAGCCTGGAAAGATTCTCGCGGCTGACACGCCAGCTTTGTTTGAGGCTGCTGTGAGGCAAGCGGCCGATCTGCTGCGCGCAGGAGAGGTCGTTGGAATCCCTACGGAAACTGTTTACGGGCTAGCTGCCAACGCCCTGAATGCTGACGCTGTTAACCGAATTTTCTCCGTTAAAGGTCGGCCAGCCGGCAACCCAATCATTGTGCACGTGAGCGGTCTGGAAATGGCTCGGCATTGCGCGAGCGAATGGCCGGAATTGGCCAGCAAATTGGCGGCCGCATTCTGGCCTGGGCCTCTGACCATGGTTTTACCACGCTCGCGAGTCATCGGTGACGTCATCACCGCAGGAGGCAGCACGGTCGGAATCCGCTGGCCGCGCCATCCTTTTGTGCAAGCCCTCATTGTCGAATGCGGCTTTCCGCTCGCTGCGCCCAGCGCGAATCGGTCGGGCGAAGTTTCACCGACGACTGCCGAGCACGTCCTGAAAAGTTTAGGTGATAGAATCTCATTAGTTGTGGACGGCGGTCCAGCGCAAGTTGGGATTGAATCCACGGTGGTCGATCTCACCGTTTCGCGGCCACGGCTTTTGCGCCCGGGAATAATTCATTTAGAATCACTGTTGGCCGTCGTCGGAGAATTGGAAGGCACCCCCGGCATCGATGGAGAACCGCTTCGAAGTCCCGGCCTGCTGATGAAGCATTATTCGCCTCAAGCTCGGCTCGTGGTCTGGCAATGGAAAGATGAGAAGGCCCTCAAAGCCCGGCTCTCGACGCTCAACTCTCAATTGCGTGACGTCCATATCATCGCGCATACTGTCATCCCATTGGATCTGGAGGTGGGCCGCGTCTGCGTGATCCCGCACGATCCCGAAGCTTTTGCCCGGGCCATTTACGCGGAATGGCATCGCTGCGATGAAGCGGGCGCCCAGGTCATCGTGGTCGAAGCGCCGCCCGCGACATCGGAATGGGATGCAATCGCTGATCGGCTGACTCGAGCTTCATCTTGATTGCCTTGAAAACTTAGTGATATCTGTTTTTACTTCTCTTGAATTAAGCCGTGAGCTTATTTCAGTATGCTCGAACCGCCAGACATCCATTATTTATCGGCTGCCCTCGGCTGGATGGAACTAGGTAACTTTCGAGAAGCAAAGGCCGAGCTTGCAAGAATCAGCACTACGTTGGCTGAGCATGCTGATGTCCTCGAAGTACGATGGTTGATTCTGGCGGCGGAGCAAAACTGGCCAGCCGCGCTCGATATGGCTCGGATCCTCCTGAAAGGCGATCCCGACCGTCCATTTGGCTGGTTACATCAGGCCTATGCGCTACGCAGGGTTCCCGATGGCGGGCTCCAAGCTGCTTGGGACGCTTTGCACCCCGTTGCCGATCGATTCCCCCAAGAGCCGACCATCCCGTACAATCTCTCTTGTTACGCTTGTCAGATGGGCCGGTTGGAGGAGGCTCGGAAATGGCTCCAACGGGCTTGCGCCGTCGCGGGTAAAGCATCTGTTAAATCGATGGCTTTGGCGGATGCGGATCTGGAACCGCTCTGGACCGAAATTAGGAGATGGTGAGATGCCCTTTTCGGAAAGAATATGAGCTTCCAGCCATCCGCGATTGAGGCTGGTCTGAATCATCTCCGCGCTGCTGACCCGATCATCCGCGAGTTAATTGATCGAGTGGGGCCGTTTACGATGCGGCTGAAGCGAAATCGATTCGAGTCACTTGTGCGCTCGATCATTTCGCAGCAAATCTCCGGCGGTGCTGCTCGGTCGATCGGCCTTCGCTTAGAGCAGTTGTTGGCGCCAAAAAGAATTGCCCCTGAAACCCTGGCGCCACTCGCTCCGGAGCACCTCCGCCGAGCCGGCCTTTCGCCGCAGAAGACCCGATACATCCTGGATCTCTCGCAGAAAGTGCTGAGTGGAGAGTTGATGCTGAGTGGGCTTGCTCGTCTTCCCGACGAACACGTCATTCGCCAACTTATCCAGGTAAGAGGCGTTGGAGTGTGGACAGCGCAAATGTTCCTCATGTTTTCTCTCGGGCGAATGGATGTCTTTCCGAAGGATGATTTGGGTATTCGCACGGCGTTGCGAAATCTCTATCATCTCGAGGATTTGCCGGACAACCCGACGAGCCACCGGATCGCGGAGCCCTGGCGGCCGTTCGCCACGGTGGCGAGTTGGTATTGCTGGCGCAGTCTGGACCTGGCGAAGAGCGCTCGGAAGATTGCCCTCCTATGAGATTGGAATAGGTTATTGCGGTTCCGCCGAGTCCGTCGCTGCGCCTATCAGCTCGCATCGGACGATCTTTGATGGTTATGTTTGGACATGGACAACGCAACGATCGACCAGCTCGCAAGAATCGAGGCAGCACTGGCGCATCTCGAACATCAGTATGACCAATTAAATAAAGTTGTGGTGGAGCAGGGGCGGTCCTTAGCAAAATTGCAAGCCCTGCAACATCAAATCTCGCAGGCTTTGGACGGTATCGAGTTGGATCGGGTCAGAAGCACGAATTCCAAGCCGCCGCATTATCAGTAGAGTTTGTCCGGCGTGCGAACGCGAGGCATTCAGGTCGGCGTCCACAGTTTCCTGGCGGAGGTGCGCTCGGTCTCTCGGAGCTTCCGACGGGCTTTGAGCTTGATATAAGGAGGCGCGAAGCAGCAGCGGTGACCGAAGCTTCCCGCCTCAGCTTGCGCATTCGAGTGACGGGGTTCGGCGACATCTTCGATCACAAATCCGCTGTGGCACAATCCGCCGAGCAGTTGATCCCACCGATGCAGAAACTCCAGGGTTCCAAATTCACGATTCCAGCTTCCATCAACTCCCGGCGGCAGCGGCCCGGTTCGGTAATACGGCTCCTTCAGTGCGTAGCCGCGAGCAGAACAGATCAGGTCAGCTTGCAAGTTCACCGGTTGCTTATGCTGGCTGATGTAAAGCCCGCCCGCCGCGGTGACACGGGCCACTTCCCGATACACGGCCAAAATGTCTGGGATGTAGCAGGTGCTCACCGGCTGAACAACAATGTCGAAACTCGCTTCCGGAAACATCGATAAATCATCCATCGAACTCTCCACGATCTGGATATTCAGTTTCCGTTCGGCCGCCAACTTCCGGTCCAGATCGAGCATTTTCGGGCTGAGATCGACCACCGTAACTTTGGCGCCTGCCGTGGCAAAGAGCACGCTGTGCCGCCCGCCACCGGCGGCCAAGCAGAGTAGGCGCTGGCCTGTGACGTCGCCTCCGAGCCAGCCGCATTGGTCAACGACCGCGAGTGGGTTTTGGAAGTCTGGCTCGACGGCTGTGTCGATGTACCATTTCTTTTGACGAACTCGATCATCCCAGGCGCGGCGGTTGTGTTGGGGGGCATCGTCCATATAACGCCCGAATGTCCGATCAAATATTTGAAATGTCGAGTGAGAGCTGGTTCATCGCAAATACTCGGGTGAGAAGCAGGGGGCTCCAATTTTATGTTTCCATGACATCTTGAAGACACGACAGTGTGAAGCCTCGAGCTGTAACGTCTCGCAAAACAAATAACGGTTATCTGGCAGCCTGCGGCTGCTGCATCAGAAGCCTTTCCACGACCTATCGCAAGATTTTAGAAATTCAAGTAGCCATCCTGCTCGATTCAAGCGAAATTCTACGGCGAATGGAATTACCTACAGCACCCAACCCTAGCCGAGATCTGCCAGAAGCTTCTGGAAAACGATCTGTGATTACCGAACCGAATTTCGATCGGCCCTCAAGACCCATCTCCGAGTTTGTGGCTCGTCCCGACTTTCCCCAATGCTCTCACGGGGAGTTCGTCGATATTGGCGGATATACCGGCGTCATCATCGAAATTACAAGTCAATCGATCAGGGTAACGTCCCCGGAAAGCACCACCAGGAGCTTTAATTTTCACGTGCTGCGAAGGCTTTACAGTCCTCGTCCGGAGCCGGAAGCGGATGAAATGAGCAGAATGTCGCAACCTCTGGTTCCTTTCGAAAGGAAAGAGAAACCGCCGGAGGCTCCTTCCAAGAAAGAGGTTATCACGGAACCGAATTTCGACCGATCGCCCAAGCCAATAACTGAGTTGGCCAATCGTTTTAACTTTCCGGACTGCGCGTACGGAGAGTTGGTTGAAATCGCAGGATATACGGGAGTCGTCATCGATATTGCAAATCAATCGCTCAGCGTGAAATCTCCGCAAGGGATCATAAGGAGCTACGGCGTGAGTTCGTTGCGCAAGCTGTACGGTCAACGCTGACCCGCCTGGTCTGGACATTTCACGCGCGTCCGCAGGCCTCGATGTATTGGGTTCCGGCCATGGACCGTCCGGCATGGACTCGATTCGCCCCAAAATGAGCAAACCAAGCGCGTAGCAGGGCCGATGAACCGCGTTGCCGTAACCGAGGTCACACGCCAAGAGGCGATGTTTACAACCCGTTGCGGCGAAATTGCAGGGAGGTTCATTGGAAGAATTGCTGGCCTTTTCGAGTGCAAACTTGCCAAGGGCCAGGGGAAAGAACACAATTTCGGTCCATGAACCGCCGAACTTTCATCCAAACTGCAACCGTTGGCGTGGCTTCGTTGGCTGGCTCGCGAACGACCCTCGTCCTCGCCGCCGAAAAAACGAACTGGCCGATTGGCTGTTTCAACCGTCCATGGTCCAAGTGGAGCTACGACGAGACTCTCGACGGAATCCAGGCTGCCGGCTACAAGCTCACCGGCCTGCTAACGGGGCAGCGCGGCGAAGCGTTCACCTCCTCCGCAGCAACACCAGCGTATATCGATGGCCTGAAGAAGCGGATCGCGCAGCGTGGGCTTGCGGTGAACCTGACAAGCATTCGCTTCACACCAGAGGCCGCGCTGGAGGAAAATATCGCGGACTTGCGCAAACAAATTGAAAACGCTGCGCGTCTGGAACTGCAGTTCATGCTCACCTTCGGCGTGGACAAGTCGGTGCATTACGAGAATTTCTATTGCCTCATGGCCGACGCTTCGGTTCAAGCGGAGAAGCACGGCTTGCATATCGTTCTCAAGCCGCACGGCGGCGGTAGCGGCGCTTCGGAGGAGATCTTGCGTTGTTTGGAAAAAGTAGGGCACTCGAACTTCAAAATCTGGTACGACGCCGGAAATATCATTTACTACACGGGCAAGGACCCTCTCGCCGAGCTCGATCCGATCGCTCGGTACGTAACTGGCTTTTGCGCGAAGGATTGTCCGGCGCCAAAGGGCGAGGTGATGTCGCAGTTCGGCACCGGCAAGGTCGATTTCAAAGCGGTGTTCGCGAAGTTGAAATCCATTGGCTTCAACGGTCCGATCATGGTGGAAGGCGTTAAGGTCGGCGCAACCGCTGAGGAGACGACTGCCAACGCGCGGGCCAACCTGCAGTTCCTTGAAAGAGTGATCGCCTCCATCTGAGACACTTTGTTGGCAAGAGTGTCGCTTACAAGGAAAGCTGCTGCGGGCAACTCCCTTGGGTTTTGGCCCCCACTCGGAAGCCTCTTTGGGATGTGCTCCGCTTCCAATGGGAGTGTCAGCGGAGATCCATCGGAGTGCCAGCACGAGCGGAATCAAAGCAGGCGTTCACGACCCGTTGAGTTTTCAGAGCCATCTCTGGCCAGAGGTTGTTGAGATGCCCGCTTTGAACCTGAGCGGCAAAGTTGCGGACGAGATTGGTTTCCTGGGAAGTCGCATGGCCGTTGCTATACTCTGCCACCGCCAACCGCTGTCGGTGCTCTTCCATACTAAAGTCGCAGCCGCTGACACGAAACATCGGATTGCGAAGTTCAAGGGCAAGTTCGCTACCAAAAAAAGGAAGAACAAAGTCCGAGACCTGGATGTTCCCTTTGGTTCCGCTGACGTTTACCCATTGCTGAAGGTCTGTGAGAAATGAGCAGTAAAAGCCGACAGACACGCCGCCATCGAACAGCAGTTCAGCGGAAAACTCCGTCGGCACCGGGGCAGGACTGTCCTTCCGCCCAAATTGAGAAAGCATCCGGCCGGTCACCTGGCGCGGAAGGGTCCAGTTCATCATCCACAGCGCGAAACGAACGCAGTACCAGCCCAAATCACCAAGGCAGCCGAGTGGTTCGAGCGTACTGTTCATGCGGATGTTCCCATCGAAAAACTCTTCCGCGCCGCGAAAGCTGAATGCAGATGAAAGTCGTTTAATCTCGCCCACACTGATGCCGTCATGGAGCACTTCCCGGATGCGGTCGAGCCGCCGACTATGCATGAACATCACTCCGTCCATGAACTGCACGCGATGACGTTGGCAAGCTTCCATCATCCCCTGCGCTTCGGCGAAACTGATCGCGCACGGCTTTTCGCAAAGGACATGTTTCCCGGCCTCAGCGGCACGAATGACCCATTCCTTTCGAAGGCCGGTTGGTAAGGGGATGTAAACGGCGTCCACATCTTTGGAAGCGAGCAATTGCTCATAGCTACCCAACGCCTTGGGCTCGACTTCCAGTCGGGCACCAGCCTGGCATTCGGCGATAAATTGGCGGCTGCGTTCGATGTCGCGGCTGGCCACGGCGGTGATGGTCGAGTTGCCGCTATTGCAGATTGCCTTCCAGTTTTTTCGAGCGATTTGGGCCGTGCCTAGAATTCCCCAGCGAAGTTTTGTGTCACCTGTCATACTATTTTTTTTCAGTTGACGTATCCTGCGACAGGAAGGCCGGCGATTGCAACAGGCGAAACGGCCTGCCATTGCACTCCGTGACAACGTCGTTCGTAATGGGTGACCCATTTACCGGCAACTCGACCTGTTTCCAGGATTTGGGCGTGGGATAACTTGTTCCGTCAACACCAAGGATTTACCAAAATTATCACGCTGCTTTCTTTTTGGTTCTTCGCGTTATGCTAGTGATTTGGGAAGCATCCACCACATTCAGGGTCCCGTCTGAATCATAAAGGGCAAATTCCTGGTTGGTAGGTGAAATCATAATATGATCTGACGTGACGACAGTCACCGAACGGCCATCCGTCAGATGAATTTCAAAAGGACGAAACGGTGTTTGATCCCGGAGATCTCGAATGGTTGCCGGTTTCATATCTTACCCATACCCAAATTATGCTTAAGTGTAAATTGCTCTTTAGTTCTTCGCAGAATACCTGTTGAGCAGTTGGTGAGGCGTGACAAAACTCCCGACTCCCTCTATAAGCTTGGCGGAGTTCCGGTCAAAGAAAAGACGGATGGCACCGCATTTCCGGTCGGAGACCGCGTCGCTTCGAAGTGACCGTTCGTGCTCCGTAATTCTGAACAACCAAAGGCAATGAAATGACACCGACCTTGACTCCGCGAATTCTGACGACGGTGGTGGGAAGTTATCCCGTACCAGAGTGGCTGATGGCGCTTCCGAGCGAACAGGCGTTAACCGATGCCACGGGCGTTGTCTTTAAAATTCAAGAATTGGCGGGCATCGATGTGGTCGCCGATGGAGAGCTTTACCGGTTTGACATTAATCATCCCGACACCAATGGCATGATCGACTATTTCGTTCGGCCTCTGGCCGGCGTCCGCACGCGGATTGGCCGGGCAGACGTGGAGGAGTTTTTGACGCTTGCGGGAATGAAATTTCGCAGCAAGCCCGCGGGTGTCGTCGAAGGCACCCTGTCAGCGGGCGTGCTCGACCTGGTGAGCGACTTTCAGCGAGCACGTTCGCTGACTCGTTCGCTGATAAAATTTACTTTGACCGGACCGCACATGCTGAGTCGAACGCTTTTGGACCGTCATTACAAGGATCCGGGCAAATTAGCTTTTGCTTTGGCTGAGGTGCTGGCCGAGCAGGTCGCGAAGATCGATGCGGATGTCATTCAGATCGACGAAGCCAATATCACGGGAGCACCGCAAGATGCTGTCTGGGCAGTCCCCGCCATTAATTGTCTGCTGGATTCAATTCGCGGCGAAAAGGGTATGCATCTCTGCTTTGGGAATTATGGCGGCCAAACGATTCAAAAGGGGAGTTGGCAACAACTCGTCCGTTTCATGAATCAGCTCCACCTGGATCATGTCGTCTTAGAGATGGCTCGGCGCGATCCGGGAGAGATTTCTGCGTTGCGCGATCTGGATCCGAGGATCCGAATTGGCGTCGGCGTGGTCGATATCAAGACGACGGTGGTGGAAACCGCTGACGAAGTTGCCCGCCGCATTGAGCAAGCGGAGAAGGTCCTCGGCGAGGGACGCATTCGTTACGTGAATCCTGATTGCGGATTTTGGATGCTGAAGCGGAGTGTCGCCGACCGCAAGATGCAGGCTTTGGTTCAGGGTCGGAATCGCTACCTGGGTCTAGAGTAAACGAGTGTTGAGCAAGTCTGAATTTATCTCGAACGATCACCTGGTGAAAGTGGCCCCCGGCCGCTCGCTTCCGCCCTCGCCATGTCCGCCGCCGAACGGCCGCAGGAAACTGGTGGGTTTTTTATTCATTGTCCTTGGAAACTATCCTGCTATCTAGATCAAGTGAAGTTGAGCCAGTTACGATGGTCGATAGGAGCGCGGACATGCGTGCTCTTGATCTTGTACGCTGCAGTTTTGAGCATCAGTGAATGGCTGGCTTGTCAGCTTCGGTTCGACTTCAACGTTCCACCCGAGAACCGAACCTCCTGGCAAATGCTTTGGACCAGGGAACTGCCGCTGAAGTTGCTTGTTCTCTATTTTTATGGCCAATTTTCGGGGCTTCTCAGCTATTTCAGCTTACCAGATCTCCGACGACTTTTCTATGCCTCGGCGACTAGCTCGTTGCTTCTGCTTTCGGTCAGATACAATTTCCCGGAATTGTATTCAGTACCGCGAGGAATCATCCTGCTCGATTTCTTCTTCTCGTTCAGTGGATTGGTCCTTGTTCGCCTCGGATTTCGTATGCTCCGCGAACGCTATTTGGCGCCTCAGAGCCGTCCGGCGCATCAGGCGCGTCGAGTCGGTATTATCGGTGCCGGCGATGTGGGAGCAAGTCTAGCGCGTGAGCTGTTGGCAAAGCGAGGGCTTGGTATGAATCCCGTCGCGTTTTTCGATGACGACGCAACCAAATGGCGCTCCCGCATTCATGACATTCCCGTGATTGGCGCTCCTGAAACCCTCGTGGATCAAAAGCTAAATCTAGCTCTCGAAGAAGTGGTCATTGCCATGCCGAAGGCACCCGCTAAACGAATTGGAGAAATTGTCAAAATTCTTCAGCGCGCCCGGCTTGATTTCGAAACGGTTCCCTCGCTGGATCAGCTTGCGACAGGTCAAGTCAAGGTGACACAATTGCGGTCCGTCCAGATTCAGGATTTACTGGGTCGGCATTCTGTCGAATTGGAAACTGAAAACATCCGTGAAATTCTCAAGGGTCGTGTCGTCATGGTCACCGGCGCGGGCGGAAGTATCGGGAGCGAGCTCTGCCGTCAGATCGCCACATTTGGTCCGCAGAAATTGCTTCTCGTGGACCAATCCGAAGTGCAGGCGTTCCCGATCGAGCAGGAATTGATCGAGTCGGGTCACGGCGAAATTGTGCATCCTATCGTCGCTGATATCAGGGACACCGTTCGAGTCCGTTCGCTCTTTCGAAGTTTCGCTCCAGAAGTCATTTTTCATGCGGCGGCGCACAAGCATGTGCCTATGATGGAGAGCCAGCCGAGCGAGGCGATCCGGAACAACACCCTGGGCACAGCGAACCTTGCTGAATTGGCTCTCGAATTTGGAGTCGATCGCTTCGTGTTTGTTTCCACTGACAAAGCGATTAATCCGACAAACGTGATGGGTGCCACGAAGCGTCTTGCCGAAATCTTTATCCAGGCGCTTCATGCCAGCATTTCCGCTCACCCTTCCGATGGGGAGAGGGGGGCCATTGCAGCCGCTGCCAACGCTTCCGGCCTCTCCGCTGTCCTTCGTCCTGGATCCTCTAGTGCCTCCCGCACGAAATTCATCGCCGTCCGCTTCGGCAATGTCCTAGGTTCTTCCGGTAGCGTCATTCCTATTTTCAACAAACAGATCGCCGCCGGTGGTCCTGTCAAGGTGACGCACCCCGACGTCACTCGGTATTTCATGACCATACCCGAGGCCGCCGGGTTGGTTCTGCAAAGCGCCGCACAAGGTTCCGGTGGTGAAATCTTCGTCTTGGACATGGGTAAACCGGTCAAGATTGTTGACCTGGCGCGACAGTTGATCGAACTAAGCGGCCTTTTGCCGGACGAAGACATCGAAATCGTGTTCACCGGTTTGCGTCCAGGCGAGAAGCTCTTCGAGGAGTTAAGTCATAAAGGAGAGAATATCACGCCCACGAATCACCCCAAGATCATGCGCTTCATCTGCGCTCCGTTGCCTTTGAAAGAAGTGCGCGCCCATTTGAACCAACTCTCCGACGCGTTAAACGTGGCAGAGTCGAATCAATTGAAGCTCATGCTAAAGAAAGCGGTGCCGGAGTACGAGCCATACATCAAGTGAAGAGGAACGGGGGGGATTGAAAATGGAGAAAGAGCAAACGAGTAGCCGCATGGCCACAACACATCAAGCAGGTGAGATCGCCTCTACTGATTCGCGCACCGGATCGGAACCAACGCGCTAACGAAGCGGAGAGGTCGGTAGTGTCGCTACAATTCAGGGATAAGCTGGTGTTTGCCTTCAATGAATTCGGCGACAATCCGGTTGGCGAGTTTCAGTTGTTGAGGGATTGGCACTTCTGATTGATGAGCGAGCAGCATCATGCAGACGCTGAGCACATCGCCTGTGCCAGTTGTGTTCACTCGCTGCTCCACCGGAGCGGGAGGCTCCACCAAGAGTTGACCTTGATGATAGTAGCCAGCGCCATGAGAGCCCATATGCACGACCACCGCCGACACGCCCCATTGTTCCAGGCACCCCAGCGTTGTTTCCAGATCAGTTGAATCCGCAAACTCGTTTAGCTCGCGGATGTTTCCGTGAACCAGGTTTACGTGGGATAACGTGGCGCGAACGGCATTCTTGCGGGCGCTCACTTCTTCCGCGCTCGCCACACCCCATCGAGGATCCCAATTCAGATCGATCGAGACAGTAAGGCCCGAGTTGCGTGCTCGTCTAAAGAGTTGCTCGTTCCCTCCGAACAGCATCGATTTTGAAAACCAAATGTCGGCACGAAGAAGATGCGTAAAACTTGGCAATGCCGTCAGATCGAGTTCTGGCAAAGTGATCGACTCGTTGTTAGGCAAGCTGCTGATGAAATGCCGGTGGCCGTTTTCAAATGTTAGGTTGATGGATGTGCCAGTTGGATGGGATGGATCCCTCGACAAATGCGAGCAAATGCCGTGGCGAACGAGCGTCTGCTCCAGCCTGTCACCGAGAGCGTCGGCTCCGACCTTGCCAATGAAAGCGACGCGGGCGCCCAGGGCCGCCGCCGCGCATGCACTGTTAGCGCCGCCGCCGCCGATGGTTTCGATGATCGAGGATGCCGAAGTTTCTCCATCCGCAAACAGGTAATCGCCTGGGGCCAGAGGAGCAACTCGGATGTCGCGGTTGATATTCCCGACGACGCACAGATTTGACTTCGTAAAAACTGCTTTATCAGGTGAGTTCATCAAATTGATTCATCCGTTTTCCGGATATCCAAATCAACAAGGGCCCCATCGGAGAGCTTACTCATCCCGTGGTTGGTTATTGAAAGATAACAAAATTGAACCGAGGAAAAAGCAGATTGTATTGAGACCAGTCGGATGGCAGCCGGAAGCCTCGCGCATTTTGGGCAGCAGGCGAAAATGCTCAAACTCCACGCCACCTCCCCGGAGGGGAGTTTTGTCCGTTCCCCTCCTGGGAGGGGTAGGGGTGGGTTCGGAGTCGCCCTGCGCCCGCGAAGTCCGGGGAGTTCTCTCCCCGCGCCATAAAATGGAGCATTGAACGAAAGCCACGAACGGGCTAGTTTAGGTTGGTGATTCGATTCGCAACTAAAGAGTTTGGTCATAACCAACTCGTAACCCTAAGCGCTGATTTCAATGGAGCGTAGGCATCGAACATTCCTCGAGGCTGGAGCTTTCACTCTGGTCGAGCTGTTGGTTGTGATTGCCATCATTGCCATTCTCGCCGGCTTGCTCCTTCCGAGTCTCTCCAAGGCAAAAGCGCAGGCTCACCGCGCCAGTTGCATGAACAATGAGAAGCAACTGACGCTGACCTGGCTTATGTACGCGGAGGATCATAATGAAACAGTGGTCCTTAACGGCGACAGCGAGCTCGACAAGAAAAGCACGTTCTGGGTTCAAGGCGGAGGGCATCCAAACTTTCCAGCTTTTACCAACGAAAGTTATCTTCTCGGTTCCGAGCACGCGGCGTTCGCTCCCTATCTGCGCACTCCGGCCATATACAAATGTCCTTCAGATCGGGGTGATTTGCATGTTGTGGGTGGACAAAGTCTCTTGGGAAAGGCCATCATTCCTCGGAACCGCAGCTATTCGATGAATGCCTACCTGGGGCCGACCCCGCTCATGTTCGCAACGTCAGGGTCCGCGTCAGGTTATCTTTCAACAAACCATCAAGCGTTCACGAAGACCTCCGAACTCAATGCGCTCTCTCCCGCGAAGACGTTTGTTTTTCAGGATGTTAACCCGGCCAGCATCTGCTTCTCGGCTTTTGTGGTGAACATGCCAGGCCAGGGAGTTGACGGCTTTTTCCATTACCCCGCGACGTACCACAACCGTGCCGGCGTGCTCACCTTTGCCGATGGCCATGCCGAGACACATCGCTGGCAAGACCCGCGGACATTCAGAAAGGCGAGCTCCGCGCAGATCATCGTCCATTGGGACAACTGCCCTGACAATCGCGACCTCGATTGGATGCGCGAACGCACTTCGATTCGCAGAAGTAACTAGAGTTTCTTTTTGGCCTCGTCCGGAAGCTGCACAGTAGTTGAACCAACGTCCTTGATCTCAACTGTCGTCGTCCGGTTGATGTCGGACTCCTGTTGATTCTGGCCCATGAGTTTGCCTTGAACGTTGTATTGATAGCGCACGAGCATGTTGTCTCGGACCCAAAACTTGGCCCAGCCTTTGGCACCGGTTGGCATGCTATTCTGGCCGTCGCGGGTTCGCATCGAGAGGAGTTCCTTCACGCCAGATTGGCTTAAGTCTCCGGCGTACACGTTGCCAATCTCCTTCCTCAACCCTTGGACTTTGGCGAGAAGATCTTCGGCTTCTGCGACCGGCGCTTTGAAAGCGGTCAGTCGGCGCGCAACCCAGGCGCGATCTCCCTGAAGCGCCTGGGACGGTTCCCAATCGTTTTCAGTCTTGATGGCGCTCTTCGCCCCCTTGAAAGCGGCTTCGACTGTATTCTGGCCCACCGTAAGCCGGAAATAAGTAAAACCGTTCTTCTCCGTCTTTCCCTCCGTGGAACCTAATTGCAAGTTGGCGCTCGCGCCTTCCGACTTAGGTGTAGAAATCCAACTGTAGTTCGGTTTCTCGCCTAGTTTCGTGATGGCATTTTTGATTTCAAGCACCGCGTTTCCGTCTGCTCCGGAAACTGAGCGGATGGCTGCGATGAGTAGAAATAGAACGAATAGTTGCTTCATAATAATCAATATCTCGCAAACGCTTCTAACTCGGATACCATCTCTTGGCGATGACAAACCATCGTTTACGTTTGACCGAACATCCGCCGGTTTGTCATTCTGCGAATTGAAACCGAAACTCTGTGCCGACCTGTTCCGTCAGCATTGATCACGATGACAAAACGAAACCTTACATTTGCCATCAGCCTGTTCACGGCCATCAACGTTCTTCCGCTCCGGGGTGAAATGAAAATGACCGATCCGCAAATCTATCAAGGGATGTGCGACGCTTCGGCGGCCGTCGCTCTTGATGCCAGCTTGTTCGCGGTCGCGAACGATGAGGACAACCGGCTGCGCGTTTATCGTCGTGATGAGGGTGGATTTCCGTTGCAGACGTTTGATTTGACTCTTCCACTCGGCCTTGATCCACGGTCGTCCGAGACAGATCTGGAAGGGGCCGCAAAAATAGGCGACCAGGTTTATTGGATTGGATCGCACGGACGGAACAAGGACGGAAAAGAACGTCCGAACCGTTCGATTTTCTTTGCGACCACTTTCAAAGTGCGCCAGGGCCGAGTCGAGATGGCGGTGGTGGGGAAGCCGTATCGGAAGTTACTGCAAGATTTTGCACATGATCCGGCGCTTCGGGTTTTGAACTTGGCCTCTGCCTCCCGATTGCCTCCCAAAGCGCCTGGAGGACTAAACATTGAAGGACTTTGTGCGACTCCGGAAAAGCAATTGCTGATCGGGTTTCGCAATCCCACTCCTGGGGGGCGATGCCTCCTCATCCCGCTGAAGAATCCTCAAGAACTCGTGTTAGGCCGGCCAGCGAAATTCGGAGCGCTTGTCCTTTTGGATTTGGAAGGGCTCGGCATACGTGACATCGGTTTCAACGAAGGCAAATACTGGATCATAGCCGGTCATGCTGATGGGAGCGGACACTCGAAGATATTTACTTGGGCTGGCGGCATTGCAAAGCCAGAGCGTGTCGAGCATTTCAGTTTGAGAGGGTTAAATCCCGAGGCCATCGTGTTTTACCCAGGCAAAGGGTTGGGTGAATTCCAACTCTTGAGCGACGACGGCAGCAGACGCGAGGGCGGCATCCCTTGCAAAGCTCTGAAAGACGATACCGCCAAGCGCTTCCGAAGCTTTTGGATCACTCCATGATCGCTCGATGACGTTGGGCTGATTTCGGTTTGCCTATAATACTGGGTAGTTTATTGTTTACCCACGAATGGTAGTTATCCGCGAGGCGGAAGCGGTTCGGTATATGAGCTCTAAGACCCATAAGGACACCTTTTTGACTCTTATCGCCGTGGTGAGAGAGAATAAAGACGAGCGCCAAAAATTGCTTTCCATTCTTGATCTGGAGCCGACAAGGCGAAAGATCGCGGTTAACATCCTGGTCACGAACATGCGGTTGATGAAAGCACCTGATGATTTCGTTGAGGCCTGGGATTCCTTGCAAAATGATTCCGTGGCCGAGAACGTTAGGCAAATCATCAATGACCAGACTTTTGAGCAAAGATCCCGTGGATGGACCGCCGCGATTGCGCTCGGTGGAATCGGTTTCCTCTACGTTCTGCTCCGAGCTCTTGTCAGATAATTCCTCGAATTGTTGTCGGCTTTTATGGAAGAGGTCTTGAAGTCTTTCCGAGTTCTCGATCTAGAGTTTGGGGCTCCTTCTAAAGCAGTCAAAAAAGCCTATCGCGATCTCGTCAAAAGATGGCACCCCGATCAGTTCACCAATGACCCCAAGCAACGGCAGGAGGCCGAGGAGAAGCTGAAAGAGATTAACCTGGCTTACGAGCGTATCCAGGATTACCAGGCATCCGATTCCAGTCCTTCGACGATCAAGCCAAGCCAGCCGAGAAAAAAGCAAGCCACCAGACCCACGACAAGAGCTCCAGGCGTCCCGCCACAACCGAGGCCGCATGCCTCTTCTTCGCCACCCCCACCAAGCGCGAGCCCGGACGCGGGTCCGAAGAAGCCTGAAACTGCCGCCACCAACGCACCATCGAGAAAACGAGCTCAGAGCCTATGGCAGAGACGTTTCGTTAGGCCCACCACAATTGTCGCGGGTGTCATGGCGGTTTTTTTTCTGCTCTTAAATTCGCACTTTCCGTATCAAGAGAAGGAGCAGAGGGAGGAGAAGGAAGAGACCGTGACCCCGCTTCTGCTCCCCGTCGTCAGGCCGCCGACACCAAACTTGGATTCGCTTAAGCCGACGAGCCAAGACGCAGTTCAGCCGATGCAGGAATTGTTGACACCGCGTTCGGAAAGTGGTGGCGCACCTCGGCCAAGAGCGGCTGAGATGCCCGGATCAATTGGAAGTCTCAGCATTGCCACGACTCGTCCTGAAGAAATAGCTCTCTCTAAAGTAGCTTCAGCTTTGAAGGCCAAGCTGCCAGATAGGGGACAAAGCCTGGTTCAACCAATCCCTGTTCCCGATAAGGAAGATGCCAACGCTCACTTTCAGCGCGGCCTCCGCTATGCACAAGGAGAAGGAGTGCCACAGGATTATGCCGAGGCGGTAAAATGGTATCGGCTCGCCGCTGAAGCTGGACACGCGAGCGCACAAAAGAATCTCGGTTTTTTGTATGCCTCTGGCAAAGGTTTGCCGCAGGACATTTCTGAGGCCGAAAAATGGTTCCGCAAAGCCGCGGCTCAGGGCCACACAGGAGCAGAATTTGCTCAAGCTCTCATGTCGCTCACCAAGACGAATGCCCAGCGCAGCCTATCGCTCGGACTCAAGAATGCTAACTCACTTGCCGCCCTGCAGGGAGAAAATGCCGAGGCGCAGTTCCAGCGTGCGCTCCGGTCCGCGAAAGGCGACGGAACAACGCAAGATTACGCCGAAGCCGTGAAGTGGTATCGACTCGCCGCCGACGCGGGGCATGCAGGAGCACAAAGGAACCTTGGTTTCTTGTACGCTTCCGGCAAGGGTGTCCCACGCGATGAAGCCGAAGCTGAAAAGTGGTTTCGCAAAGCCGCCACCCAAGGAAGCCTGGGGGCTAGCCTCGCGAATGCGGTGGTGTCTCTTTCCAAATCGGGTAAAGCGGTTGATTCGGCGACGACGGGCAAACAGGCCACGCCCACGGCGTCCACAAATCAACTGGGGCCATGAGCCTTGGCTAATGATATCGAGAAGATGCTGGCAGATGTTCAAGCGGCCGTTGCGGATTGTATGAAAGCTTGAGTTTGCCCCAGGATGGATTGCCGAAACAAACCGCTCCACCATGAAAGTCGATATGTTCCAATGACACGAAACGAAGCTTACGCGCTGCTCAACGAATTCACGAAATCCGAATCGCTGATCAAGCATGCGCTGGCCGTCGAGGCATCAATGCGACACCACGCCACGCGGCTGGGTGAAGACGGAGAGGTTTGGGGAATCACCGGATTGATCCACGACTTTGATTATGAACGCTGGCCAAAGCCACCGGATCACACGCGAGAAGGAGCGCGGATTTTGAGGGAGCGTGGCGTGAATGAGGAGGTCATCGGTGCCATCCTCTCTCACGCCGAGTGGAATCAGTGTGATTATCCAATAGATCGGCCCATCCGAAAGACCCTATTCGCCGTCGATGAACTTTCCGGTTTTGTCACAGCGGTCGCTTACGTGCGCCCTGAGAAGCTTGCTGGCATGTCGGCGAGCAGCGTTCGGAAGAAAATGAAACAGAAGTCGTTTGCCGCCGCAGTGAAACGGGAGGACATCGAACAAGGGGCGGCGTTGCTGAACCTTCCGCTCGACGAGCATATCAACCATGTGATTGCCGCAATGCAGACGGTGGCCGGATCGCTCGGATTTGGGTAAGGATCGTTTCAGAAACGAAGGCGTCGAGAATGCGCCGGGATTTTGGCGAAGGACAAGGCTTGGGCCTGTTTGATAGACTTTGTTCATGTGCGCTTTTGTTCTGATCACTCTGATTGATCGCTTCCTCATACATCCGGAGTTTGGTTAGCCACGAAAGAGCGCAAAGAACCCAGCGCGGCGCAGCCGCAACCCAACTTGGTGGGGCGAGACTCCTGTCGAGCCCTGACGTTTCTGTCGGCAACGATTCCAGGGCTCGACGGAGTCTCGCCCCACCGGAAACTTTGTCAGCAGAGCAAAACGCCGCGGCATTGGAGGACAAAGAGGATTGAATGCCCTTCAAACCCACCCGTTTGGTGAAGGAGCCGTCTTGCGAAAGCACCTTGGTCTCTGCGATCTCTGCGATCTCTGCACTCCTGTCCCTCAGCGTCGCTCTCTTTAGCGAGGAATTCTTGGCCGCGAAAAGGTGCAGAAGGCACAAAAATCCGAAGTGAGTGATGCCTCGTCGATCTTTTTGGGCTCTTTGCGCCTTTTTGCGGCCATCCTGTCTTCGTTAGGTTTGGTTGCGGCTGCGTCTTGGCGCGGACAGAGGGGATTCCTCGACTCAAAGGCCCTTATTCGACAAGGCGAACTCGGTAGAATTGCGCCGACTCGAGGGGGGCAACGACCGTAAATTCTATGTCGTGGCCGGTGCCAATCAACTTCGCGGCGATAATGTTCCATTCAGTGCTGGAGGGGCTCGCGGCAGCCTCCAGTGAATAGGTCTTTGTCAGAACCGAAGGCCAGCGAAGCTTGATTCCTCGCGGAGTTTCTCCCGGCCCGTTGGATGCGTGAGTGGTCAGCAGTCGTAATTGCGAAGCCACATCGGCGGGATTGGTGCCCGCCTTGAATTCTGCCCAGTTGGGAATCCCGTCACCATCGGCATCCGCGTCGGCTTGTGACAAATAATTCGCAGCGGAACCAAAGTACCGCAAGCGCCACGTGTCCGGAATGCCATCGTCGAAGGTGGAAGCCGAACGATCTTGCCCCAGCAACAGCCCATCCTCAAGTTGCCGAGGCAAAAGGTAGAGTCCGTTCGGCGATGCTGAAACGTGGTCGAAGTGGATCCGATAAGAAGCGTTGGCGGCAGCTCGCGCCGGGATCGTAACGCGCAAGCTCCCGACGTTGGCCGAACCGCTGAGGCCAGCGGCGTTGGGATCGAGCCACGCAGCGGCATGGTTTGCAAGGCTGACGGATGTCGTCAGGATCGGCTTTCCAATTTGCGGGACGGGAGTGAACTGAACTGGCTCCTCGATCGGCGGCGCTCCGTCCAGAGCTTCCACGGTGAGATTGAGCATCAACACGCGGATAGGATATTTTCCCGCCACTTCCGCCCGGACCGGAACATAGACCGTTTGGCCTGGAGCAATCCGGAAATCATCCGCTCTGAAAGTGACCGCTGGTTTTTCGGCGAACACATTCGATGTCAGCATCTCGCTTGGAAAATTGGCTTGGCTCTGAGTGGGTGGACTCGAAGTCAAATTGAGTTTTCCTCGGAATTGGTTGGGCACTTCGGCTGCTGCCCGTTGTCCGTTCACCCAATAACGGGCGAACCATTTGAGGGAGGGGTCGAGTGAACGGCGGAAAGTAACGAAGACATCTGCAACGTTTAAAGCGCCATCGCCAAGGGTGATCAGGTTAATGTCTGTTTGGTTTCCGTCGAAGACATTGGTCGAGGTCAAGCTGCCGGAACTTCCGCAACAGGAGTCCATGGCATCAAAGAAATCTGTTCCGGCCGGCGGGACATTGAATCCATAAGTCGCCGCTTGAAAAACCTGGAAGACGTCATTGTTCAAGATGTTCGTATCGCCGAAATCGCCGGCATTGTACCACCGGAACGGGCTGACATCGCCGACCCTGTAGTGGAGCTGTCCAGCAGCCAAGCCACCCGTGACCACATTAATTTCTTTGATGGAATTGATCGTGCCGCCCCCTAAGCCGCCGTCGGTCGGAGTATCAATAAATACGTCCCGACCGAATTCATTGTCGATGGCCGACGGGCGATTGGCTTGAACACGATAACTAGAGCCGGCGGCAGCCTGCGCCGGAATCAGAAAGGAGTAGCCGCCCAAGACAACTTTTCCCGAATCACTGAGAAACCTTTTGTCATGGGCTTGGGAATAAGTCACCAGGTCCTGACCCCGCGTGTTGTAGAGATTGGTTTGGCCGATGACTTCGAACCATCCAACTCCCAAAAGATTTTGGCTGGTGTTGGTGACAAGCAGATCTCGAAAGACTTGGATTAAGTTGGTGGTCACCAGGATGCCATTGGGAACAATATTTGTGATCAACTGAAAGATATAGCGCTCCAACATTTTCGGATCGATCTTGCGGTAGCTGACGCTGCCGGACAGCGGTTCCAGGAGCATCGATTGAAAGCTAAATGCTCCCGGGGCCACGCTGGCTGAATTGTTCGCGTTGGTGACGGTCAAGTTGAATTGCAGGGAATAAATCTTCTGGCTCGGCAGCAGCGAGAGAGTCACTGGCGCCATAAACGTTTGACCGGCCGAACCGAGGAATTGGCTCGATGCTTCGGCGCGCTCGAAACCGAAGCTGATCCGGTTGGCTTGGAAATCGGTCGGAAAGAACGTCTTCGTGGAAATCTCGCTCGGCTTATAATTTCGCCTGAAGCCGCGGGCTCGGAAGGTGACAGCGTTGGTGATGCGGAGGCTAATGGTATCGCCCAGCGCCTGTTGGCCCAGCGCCTGTTGGCTCGGCGGCTGGTTTGTGGGAGCGGAGCCGTCCAGGGTGTACCACATGTCTGCACTGACGGTTTCGTTGGTCAGGACAAATGAAGCTGGGTTGTCGCCTAAAATCGTTGGCGTGGCTACTTTGAATTGAACACGGGCTGGCACTGGGTCGCTCGGCCGGCGTCCCTCGGCAGTGCTGATCGCTTTCACCGTCACGTCGGGACGCGGATCGAGGATCGATGGCTTCACCTGGCTGGGAGGTAACCCGTTGGCGTAGGGCGGCGCGGGTTGGCTGTTAATGGAATTCGGCAGAGGGATTGTGTCTGACTCGAACAAGCCAGGCGTCGGACCACTGGTGTAAAAAGTCTCGGTCCTGCTCTCGGCGAGGATGGCGATGATAATATCGTTATTGAAGACGGCTTCCGTAAAGGGAGATAACTGAGAGACGCGCGCGCCGGTTTTTTCATCGATGACGAAGGTGACGAAACCAATTTTCGGGTTGCCAACCTTGGGTAAGCGGGGAGTGGTTTGAATCCGCCGGAGAGCGGCGTTTCCAAGGTCCGCGACTAGCAGGCCGTTGTCGAAATCACGGGCCAAGCCGGCAGGAGAATTGAATTTAGCGCTGGTTAATACGCCGTCCTGAAAACCCGGTTGGCGGGGAACGCCCGCATACGTTTCCACGGAATAGCCGTTCCGCTCGGGGAAAAAGAATGAAATGATCGGATCGCTAAAAATCCGGCGCAAGGTGTGATTGCCTGTGTCGCTGACCAATAGCCCGGTCGAGCCGCCAAGCCAAACCAAGCCTCCGGGTGAGCTGAACAGCGCTTCCTCGGCAAAGAAAGAGTCGTTCGTCCCGCTGCTAGTGGAGCCTTTCCCGGCGAGCAGACTGACGGTGCGGTCAGGCTTGATGATCTTGATCGAGTGATTGCGGGTGTCGGCAACGTAAAGCTCTCCGCTGCTTCCAGCCACCACGGCGGACGGCTCGGAAAAATTAGTGGCCAATGTGGTGACGATATTATTGGCGTCGATTTTCCGGATGGCGTTATTCTTGGAATCAGCCACGTAAATATTTCCGGCGGCGTCGGTCGCTAATCCGATCGGGCTGTTAAAGCGAGCCGTTGCCACCGGCCCATCGATGAAGCCAGCGACGCCCGCCGCTCCTGCAAAGTTCGTCACGACCGACACGCTGCCAGTCAGACTGAGGAAGCGAAGCATGTGGTTCCCTGAATCGGCAACGATCAATCCACCCCGTGCCGTAACGGCACCTTTGGGCGAGAAAAAGCGCGCGACAAAGCCCGGTCCGTTGGTCGTGCCAAATTGACCGCTGACGCCAGCTAAGCTGGTCAAGTTGCCATTGTCCCGATCATATTTGAAGACTCGGTGATCGGCGCTGTCCGTAATGTAAAACTTATTGTTGTCATCAACCGCCACACTGTGCGGTTCGACCAGCCGATTCGTCAGGACGAAGTCAACGGTCGGCTGCGCGGAAACAGCCGAAGCAAAAGCCACAGATGCGAGAATGAACGGAAGAACTTTAGTTTTCATCGATGGATCGCACGGTCACTCCGCGGGTTGCGAGAATGGTGGAGAACAGGGCCGGGTGGCGAATGGCGAATGGCGAATGGCGAATGGCGAACCGGCTGCCCCTCCTTCGATGTTGGATGTTGAATATTCGATGTTCGATGTTTGATACCAACGGTCCATCGTCAGAACAACCCAGTCGGCATTGGGAGCCCGCCCGTCCTCGGGCGCAACTGACTCCCATCCAAGCTCGATTGCACCGCACTCCCGCCGGGGCGATTGCGTCCAGCCCTAGCGCCTTGCAAATCCTTGTCATGTTCATTCGACACAGAAACCGAAGGTCTCGGAGGCATTCGTGTTATTGGCCGCTGCTCGATCCTTGCACGTTCAAGCGATAGAACTGAGCGCTGGCGGCTTTCGGAGCGGTTAGTTCCAGCACGTCACCTTTCCCGGTCAAATCCACGCCGACTGATGTCCAGTTTTTGAAATCGCTGCTTCGTTCGGCGCGATATTGTTTGCCTGCTTCTCCGAACCAACGGAGTTTGACGCCGGTTGAATTTAGCTCGCTCCGCCAATTGGAAGAGAAGCCATGGAATCGCAGGTCGATGGGATTGGTTCCGGCAAAGAATTCTTCCCGGTTTGTCAGTCCATCGCCGTCTGGATCGGCTTCCGCCTGCGACAAGATGTGATCCCAGTTGCCGAAGAAATGCGCTCTCCATTCGTCGGAGATGGTTTCGGCAGGCGTTTGCGCTGGAGTGCCGACCCAAATGGAGCCATGGAGGCTCTCGAAGTCATACTGAGTCTGGAGATCTGGGGCTCCATCGGCATTGATGATCCGGACCGTATAAGCTTGGCCTGACTTGGCGGTTGCTGGCACGGCGAACTGAATCTCACCCAGAAAGGTGTCGCCTTCCAAAGGACTCGAGAAGGGATTTTGAACGAGCGACCAAGCGCTGACTGCCTGGTTCAAAGGCAATCCATCTTGCGCCCCTTGCAGAGTGATGGGGCGAGGGAGACGAAGGTTTGCGTTAAAGGAAACGGGCTGATTGAGCAAAGGCGCATTGCCTTCGGGAACCACGGCAGCCCTGAGTTGCAGTCCCGCGACTTTGTAGCCTTTGGCGACCTTAAGATAAACAGAGGCGCTGATCTGGCTGCCTGGGGCAGCGTTCTCGACCGGCAGAACCTGAACCAAAGCTTGGCGGAGCCAGAGCCGAGGGATCTTTGCCGAAGTTAATACCGCAGCGGGCGAGTTGGCGGCGTTGTTGAGGGTCGCGCTCGAACCGGTCCGAACACCACCAGCCGACCAGGAACGTTTCCAATTGGTCGGTGTCAACCGAAGCGAGCGTTGAAGCGCGATTTGCCAATCGAGAAAGCGGACTTGTCCATCGCCTCCCACCGAACTCGCGGAGTCTTCAGGGAACGTATCCATCGCATCGAAGACATCCGTGAACGAATAGGGAGTTAATAGTCCGAGAGAAGCGTGAAAGACGTTGTTAATGTCATTATTGTTGAGATTGCCGTTGCCGAAGTCCCCGGCGTTGTACCAATTGGCCACTGCGGAATCACCGACGACATAAGTGACATTGGTCACCGTGATGGTGCGGTCCTTGAAGGTGGTGAGCGGAATGGGTGTCTGCAACCCGTCAGCAGTACCCGAGGGTTGCACGACTGAGATTTTATAAGTTTGGCCGATCGATGCGCTCGTGGGGATAGGAACAGCAAGCATGGCGACCGTGGCCGAATCGTTCACGTTCATTCCCGTGCTGGCGCCGACAAAGGAGATCGCCAAGCCTGTCTTTCCTGCGCTGGTGTAGCTGGTGGCGATTGGTGGATTGGTGCTGGGTAGAGGAATCCGAAGGAAATCATTCGTGGTGATGGACAGGCTGCGGAATTGTGTGGAAATGGAAGGTGCGCCGCCGTTGGGTGTCAGCTCGATCCGGAACTGGAGCGATCTCAGGACATCGCCCGGAGCGAGCTTAACTTCGACAGGGACGACAATGGTGGAGCCAATTCCAGCGACGAAATCGCGTGTGACGCCGATCGAGCTGGTTTGAAGATCAGAGAAGAGGAAAACCTTCTCAGTCACAGCGCTCGGTGCATAACCTGTTTTGAACGCTCTCACTTTAAAAACAACGTTGTTGGTGCCATCCACGATGTTGAGCCGTGCGCCGCGCACATACAATATCGAAGGTGTGCTGTTGGTGGGAGTGGATCCGTCAGCGGTGTACCACATCGCGGCGGCTTCGGTGGCGTTGTCCATGGAGAAACCGCTCGGGTTCTTCCCGTTGATCACGGAGCCGGCGACCTTGAATTGGAAGCGGGCGGTCACAACGCTGCTGGGACGCCGGCCATCCTGAGTGCTAATGGCGCGAAGAGTGATGTTGGAGCCATCAACGCTCGGGGTTACGAGAGTACGCGACCAATCCAAGAGTCCGTTTTCGTATGGCGCGGGAGTGTTCCGGCTTGCCGGGTCTTGAGGGAAGTTGGCATTGGGATCGGGTGTAAAAAACGTATCCGTCCCGCGTTCAGCGAGAATGGCCACATTCACGTCGTTGTTGAAGGTGGAGTTGACGACGGGGATTAAGCTGGTGCGAAGCTGGCCAAAGTTGTTCGTGGTCAGAATGACAATGCCGATCGTCGGGTCTGCGACTGGCGCTTGAGGAGCGGTCACCTGGATGGAATATAATCGATCACTTCCCAGATCGACCAACGGAACGTTGCCATTATTATCAATCGCCAGGCCGAGTGGAGCATCGAGCGCGATCGTGGTGGAAGTCACATACCGCTCAACTGAGTAGGTGTTTAAGGCGGCATTGAAGTAAATTCGACGCAACATGTGATTGCCCGTGTCACTGACCAGCAAACCGGTATTGCCGCCAACCCAAAGCAGCGCGCGAGGTCCGTTGAAGAGCGCATTGGTGGCAACCAACGAGTCGCGGCTGCCGCTAACAAAGGCCGATCCGCTTCCGGCGAACAAACTAACAGTTCCGTTGGGCTGGATGAGCCGGATGGAATGGGTTCCTGTATCTGCCACATACACCAAGCCGGAGTTTTTATCGACGGCGACGGCGGCAGGCCGCGAGAGGCCGGACGCGACGGTTGTGACGGCATTGTTGGCGTCGATCTTCCGAATACGATTGTTGAGCAAGTCAGCCACGTAAATATCTCCTGCCGCATCCACAGCCAGTCCCGTCGGGAAGTTGAATCGAGCCGAGGTGCCAGCCGCGTCGGTGAAGCCTGGCGTGGTGCTTCCCGCCAAAGTGGTCACGGAGCCATCGAAAGCGATTCGCCTGATCAGATTGTTCCCCGAATCGGCGACGACCATCCCGCCTCTGGCAGCGACAATGCCTTGAGGATTGAAGAAACGCGCGAAAACACCGGGTCCGTCATCGGCGCCGCTTTCGCCAAAGACTCCCGCCAAATTCGTCAACGCGCCCGAGTTTGAACTGTACTTGGCCACGCGGTTGTTGGCGCTATCTGTGATGTAGTAGCTGTTATCCACATCCACAGCTACGCCATAGGGCTCCGCGAGGCCATTAGTGATGAGTGTTTGCAAAGCAGGTTGCGCAGAGGCAGCCAGGGCAAACATGCCAGAGGCGAACGCGATGAACCAAGAGGCTCTTTTCATAGGGTGACTGGGTTAGCTGTGAGTTGGTTAGTAGCTGATTTAGGGTTGAAAATCAAGGTTTTGCCCGATGCTTGCAGGTGATGTCGCCGGAACAATAACGTTTGGATCGATCATTAATTCCGGGTCCAAACGAAGACGATAGAATCGAGCACTCGAAGTTGAATTCTCGTGGGCCCATTCCTGGAACTCGCCATCGCCTTGGATACCGGCCGCAATCACCGACCAATTAGAAGTTTGAATATCGGGGCTGGCTTCAACTCGATAGGTCTTTCCAGGCGCGGTGAGCCAACGGAGGACCAGAGCGCGCTTGGCTTGATTGTAGGTTGCCGTTTCGAAACGAAGCCGCGATTGAGCATCATTCGGGTTTGTGCCAGCCATGTACTCAGCCAGGTTCGTCATCCCATCATGATCGGGATCAGAGTTGGCTGTGCCTGCCTCGGCGTCCAAGCTGCCAAAAAAGTATGCTCTCCATTCATCGCAAATTGTTTCGGGCGGGTGCTGGGCGACCGATTTGACCCAGACGGAAGCGGGTCGCGATTCTAGCTCATACTGCGTTTGGAGATCAGGCGAACCGTCGGCATTGGCAAAGCGAAGGGTGTAACACTGACCGGCTTGAGCCGTGGTAGGAACCGTAAATTGGATGTAGCCGAGCAGCCTGATGTTTTGCAAAGCCGGGTTAAACGACGGCGTAGGAACCAATGGCCAGCCGCACAACAACACATTGGGCGACGACCCCGTGCTTTGAATGGGGTCAGGGAGGCCCGAAGCTCCGACAAATCGGACGGGCCGTTGCACCGCAGGGGCGCTGGGCTCTGGAGAAATTGTAGCGCGGAAGGCGAGGCCAGCCAAACGGTATCCCGAGGCGACCGAGGCATAGATAGGCATATTCACGGTGGCACCGGGTTGGACGTTCTCCTGAGGAATGGCAGTCACGAGAGCCTGCCGACGCCAAGTTCCGTTCCTCGACTTTGCGTTGAGCGTTTCGGCCCTGAGATTCGCGGACCCTCCGGCTAGAACGCTCCTCGCGACGCGAACACCGTTGGTGGTCCAGGTTCGAACCCACCGGGCGGAATCCAAGCCTAGCGACCGTTCCAAAGTGATTTGCCAGTCAAGAAATCGAATCAAACCATCGCCACCAGCACCGGCGGAACTGTCGGGCGGGAAGACATCCATGGCGTTGAACAGATCACTGAACGGATAGGGGACGCGAGCACCGAGCGAAGCAGCGAACGCGTTGTTCACGTCGTTGTTGCTCAGGCCGCCTTCACCAAAACCAAGGCTCTGTTGGTCAGCATTATACCACGTCGCCGGAGAGGAATCCCCGGCCAGATAGCTCACTTCTGCAACAGTAATAGTTCGCGGAGCCATTGGACTGAGAGTAACCGCGGCTTCGGCTCCGTCTGACGTTCCAGATGGATTGAGAACCTGGATTGTGTAACGGCTGCCCAGGGGAGCGGTCGGAGGAATCGGCACCGCCAACATCGCGACCACGGCAAAGTTCTTCACCGTGACATTGGCGTTTGTTCCGATGAATGTAAGGGCTAAACCTCGCGTCGAGCCAGCCGTGTAAGCCGCCGCGTTGAATGCGCTGGATCCGCTGGATTCCGACGAGGTGACGACGCGGATAAAATCGTTCGATGAGATAGAAAGGGGCCGGAACAACTCGGGGACCATCGGCGTGGAATTCAATTCTGGTTTCGCTTCGACGCGGAATTGCAGCGATTTCAATTGGTCGCCCGGCCGCAAATTGACAACGAGCGGAACGACAACGGTAGATCCAGGGCCACCGGAGATGGGACGCGTCACACCGATTTCATTTAGGACAGCCGGCCTGCCACTGACTATTCCGCTGACATTGGCGCCGACAAACGCCTTGATGCGGAGGGATGTCAAATCACGGGCCGCTTCGCGCCACGAGATGACGCCGAAGTTGTTGGTCAATTGGAGGCGCGCGCTGTTGGTGTTCGGATCAGAGCCATCTGTTGTGTAGTAGATGGCATTGCTGAAGAAAGCGTTGGTGTTTGGATTGCGAACGCTGATCTGGTGCCCCGACGGGAAATAGCCGCTGTCGGGTGAAATGATCGGTGGCAGAACCACATTATTGGCGCCGGAGCCGCCTCCGCTGCCTGCTGTCAATCCTGGGACAGTGATTTCGCGGACGAGATGATAGAACAGTTCGGTCACATAGAGCTTTCCATCCTTGCTGACGGCAATGCCCACAGGCTCGCGCGCCTCTGCAAACTCAGCAGGGCCATCGAACCAGCCCGGCAGGATGATCGGATTACAGGTCAAACACTGAGGACCTTCCCACAAGCTCGGATCGATTCCGTAAAGCGTAGTGACCGAGCCGTCAGTCCCAATCGAGCGGACACGATGGTTGCCCCGGTCCGCCACCAAGAGACTTCCGTTTGGCGCTTTGGCCAACTGGTGTGGCTGGTTAAAGAGAGCATTTGCGATCGAGCCGTTTCGGAAACCCGCGGTTCCCACTCCAACTTGCGAGACTGTGCTACCGTTATCGGGGTTGAGAAAGAGAATGCGATGATTACCGGCATCGCTCACCGCTATCAGGCCGCTGTCCAAAACGGCAATTCCGCTTGCCTGGCCGAGTCCGTTCTTAATTGTGACTTGTGTGTCAGTCGTCCCATCAATGCGGACCACGCCGCTGGATTCTGTGACAAACAGCACATTGTTGTCGGCCACAGCCAGCGCGGTCGGAGAAAACAAACGGGCTCTGATAAAAGAGACGTTACCGAACCGATCGAGCTTCCTGATCAAGCCATCGCCTTGAGTCAGCACATACAGATCGTTGTTTTCTGCGAAAGCAAGGGCCACGGGTTGATCTAAGCCAGCGATCAGGGTGCTCGCGCGATTTCCGGCGACATCAAGTTTGCGGATGGAACCGTTATTGCGGTCGGCAATATAGATGTTTCCCGCGGCATCCACAGCGGCACCGAAAGGTGCGTTGAATTGGGATGTCTGGAGGGTGTTACCGTCCACAAATCCAGCATCCGATCCTGTCGGTGAGGTGCGCCCACCGCCCAAGGTCCGGACCGTGATTTGCGCGAAAGCATTGGCGGCGCACGCGAGGAGCGCCAAGCCGATGACCAAGAACCGCCGAAAGGACTGCGATGGATTGCCCTGGTGAGCAATGATCCTCGCAGTGCGGTTCCGCAGTTCAGGTTTCAAAATCGCTTGCATTAGGTGGGAGCAGCTTGTCAGCCAAGTCTTCTCGTCATTTAATAGGCTTCTTCCAATCGTGTGGCTTCCCACTGTTCCAAGCCGATTCTTCGGTGTCGGCTTTGTCGGACGGTTTCTTCTTCAAGAAATCAGTCCCGGTCGGCTGAAAATCGAAGTCCCGGACGATCGTGGGCGTGACGAATATGATCAGGTTGGACTTAATTCGGGATTTGGTGTCCCGCCGAAACGCAAGCCCCAGTCCCGGCAAATCGCCTAGGATGGGAATTTTCGAGTAGCTCTTGGTCGAGGTATCGCTAATGAGGCCGCCCATCACCAACGTGTTACCGCTCGGGATCATCACTTCGGTTTCCATTCTGCGGATAGCATAAACGTTCGCTTCATTGATGTCGCCATTGATGATTTGTCGGTCTTTGGAATCGATGTTGGACACTTCAGGAATCACTTTGAGAACGATGTTGCTACCGGCGGCGATCCGCGGAGTCACTTTCAAAATCGTTCCGAGGTTGGTGTAAGTAATCTTGGCCGACGCCGGGGTTTGCGCTGATCCGGGTGTCGTCTCAAAGATTGGGAAGGCACGTGTGACTGCCAGGGTTGCGGTGACGTTGTCGGCCGTGACTTGGCGTGGAGTCGCGACAACTTCCGTATCGGCGTCGGTGTTCAGAAAGGAAAGGACTGCGCGCACGCCATCGGCATTCAAGAAAGCGGTGCTAGGATAAAGCCCGCGGGCGCTGTCGGCGCTGATGCCACCCACACCAAGTTGAGTTAGGAGATCGGTTTTCGATGAAGAACCCGAAGGCGTGGTTACTGTCCGTCCGCTGGGCAAGGTTGTCGTGGATGATGCCCCCGGTGTTTGAGTGGTGGTGGTGCCTGTTGTGCGGCCATTGCCAATGGTGACGTTTTGTCCTTCCAAAGTGCCCGACCAATCAATCCCTTTGACTGAGCGAGGACTTTTCGACGTTTCCAACAGGCGGGCCTCGATCAGGACTTGTTTGGTGGGAGTGTCCAAATGAGCAACGAGATTTGTCGCTGCTTCCGTTTCTTTTTCGGTCGCGAATAGGAGAATTTGGCTGGTGCGCGAATCCGCATTTACCTTGCTCTTGAGTGGGTCGCCGAACGTTGTTTTCAGCAGGTCCACGATGTTGGTTGGATTGCTGTATTTGAGTTGAATCAAGGTGGTGAAGCGTGGTGGCTCGGACGACCTTTTCGTGACTCGAGAGATCTGGGTTTTCGAGTTCCTCACCAGCGCTAGGCCATGAATATCGAGGATTTCCACGAGCGCATCTTCGGCGGTGATGTTTCGCCATCGGAGCGAGACCATCGGCACCGAGGGCCGTCCGTCCGGAAGATTTGTGAACGTGATGCTGGGATCGATGTGAATATTGATATTGGCTTGCTGCGCCAATGACTGGATGGCTCCCAGCAAATCGTGGTCGATGGTGAGCGCCTCGATAATCTCCGGCGAGTTTGCCGAGGCTGGTTTCGCACCGAGGTCAACCGGGGCTGCGGCTCCGGAGGTGGCGGGGGCTTCGGGCTTTGGCTTCTCGATCAGTTCGGACGGAGCGGCCACGGGTTTTGGCTGGCTCGCGTTCTCGTCAGGCTTGGCCGGGGCGGTGATCACCGGAGGGGCGTCGGGCGCCTTAGCCGCATTGCCGGATTGGGCGGCACACCATCTGCCAAAGGTGCTGAACCCAACGACAAGTAATAGGGCGAGTTTCTTGTTCATACAAATTGACCATCATTTTTAGGCCGCACCGGCCAGGCTGTTCCGGCCCTGCACCCGCTGCGGCATTAGTCGAGGAAGGGACGGCCTTAAGGCACGCGCAATTCCTTGACTCCCGACTCACCTTCCACGCTGATCAGGACTGAGTTTTTACGGATCTCCAGACAACGCAACTGAATGTCCTGAACCTCAACCATGTTCTGTGTGTTGGTAAAAGAGACCTTGGCTATTCCACGTTCGCCCGAGGAGAACATGGAACCGTTGATCCAGACAGAAGGCCCGGCCTTGCTCAGCACCAGACCGGTTAGTTTCAGATAGCTGGACAGTGGTAGTTTTGGTCTGGGAGCTTCGCCTTGTGCGCGCGTGGACTGTTGTTTGCGGCGGCCAGAAAGTGGAAAAAACGGATCGCGCCCAAAGCTGGGGTTGTCTTCGAAGATTGCCTTTTGGAGCGCCCCTTCGTGGGCGGAAGAATGAGTTGCAGTGTTCGTTGCGGTCACGTTCGCTGGCCGGTTTGTTGCAGACGGGTTGGAACCGCCGGGTGGCGGACCCGCGGGTTTGCCACATCCTGCGATGATCACGACCAAGAGCAGAAGACACGCCAGTCTCACTCGCTGGAGGCGAGTGGAAATATGGGCTCGGGGTGGGGTCTTCATGGAAGCGATGCTTAGGGAGACCCAGCCGGCTTAAATAATAAAACGACCTTCATGGAGGCTTTGAGTTGCTCTCGCTCGACCTCGGACAAATCCTCGAGCTTTTCTGAACCTTGTCCGCCCGCCTCGCTGGGCGTGGCGATGGGCCAGATTTTCAGGTGGTGGATAGTGATGTAAGGAAAGCTATTCTCGAAATCAGCCAGGAACTTGCCGAATTCATGGTAATGAGCACGCACGTCTAATTTGTAGGCCGCACCCGAATAAGCAAATTTCGGCAGCAACAGGAGTTTCTCCATCAACGGCTCGTTGCTCAAGTCCGTTGGAGTCACATCATAACGGGTGCCAATGAACTGGTTCAGTTTATCGAGCAACCATTTCTTTCCGTTCAACTGCTCGATGGGGATCATCTTGCCTTCTGCTTCAGCGATTTGTTGCCTCAGCTCAGTCAACTCTGCTTGAAGCATTGGGGTCCTCTTGATCCGCACTTCCGCCTTGTTGATCTTGTCCTGGATGTCGCGGATGTTATCCTCGTACTTGACGAACCTTTCGGTTGGCAAACTTATCAGGAAATACCAAAGCGCGCCGCAGAGCGCCAAGGCGCCGAAGGCGATCAGGATGATCTTGTTCTGCTTGTCCTTGGAAAGCTTAATCATTGGAACGAATCTTGTCCGGAAAAAAGAATTCCACTGTGAACGGGATAAAAAGGTCGCCTGGATTGACCATATCCGTGGCATCATCTCGGGACTTGAGCAACTCGGGTTGCACGGTGCTGTTTGTTTTGCCAAGGAATTGCTTGAAATAAGAAGCATTGGTGATGGCGGAATTAAATCCGTCCATCCGTTTGTCTGGAGGCGTGCTGTAATCTCTGGCGCGCATGACCAGAGTGGCCCGTTCAGTGATCGTTTCTGGTTTCACGACTTCCACCTTGGCAACAATTTGAATCGGGTTGGTCGTGACAATGAGAGTGCTGATCAGTTCCGGCTGGTAGCGCGCCATGTCGGGGCGGTTAGTGATGGCGCCGAGCAAGGCTCTAGCTGCTTCCAAGACATTCGTCTTGAGAGGCTCTGAACTCCATTTCCACCAGCTTTTCGGAGGCAAGTTGATGAACATACTGGTGGAGACGAGGACCTGTTTGTGCTCCGCGAAACCGATATTCCCAGTGAGGTTGACCACGCGCACCTTGTCGTCGCCGACGCGTTGCAGAGCGTTCAAGGTGTTCGCCCAAAAAAAGCGGTTGGTGGAGTACCTTTGCAGCGCGTCTAATTTGCGTCGAATCAATCCGGATTCACGAAAATCATTCGACATCTGTAAGAAGGCTGGCTCAACTTTTTTCCAGTGCGCTTCGTGGCCGACCATTTCGGCTTTGACTCGACTGAGCTTAAGCTGCACGGATCCGGCCCAGAGCAGGACTAGAGCCACCGCGAAGCCTCCGCCCCACAAAGCCCGCTTGACGGGATCACGACGACGGGCTTCTTCGGCGGCCTGCTGTTCGGCCAATAAATTAAGGCGTATTGGCATGCCAGATTAGAGGGCGGCTATGGCACCACCCGTGGCGGCTGCCAGTTGCGGAGCCAGTTGTTCAACGGTCCCCATTTGCTGCGGAGGTAACGCAAGGTCCAGAAAGCTCAGCGGGCTCCAACTTTTGCAAGGAACCATCAGCTCGCTCTGTAAGGTCTCGATGATAAATTGCGAGCAAGCCGAACCGCCCGAGACGAAAACCTGGCTGACGGTCCTGTCCTCTTGCTTCTCAAAGAAATCGATGGAAGCGCGCAGCTCCCGTCCGAGAGGCATGAGGAGACCCATCATCATCGATTGCGCCTCTTCAGCCATCCCGACCTTTACGATCTCGGCTTCCGCGTAATTGATCGACATGGCTTCGGCCAATCCGCTGGTGAGCTTGTCGCCACCCAGACCGACCACGCGGCTCAGGCTCAACTCACCATGGAGTAGAATTGTGATGGTCGAATTCTTAAATCCGATATCGACCAAGGCGACAACTTCCTTGGCGAACGCCTCAGGCTGGGCCATCTCGAAAGCGTTGGCCGTCCCGATCAGGCTTGGGGTGATCTGGTCAGTGACAAGTCCCGCGTTCTTGGTGGCTTCCTGGAGGTTGTCCAGAAACTGCTTTCTCGCCGCGCTGACTAGGACACGGCATTTCTGATTTTTGACGAGCTCCGTTGAAGCCGATCCGGGCCGCGGCGGCAGGACATAACAATCAAACACGTAATCAGGAAGGTCCTGTTGGAGATAGTTTTTACTGTTGTATTTCAGCATCAACCGCATGTCGGCGATCGGCACCATAGGAACTTCCGCGTGACGCAAGAGCGAATCGGCGACTCCAGGCATCAGCACTACCTGTTTGGTCTTCAGGCCTAGAGCCTGGCTGACGGTTTTGAGGTGCTCGGAAAATAGTTCGGTCGAGAAATTCTTCTCGTAAACAGGCGCCTGTTGCACCGTGTAATCAAGCAGCTCAAAGCCTTGGCCTTTGCGTTGCACATAGACGGCTTTCGTAGTGCGCGCCCCCATATCGATCGCTGCTATCTGAGAGCGTTTTTTTGGTTGAGAACTTTGAAAGGGCAACGCCATTACGCCTTCATATAAACAGATTGCTTGCCTAGTTCAAGTCGCAAGTCCAGGAGGAGCGGCAAATCGTTCGTCTCTATTTCTCCGAGCGGACCTTCTGTGCCCAAAATCCAGTTGATTCGCCACGAAAGCGCGTTCGGAACTTTGAGATCCGTGTCACCCTTGGTCTGCTTGGGCGAAAGTTTCTAGCGGAGCGCTCCCGAGATCCATTGCCTAAAGAGTCAAGAAGTCCGCGGTAATTCCGGTGGCGTCACACGTTAAAATGGCAACACTTCGAGGCAGATGAAATCTTGGTTTACCAGCGTAACCGGGATTAAAGTAGAGCGTTTGCCCAACAGTCTCGCAATAGCGCCGGTGCGTGTGCCCGAAGATGACCACGTCTGGGTTCTCGTGGATGATGCGGCGCTTTATTTTCTCGGCTGGACGATCCATTTGCAGGATGTGGTGCAGAAGGAATTTTCTTTGATTCAGTTGAACGATCTCTGTTTCTCGGAACTCCAGCCCGTCATCGGTATTCCCCAGGACTGCGGTGACCGGGGCAATGGCTTCTAACTCCAATATGAGCCACGGCAGCCCAATATCTCCTCCGTGGAGAATATAATCGACGCCTGCAAATAGGGATGGAATAGCGGGGTCGAAATGACCGTGCGTGTCTGAAAGCACTCCGATTTTAACCACAGCAGAATCGCCCGCTGAAGTGAGACCGATCCGCTGTGATGCCTTAATCGCCATGGGCCGGAAAGAGAATCAGGCTTTGGATTCTTCGGGTGAGGCTTCGTCTGTTTCAGCCTCTTCGTCCGTGTCTTCGCAAGGCTCGGCCGCCTCGCTCAGCTTCATCGCTCCTGCGAACAGGCCGGTGAACAAACCACCACTGAAGAGCGTGTTGCGGAAGAACTCCCAGGTCTGGGGCCATCCTGCGGTCCCCTTCGTCAAAGCAATGAGCCAGCCTGCGAAATCTTTGGTGTATTCAGGGTTGTTGAACGGATTAAAAAGCCAGGCGGTTGTGTTGGTGATAAAGTAAAAGAGAACCGATCCAAGAAGGCCTCCGCTCAACAGGCTCAACCACGACGATCGATCATTGAACCGTTGACCGAGCCAAATAATAATGGCGTAAACGCCGTAATTAACCAGTTGGTAAAGCTGGAATGCATTGATGCCTTGGGCAAAGTAATAGTAAGAATTGATGATGAGGTCTGTCACCGCCAAGGTGGCAAGAGGAAGCCACCAGGCTAACCGACGGGGGAAATAAACCCCCGCGCAAAAAGCGAGTGCGTAAGCCGCGCTGAAATTCGGCGGCATCAGCCCAGGCCAGCGCGTCAGGGCAAACACAATCATTAAGGCAATCGGCATCGCCATGTTCCACGTTCTTTTCACAGTGGCGGAAGGATACTGCAACCAATGGGAAAGACAAGCGGCCTGATTTGACCAACTCCTCCGCGGGCGCATCTCCGAATGAGGACGGGCCAAAACTTCACCCTCTCTTCCATCGGATGGAGGGACGGGGAGAGGAGGCCGGTTGGCTGGGATTTCCGCTCTCCTCGGTCCGCTCCCCGCTCGTTCCTCGCAAGGGGAGAGACCACCCCGGACTTCGCGCGCGCAGGGCGACTCTGAACCCACCCCTACCCCTCTCAGGAGGGGACCGGGCAGAGATCCCCTCCTGAGAGGGGTAGGGGTGGGTCGGTTCATGGAGAGAATTGCTCGGCTTTGCGAAGGTGCGCATCTCAGATTTTTGCAGAGGAATAAAGCGGAAGGTAGAAATCGATCCTGAGGCCGAGGGGCCGGAAGATCCAAGAAGGTCGGAATGGGGCCTTGGGCATCCGGCAAAATAGTCTAACTTTGAGCGGGACTCTTGGCTCCGGTT